>NZ_JCATID010000004.1:0-322861 GCF_059693745.1 Sphingobium sp. WR1 | reverse complement strand
TGGACGACTTTTACGCCGCCCGCAGCAGGACTATCCCGCCGCTACCGTGGTCGAATATTGCTCCGCCGTTCTCACTTGGCGCAAAGTGGGCCATCCACCGACAACGCATCCGTAACTGACGAGAACATCGTCGTCACCGCCCGTAAGCGCGACGAGAGCATTCAGGATGTGCCGATGTCAATTCAAGCGCTCGGCTCTGAACAACTGGAAAAGGCGCGTGTTGTTTCCGTTTCCGATCTGCGCCGCTTCTCACCCAACCTGAACATCCGCATCCGTCAGGATAATACGCCAGACGTGTCGATGCGCGGCGTTGGCGTTTTCGGCCTGACGCCGGGCGTTGGCTTCTATGTGAATGATGTCCAGGTTTTCGAAGGACAGAGCGCGCGTTTGGACGATGTCGAACGGGTGGAAGTACTGAAAGGCCCGCAGGGCACGCTCTATGGCGGGAGCAACATCGGCGGTGCGATCAAATATGTGACCAAGCGCCCGACCGATCGCTTCGAGGCGCAGGCCACCGCCGAATATGGCAGTTACGAGACCAAATATTTTGGCGGCATGGTGTCCGGACCACTGCTTCCCGGCCTCAACGCCCGCCTTACTGGCTTCTACACCGATACCGAGGGTTTCATATATAACCAGACTCTGCGCACACATGCGGATGCCGGACATGAAAGCGGGGCACGGTTGACCCTGGCCCATGACAGCGAAAACACCACCGTCACCGCTTATCTGACCGGCAACTGGCTGGACACCGGCCGCTTCAACCTGCAGATGACCCCGGATACGCCCGATGATGTAACCTATAATATATTTGGGGATTTCCCGGCGCATTATAATCGCAAAATCTACTCCGGAACGGTCAATATCGAACATCGGTTCAATGACACCTTGGCGCTGACATCGATCAGCGCGGCTTTCAAGTCGAAATATTGGAGAACCGCAGATGCCGATAAGCTTCCTATCTTTGACTCGCACTCCCGGGCCACCGCCCGACGCGAGGTGTATAGCCAGGAACTCCGTTTGGGCAGCATCGGTAACGATCCATTCCAATGGACTGTCGGGGCCTTTTTCCAGGCCCATAATCCAGACACTTATGTGGTAAGCATGGGTCCCAATCGTCCTGATCGCTATACTGATACTGAATTGCGAAGTAAGGACTATGCAATTTTCGCTAACGCGACCTATGAGGCTGGACCATGGAATTTCGAACTGGGCGCCCGTTATGGCTTGTCGCGCAATAAGATGCGCGATCCTCGCATAAATATCTCAGAAAGCCAGAAGTCGAATTTCGTTCTACCCAAGGCATCGATATCTTATGATATCGACACGGACGTCCTGGCCTTCGCCTCAGTTTCAAAGGGCTTTACCCCAGGCGGGATATTCGAACTGACCGGTAATAATGGCGTCAACATCCTTCGGACCTATAATCCAGAAACCAACTGGAACTACGAACTCGGCCTGAAGGCGACCTTCCCGGGCGGCATCCGCTTCAACGTGGCCGCTTACTATATCCGCTACAAGGATCGCCTGTATCAGAATACGGAGCTCAACACTGGCTCCCGCCAACCATTGACGGTGATCCGCAATGTGGGACCATCCGACAATTATGGTATAGAAATGGATCTTGTCGCTCCGCTGACCCGCCAGCTGACACTGAACGCGAATTTCGGCATGGGCCGTGCCCAATGGGCTCCCGGTTCCATCTTCATCGATCCCTATAATAATAGGCAGCCCCGCGACATCGCTGGCCTGGAAGTGCCGTGGGCGCCACGGTATCAGGGCTTGGTCGGGCTTGACTGGACCCATGAGGTCGGGGACGGCGTCCAGCTGAATTTGAACGGCGATGTCAGCTTCTATGGCGAGCAATTCTTCTATCCGATTAACCGGTGGAAGTCCCGTCCCTATCGTCTCACCAATGTGGGTGGCAGCATCGAGTGGCGCAATTTCCGCCTCTATACCAATGTCACCAACCTGTTCGATCTCGCCTATAATACATCGTTCATTGCTCCGCAGGAGTTTGGAGGCACCAGTGTCGCCCAAGTTGGCACGCCCCGGACGTGGACCGTAGGCATCACCTTTAAATATTGATTGCATGGGAAAGGCGGTGCGGAGAGAAGTCTGCACCGCCTTTCCCATGCCAATATTTCAACAGGTTCCGGTTGCAGGCCATCAGATTCAAGGAATTTATGTTGCAACGGAGGCAGGCATGTCGGCTCCATGGCAAGCAACATGCGGGAAACATGATTAGCTGGATGAAATCCCGTGATCGATCATCGGCAGCAGCACCATGCGTTCTGACGGAAATGCCTGTCTATTTCCAATGAATCTCCAAACGCAGCTACTCCGCTTATCGCCGAAACGTCCGATCAAATCCAAGCGCGCTGTGTTGAGCCTGATCCAAGAAGCATGTGTCTAAACATGGGAAAGACCGCCCGCGAAGCCTCATCATGCGGCAGCTCAACCGACCGCGAAGACAACCATGCTTCCGGCAAACTCCCTTTTCACAAAGGCCTGCGTCATCTGCCGCGATTGGACGACAATTTCTCAGGGTTCTCCACCGGCCTTGTCGATGTGCTGAACGCAAAAATATTCAGCGCCCCTTGAAAACAGGTTTGCGCTTTTCGCGAAACGCGGCAAGCGCTTCCTGCGTGTCCTCGCTGTCCGCAAGCATTGCGGTCTGGCTCTGCTCGTAACGATAGCCGTCACGCAGCGGCATTTCTTCCGTAAGACCGAAGGAGCGTTTGGCCGCGACGACCGCCAGCGGGACCTTCCGGGAAATTTCCTGCGCAATTTTGAGCGCTTCCTCCAGTAACCGCTCGCCCGGAATGCAGGCCGAGGCTACGTTCATCCGGTAAAGCTCCGGCCCACTGATCCGGCGAGCGGTGAAAATCATCAGCCGTGCATCGGACGGACTTAAGGAACGCAAAACATGGCGCACTCCGCCAGCAAGGCCGTAATCCACCTCCGTCATCGCCATGAAAGATTCTTCTGCAACCAAAAGGATGTCTGCAACCAATGCAAGTACGCAACCCGCGCCGATCGCTGCGCCATTGACGGCGGCGATCACCGGCTTGGGACATTCGAGCACCACATCGAAGGCAGCGCGCACCAGGCGATTATGACGCGCATATCCTCCAGCTTCTTTGGCAATGGCGGCCCGTTCGGTCAGATCGGCACCGGCCGAGAAGGTCTTGCCCGCGCCCGTCAGGATGATCGCTCGCACATCGGAGGCGGCGCCAAGAATGTCGAAGGTTCGCACGATCTCCTCGCGGAGCTTGCGGTCCTGTGCGTTCACCGGCGGCGCAAAAAGAGTAACTGTTGCAACGAAATCTTGAATCTCGACAGTCAATTTTTCAAGGCTATCGAAGAATATCTGTCTGTCTCTGTCCATATTCCGGCAGTCCCATTTCCGATGCTATCCGACACACGCCGCCGGTTATATTTTCGCTTTCCCTAACCCTGCCGGCGGCAAGATCGACAAATCATGCGTTGCCGCGGGGGGGAGGCTCGCCGTGCATCCTTCGGGCACCGGCATCTCATGGACATTGAGAGTCATGGCGACCAGACCATAATAGCCGATCAAGGCGGTCAACTCGACGACGCCGGCATTGCCCCACAATGTCCGAACGGCTTCATAGGTGGGAAGATCCACATGCCCATGCTGATGGAGACGCCGAGTGAACTCATAGATGATGACATCTTCATCCGACACGAATGGCGGTTCCTCGGTGCGACCTACTGCCTCGATCACTTCGATAGGCAACCCGGCGCGCTCCGCCTCCTGGGTGTGAATGGACCATTCGACCTGACAATTCCAGCGACGAGCGGTGACAAGAATCGCCAATTCCTTGTAACGAGGCGGGATATTTGTCGAATAACGGAGAAATTCGCCGAAGCGAGCCCAGCGTTGCGCCAGTTCAGGGCTGTGGATAGCAGCCCGCAGCGGGCCGATCATGCGGCCTCGTGGACCCAATACCACTTCTTCATATACGCGGAGCTGTTCCGGCGACATTTCTGTTGGTTCAAGCAGCGGAATGCGGCTGCCATTCGCCAGCCCCATTTGCCGATCGATTGGATGAATGTTTTTCAAATTATCCCCTCCGCCGATAGCGATGCCATGGCATTAGAATCAAAACCTAGTTCATTAAGTATTGCGTAAGTGTCCTGTCCAAGCAATGGCGGAGCGCGATCAAATTCCAGCGGGGAGTCGCTTAGACGGATCGGACTGACGACTTGCGGCACACTTCCGGAAAGCGGGTGTGATAAATGTTGCAGCATAGCCCGGTGATGGAGTTGCGGATCGGCGAACAGTTCGCTCACATTGTTTATTGCTGCGGCAGGAACGCCGCCCTTATCCAACGCCTCCACCAGCGCCCCTCGTGTCCACCCAGAGAAGGCTTCGTTAAGAAGGGCAGTCAATATCTCATTATTTTCGACCCGGTTCGCATTGCTGAGAAAGCGTGGATCGCTCGCCCATTCGGGCCGGCCCAATATATCGCACAGCTTAGTGAACTGGCTGTCATTCCCTACCGCAAGCACAATCTGGCCGTCCCCGCATCCAAAGATGTCCTGCGGCTGGATATTAGGATGCCGGTTGCCGCCGCGCCGGGGCGGTTGGCCGGAGACGAGAAAGTTCATCGCCTGATTGGCGAGTAGAGCCGCCGATACGTCGAGCATCGCGAGGTCGATCGTCTCGCCCTGACCCGTTCGCTCACGCCGCGCCAGGGCGGCGAGCATAGCCACCGCGGCATACATGCCCGTCATCAGGTCGATCACCGGCACACCGACCTTTTGTGGTCCGCCGCCGGGCGCATCGTCGCGCTCGCCGGTAACACTCATCAGGCCACCCATGGCCTGAATGGCAAAATCATAGGCAGCCTGATCGCGGCGCGGTCCATTCTGGCCGAAACCGGTGACCGAGCAATAGATGAGATCTGGCTTGGCGGCTCGCAATGTCGAAGCATCGAGTCCATATTTGGCGAGCGCGCCGGCCTTGAAGTTCTCGATCACGATATCGGCGGTATCGGCAATCTTACGGACGATTTCCTGACCTTTTTCGGTGGTGATATCGATCGTGATCGACCGTTTGCCGCGATTGACCGCGAGAAAATAGCCGGCTTCGCCCGTCCGTTTTCCCTCCCGGTCGGAAAGGAATGGCGGTCCCCAGCTGCGCGTATCGTCTCCGAACTTCGGACGCTCCACCTTGATGACGTCTGCGCCAAGATCGGCCAGGATTTGGGTAGCCCAGGGTGCCGCCATGATCCGGCCAAGATCGAGCACTCGCAGATGAGAGAGAGGACCCGCTGATTGTCGCGATTCAGGCATCCTCGATTTCCGTCGCGATCATGGAGGGGCGCCGCGAGAAATTTGCGTGCCAGGCGGCAAGCGCGTCGCGTCCATTGCGCCAGCCGATATCCTCGAAGCGGAAGTCGGCATAGGAAAGAGCGCAACCGATGGCGATCTGTGCAATGCCGAAAGGTCCCCCCGTCAACTCCGCTGCCATCAGGTCGAAATGGTTCAGCACCGCTTCCGCCTTGATGGCGAAGGCATCGCACCAGGTCTTTGTCACCATCTGTTCAGGCTTGTCGCGCTCGTTACGCCACAGCACCAGAAGATCAAGGAAACCGTCCCCCAGGGACTGATGGGTGAGTGCCTTCCAGCGGCCGGCGCCTTTGCTGGGGATCAGCATATGACCGTGAAGCGAATCGAGATATTCGACGATTACACCAGAATCGAATATGGCAGAACCGTCGTCGAGCACCAGTGTCGGGATCTTGCTGAGGGGATTGTCCGCCATGATCTGGGGATTAGGGCGGGTCATCGCAGCGACGCTGCGCTCAAGCTCGATCTGCTCGGCGATCCCGAGCTCATGCGCAACGACCATAACCTTCCGGACGAAGGGTGAACGTGGCGACCAATGAAGCCTCATTGCTCGTTCTCCATAGATAGTGAAAAGCAGGGCGCCTCGGAGGGGTGTCCGCATCGGCAGTTTGGGATATGCCTCATGGTTTGTGGGTATCCGGCCGGCGGGCGATGGAACATTGTCTCAACGCAAGTCGCTTATATATGATCCGCATCTATTCAGCCTGTTCTCAAGCCCGCACGAAGGGGCAAGCGTGCCTTCCCCTTCGTGCGGGCCATATTTGAAAACTTTGCTATATGCATTTAACCTAAAAGTCTAGTATATTAAATCTAATATATGCAGGCGCCGCGTGGGAGAGAAATCCGAAATGACTGGAGACATTCGACAATGGCGTTGTGCCTTGATGGCGCAATGGAATGGGCGGACTCAGCCCATCGGCGGGAGCCAAGGACAAATTTGATCTGCTCATCTTGGCCGACACGACTCCCGGTGCGGATGCGGAATATAATGTGCTTCGACGAAAAACGGCTGCCGAAGATGACGGGGATGAAGGGTTTCCTCAGCGCGCAGCGCTATGCCTTTAATGATACGCAGATGTTGCCCGGCGTAACGGTCAAGCTTTTCAAATATCTGACCGTCTATCGGATCGAGGCGGGCAGTCCTGCTGCGGCAACCCGAGCCTATGTCGATTATACCGGAACGAGGGTGCCCGAATGCGCGGGCTTCGATTCCTCCACTGCCCTGCGTTACATCCATCGCGTGACGAACGTCCTCCAATGCACCTTGGCCGACGATCCCAAGACCGTAGCCGCTGGTCCGCGCCAGGCTTATGTCCATATGGTCATACTTTGTGCGAAATATTACGCGCGCAGAGTCTATTCGAGGGTCGCGCTATTTTCCTTTGTTTCTGCAACTCCGAGCCCGTCACATGATTATGCTAGTCGAACTATACTTACATGTGATTTAGAATGCTTCAGTCGAGCTTTAACTCTCGAATGATCTTGTCGAGCGTCAGCGGATATTCGCGTATCCGTATGCCGCAAGCATTATAGACCGCGTTGGCGACGGCCGCGGCGGCGCCGCAAATGCCAAGTTCGCCGACTCCCTTGGCCTTCATCGGCGAGCTTTTATCGTCCAGTTCCTCGACAAAGATCACGTCCTGGTCGGGAATGTCGGCATGAACCGGAACCGGATATTCGGCCATGTCGTGATTGACGAAATAGCCAAAGCGCGGATCGACCACCAACTCTTCCATCAACGCCGCGCCCACGCCCATCGTCATTCCGCCGATGATCTGGCTGCGCGCCGTCTTTGGGTTCAGTATGCGCCCGCCAGCCATGACGCCGAGCATATGACGAACCCGGACTTCGCCGGTATATCGATCCACGCCGACCTCGCAGAAATGAGCGCCGAAGGCGGCCTGTGCGAATCTGGACGCGAGGTCGCCAAATTCGATGGCATCCTCCGCCGAAATTCCCGCGCGCCCTGCGATGCGCCCGAGCGATATCGTCTGACCTCCCGCCTTGAGCGCGCCATCTTCGAAAAGAATGTCTTCCGATCCGACAAAACCCGCCTTCTGCACAAGCTGTTCCCGTAACGCCAGGCACGCCGCATAGACACCCGATGTGGAGCAGTTCGCTCCACGCTGGCCACCCGAACCAGATGACATCGGAAAACGGTTGTCTCCCAGACGGACCGTCACGGCGTCGAGCGGTACGCCCAGCATTTCCGCGGCCGTCTGGGCGATGATGGTGTAGCTGCCGGTGCCGATATCGGTCATGTCGGTTTCGACCGTGACGCGGCCGTAGCCGTCCACCGTCACGCGCGCCGCAGACCTGCGGTTCAGATTGGGCCGAATCGCCGCGGCGACGCCCATGCCGATCAGCCAGTGACCATCCCGCATCTGACCTGGTTTGGGATGGCGGCGGGACCAACCGAAGCGTTCGGCACCCTGCCGAAGGCAGGCGACGAGATTGCGCGTGGAAAAGGGCCGGTCCGGCCCGGCCTCCGGATCATAGGTAACATCGTTGAGAATGCGCAACTCGACTGGATCGATGCGACAGGCTTCCGCGAGTTCGTCCATCGCGATTTCCAGTGCCATCATGCCTGACGCTTCGCCGGGCGCGCGCATCGCGTTGCCCTCCGGCAGATCGAGCGTTGCCAGACGATGCGCCGTCATCCGATGCTTGCCGCCGTAGAGAAGGCGGGTCTGACGCGCAGCGCTTTCCACTTCGCCTCCAGGCTGATCGCCCGACCAGCTTTCATGACCGATTGCGTCGATAAGGCCGTTGTGGTCCGCCCCGATGCGGATACGCTGAACCGTGGCTGGTCGGTGGGTCGTGTTGTTGGGAATTTGCGCGCGCGCAAGGGCAACCTTGACGGGTCGTCCCACGGCGCGGGCGCCCAGGGCCGCCAGCAGGGCATCGGCGCGCAGGAATAGCTTCGCTCCAAAGCCGCCGCCGACATAGGGCGTCATCAGATGGATGTCTTCGGGCTTGATGCCGAGGGTGGTCGCCAGCGCGCGGGCCATGCTCGTGGCATATTGGCTGGAGGTCCACAATGTCAGTTTCCCGTCCACCCAGGCGGCCGTGGTGGCGTGCGGTTCCATCATCGCGTGGCTGTGATCGGGCGTGGTATAGGTCTGATCGATCTTGATCGCCGCTCGCGCGAAAGCGCCGGCGAAATCGCCGACGGTTGTGTCGGGCTCGCCCTCTTCAGGCTTCACCGCATGAGCGCGTTCGGCCTTCAGATCGAAGCGTCCGGGTTCCCGCTCATAGTCGATACGCAGCAACCGGGCGCCGTCGCGCGCCTGCTCCAGCGTTTCCGCGACGACGATCGCCAACGCCTGATCATAGTGAGCGATTTGCGGCCCGCCCAGCAGGGGAGCCACATTGACACCCGCTTTCTTGAGAGGGCCTGCATTGGCATAGGTGACGACCGCGAGTATGCCGCGCGCGCGCTCCGTCTCGCGGCTGTCGATGGAAAGGATGCGTCCCTTGGCAATGGCCGCCCCGACGATCCAGCCATAAGCTGCATTGGGCGCGGCGTCGTGACGCTCATAGGCATAGGGAGCCTGACCAGTGACCTTGATCGGTCCGTCGATACGGTCATGGGCGATGCCGACAACGTTCTGCCGGTCGATCGGGTTGGCGCCGGCAGGCTCGGCGAATTTCATGACCGATTGCCTTCCTGCGCGAACAAGGCCGCCAGCGCGCGCGCTGTCAGGTCCTTCTTGAAAGCATTCTGGGCGCTTGTCCTGGAGCCGGCGAGAACGGCCTCAGCCACCGCATCCGCCCCCTGCGCCGCCAGATCCTCGGCGGCTTCCAAGCGCCAGGGCTTGGTAGCGATGCCGCCGAAGGCGAAGCGCGCGCGCCCCTCCGGCCCGAAGACCGCCGCGATCGAAACCAGTGCGAAGGCATAGGAAGCTCGATCACGTATCTTTCGATAATGATGCCGGCCGCCCAGCGGCCGGGGGAGGGTGACCGCCGTCACCAACTCTCCCGGATTGAGAACATGTTCGATATGGGGCGTGTCGCCCGGCAGGCGATGAAAATCGGCAATGGGAATGGAACGGGTTGCCCCGTCGGGGTTGACCGTTTCCACCCGCGCATCGAGCAGGCGCAGCGCAACCGCCATGTCGGAGGGGTGAACCGCGATGCAGGCGTCGGTGGTGCCGAGAATGGCATGTCCCCTGTTGATGCCCCCCAACGCGGCGCAGCCGCTGCCGGGGCGCCGCTTGTTGCAGGGCATGGCGAGATCATAGAAATAGGGGCAGCGATTGCGTTGCAGCAGGTTACCCGCGGTAGTGGCCTTATTGCGCAACTGGGCGGAAGCGCCCGACACCAACGCGCGCGAAAGCACAGCATAGTCGCGCCGCACACGCCTATCGGCGGCTAGATCGGTATTGCGCACCAGGGCGCCGATGCGCAAGCCCCCATCCCCGGTTGGCGCAATTTGGTCGAGCTTGAGCCTGTTGATATCGATCAGGTGCCGTGGCGTCTCTATCTGTAGCTTCATCAGGTCGAGCAGATTGGTGCCGCCCGCGATGAACTTGGCGCCTGCATTCTCGGCGGCGGCGCGCGCGGCTTCCTGCGGCGAGGTCACGCGCTCGAACGTGAAGGGTCTCATGCCTTCTGCTTCCCCGCGACTTCGCGGATCGCCGCGATGATGTTGGGATAGGCGGCGCAACGGCAGATGTTGCCGCTCATTCGTTCGCGGACCTCGTCGTCGGAGAAAAGAATATTCTGAAGATCGGTCGACACATGGCTGGGGATGCCATGTTCGATCTCGTCGAGCATCGCCACCGCCGAGCAGATTTGGCCGGGGGTGCAATAGCCGCACTGATACCCGTCATGCGCCACGAATGCCGCCTGCATCGGATGCATTCGATGGGGAGTCCCCAGCCCTTCGATCGTGGTTATCGAATCGCCTTCGTGGAGCACGGCGAGGGTTAGGCAGCTATTGATGCGCCGTCCCTCGACAAGGACCGTGCAGGCGCCGCATTGTCCCTGGTCGCAGCCCTTCTTCGTGCCTGTCAGATGCAAATGCTCGCGCAAGGCATCGAGCAGGGTGGTACGCGGATCGATCTCAAGGTGAACATTCTTGCCGTTCACCGTGCATGTGACGGCCATCTTGTCTCCGGCGGCCTTCCGCGACGGCGCCGCCTGGACCGGGTCTGTAAGGACAGGCACGGCGCCGGCCGCCATCAGGGTGCCGCCGCCGCCCAGAACGGCACGTCGCGTAACCCGTGGCGGATCATCCGATGCCATTGCCTATCACCTGCCTTCCGTCATAGCATAATGCGGATTTCAGCCTTGTCGTTCAACCGTCTCAGTTGACCGCAAAGCAATAGAGCCGGCCGTTGCCTCCGGTTTCGACAAGATTCTTCTGGCTGCAACCGCGGCTCGGGTGCGACGAGTTCCAGGACCCGTTGCCGCCGCCCACCTTGTCCACATGCCCCAGCATGGCGGTGCCCTGACCCTCGGCATTGCTTGTCCAGTTGCTGCAGGTGCGATCCTGGCCCGGGGCGAAAGCCCTGCCCGTCACCGTTGAACCTGTCAGTATGTCATGCGTATTGTTGGGGCCGATGCCGAAACCTTTTACCTCTTCGCCTTTGTCGGTCAGGCCGGTGGGGCCTCCGAGCATCATGCCGAGTTGGGCTTCTTCCAGCGTATCGCCATGCAGGTTGCTGAGGCTCTTGGCGATCTGGATGCCCTTGAAATTGAACCAGGGACCCTTGCCGATGCGGTCGCGTGCGTTGACCGCACCGGCCCCCTGCGTGGAAAGATAGGCGTGCCATGTCACATTGCCGCGCCCGGCCGCCGTACCCAATCGTTGACAAAGCGCATCCGCGCCAGCCAGGCCGCCCAGATTACCGCCATTTCCGATCGTTTCGCTCGTGACGAAAAAGCTCATCGGACCGCGCACAGGAGCATTAGGGGGAGTTTGGCCCGTCGGTGCTGGCTGCTGCTGCATGGCCGAAGCGCCAGCTCCCGCAAACGCGCCGAAGATGCAGATGATCGCGATTGTCTTGAAACGCATTTCCAATCCTCCTGTTTCTCTTGTTCCTGACCGGAGCGGGTCGGTGGGCGTCCGATCGCTCAATCCTTGATGCTTTGTGCTTCCTCGTAAATCCGTTCGTCCAGTAGCGCATCCAGCTTGGCCGCGTCGAATTGTCCTTCGGAACGGGCGATCACGAACACGGCCAGGCAGTTGCCGACGAGATTCGTCAACGCGGTGCAGGTCGCCATTACGCGATCGATGCCAAAGAGCAGACCAAGACCGCTGAGCGGTAGCGACCGCACACTTTGAAGCGTCGCGGCCAGCTTGATAAAGGCTCCCCCCGCAACCGCGGTCCCGCCCTTCGAGGTGAAGAGGAGGACGGTCAGCACCCCGGCCTGGTCCATCAACGAGAAGGGCGTATCGGTGGCCTGGGCGATGAAACCCACGGCCATCGCCATGTAGATGGACGTTCCGTCGAGATTGAAACTATATCCGGCGGGGAGCACGAAGCCCACCACCGACCCATCGCAACCCGCGCGTTCGAGCTTGCGCAGCAGGCGAGGCAGCACGACCTCGCCGGATGCCGTGCCGAACACGATGGCAAGTTCCGTCCGAATGAGACGCAGGATCTTGAGAAGCGAAAGGCGCATCGACATGGCGATGCCGCCGAGCACGACGAAGACGAAGAAAAGGCTCGTCAGCCAATAGAGCAGGATCAATTTGCCCAAATAGAGCAATGTCGTCGCGCCGAAGCCCCCTATGGCGGCAGCCATGGCACCGAAGGCGCCGATTGGGGCAAGGTGCATGATGAAGCCGAGAACCTTGAACAACAGGTCCTGAAAGCCGGCAATGGCCTTTATCGGCGCGCTATTCTGGGTAAACCCGCACAGGCTCATGGCTACACCGAACAGCAGCGAAATGAAGAGAACCTGGAGAATTTCTCCATGGGCGAATGCACCGACAAGGGTATCGGGTATGATGCCCATGAAAAAGCTCAGGGCCGTAAACTCCTTGGCGGAACTCGCCGCTTGGGCCGCTTTCTCGCTCAGCGCCAGGTCGGTGGCATGCAGTCCGACGCCGGGTTGGAACAGGTTGACCGCCATAAAGCCGAGCAGCATGGCGACCACCGTTACCAGTTCGAAATAGACGAGTGATTTCACAGCGAGGCGACCGAGCTGCCGCATGTCCGCTATATGCGACAGTCCCAGCACCACGGAGGTGAAGATGATCGGCGCGAGCATCATGCGGAGTAGTTTGATGAAGGCATCGCCAAGGGGCTTCATCGCAACGGCTGCATCTGGAAAGGCGATACCCAGCGCCACGGCAAGCATGAGGGCGATCAGAACCTGAATGTAAAGTTGACGCAAAACGGACATTCGCTCAATCCATAGTTCCGGAACCTCTGGCGGTTCCGTGCATATCGGGCCTGGCCATATTTGGCGGGTATATCATGCACCCCGCTATCCGGTTTTGATACAATAGTCTAGGTTTTAAATTTATAGCTGAAGGCGGTTTCATGCATAATTTCTTCACGGCTATGGTATATGAATGTGACGGTCGCTGACCGCGCCATGGGCTCTTTACGCCTATCTTTCTAGGCTTTATGGATGGCCTTGGTGGGCACCGCATCAGGTCAAGGAGGCACCATGGTGGATCTTCCGGAATTGGACATTCGTCTGGGGGCGGAGCGATTGGGCAGGCTTGATCCTGCAAGCTATGACGAGGAACAGAAGGCCGCCGCCGCGGCTGTCATCGCGAGTCCGCGCGGTCAGCTTCGCGGGCCGTTTATACCGATGATTCGCAGTCCGGAACTCATGGATCGCACGCAGCGACTCGGGGAGTTTTTGCGCTATCGCTGCTCGGTGCCCGAACGGCTGCGCGAATGGGCCATCATCGTAACGGCACGCATATGGGATCAGCCGTTCGAATGGCATGTCCACGCGCCGCTTGCCCTTGCGGCGGGCGTTTCCAGGGGGGCGCTCGTCGCGCTCAAAGCAGGAGAGGAGCCAGTGGCCGCAGCGGAGGATGAAAGAGCCGTCTATGCTTTTGTGTCCGCCCTGCACCGGCAGCATTTCGTATCGGACGCCGCTTATGATGCGCTTCTCGCCTTGTGGGGGGAGCGTGGCGTCGTCGATCTGGTCGGTATTTGCGGCTATTATGCAATGCTCGCGATGATGCTGAATACCGCCTGTGCGCCCGTTCCGGGCGAATTTTTCGCTATTCCCGATTAGGCGCGCCACAGCCTGTGCCTCATGTGGCAATCCCGCTTGTCAATGCATAAAACATTATATACTAGGTTTTAGTAAGGCCTCGAAAGGGGAGCCGCGCCCAGCATTGCTGGTCGGGCGACGGGTCAAGGTCGGTGCAAAAAAGGAGTGGATGATGAGCGGGCAGAGTGAGTTCGCCCTTTGGATCGCGTCGACGCCGCTTAGTACGGCGATCGCCGACCATAGTTGGGTGATCCCGACAGTACAGAGCATCCATATTTGTGCCATTGCGGCCGTGTTGACGTCCATGGCGATGCTTCACCTGCGGCTCGCGGGTCTGATCGGGCGCGACCAGTCGGTCAGGCTGACGGCGCGGCGCTTCTTTCCCTGGGTCTGGGGCGCTCTGCCGATTCTTCTCGTCACCGGCGCCATCATGATCATCGGTGAACCGGAACGCGAACTGGAAAGCAGCTATTTCTGGTACAAGATGACGATCCTGGTGGTGGTTATCCTGCTGACGATACCGCTTCAACACCTGTTGGAAGATCGACNTGGGGCGCTCTGCCGATTCTTCTCGTCACCGGCGCCATCATGATCATCGGTGAACCGGAACGCGAACTGGAAAGCAGCTATTTCTGGTACAAGATGACGATCCTGGTGGTGGTTATCCTGCTGACGATACCGCTTCAACACCTGTTGGAAGATCGACCGTTCCGGGATCTGCCACCCGCAAAACGGCAAATCGTCCGCCTATTGGCACTACTGTCGCTGCTGCTTTGGTTTGCCATCATCTTTTGCGGCCGGTGGATTGCTTACGAATAATTGACGCCAGAATATCGGAGAGCGCGTGGTGGGCATCATGGACTTTTTTTCCTGGATTGAGGCGCGACCTTTCGCGGTCGCCATCGCTGAATCCCCGTGGATGTTTCCGGCGATCGAGGTGGTTCACGTCTGTGCGCTCACGCTCGTCGTCGGCTCTATCGCCATCCTTGACCTACGCCTGATCGGGCGGGTCGGACGGGATCGGGGCGTGATGGAACTGGCGGCGGAAGTGCTGCCTTGGACATGGGTGAGCTTTACGGTGGCTGGGTTGAGCGGCCTGTTGATGTTCTGTTCGGCCGCTACCAACTATGTTGATAACATACCTTTCCGCGTGAAACTGCTTCTCCTGGTCGCGGCGGGTGTCAACATGATGATCTTTCATTCGACCATATATCGAACCGTTCATGAATGGGACCGCACGTTGCCCACGCCGCCGAGCGCTCGTGTGGCTGGTATGCTCTCCCTCACTTTCTGGATCTGCGTGGTATTCCTGGGGCGCTGGATCGGTTTCGTCTGAACGGGACGAAGTCGACCGCGCCCCGCTTCAGCGGCCTTGATAGGCGGGATCGCGCTTCTGCAGGAATGCCGTCATGCCCTCGGACTGATCTTCGCTGGCGAACAATATCTGGAAGGCCTTGCGTTCGAGCTGCAGGGCGCTGGACAACGGCATGTCTTGACCCAGCTTCATCGCTTCCTTGATCGCCATGACCGACAAGGGTGGCATGGTCGCTATTGTCGCGCCGAGCTGTAGCGATGTCTCCAGGGCGTTGCCCGGTTCGACGATTTGCGAAACGAACCCCATGATGAACGCATCTTCCGCAGACACATGCTCCCCCGTCAGCACCATCTTCATGGCGCGATACTTGCCTATCGTTCTGAGCAATAGCTGCGCGCCGCCCGCGCCGGGCATGATGCCGACACGAATTTCCGGTTGACCAAATTTCGCATCGCGCCCCGCGACGATAAGGTCGCAGGCAAGCGCGAGTTCGCACCCGCCGCCCAAGGCAAAGCCTTCGACGGCCGCGATAAGCGGCTTCGAACAGTCGCGCGCCGCCTGGAATACCCCGTCGGTTTTCAACAGATTATGATCCACAGGCGACAGATTGGCCATTTCAGCTATATCGGTGCCTGCGGCGAAGGCGCGGCCTGCGCCGGTAAGGATGATCGCGCGTACCTCCTTCTCCTGATCGAGCGAGCGGATCAGATCTTCTATGCCCCGTTTGACCTCCAGGTTCAGCGCGTTCAGCCGTTCGGGCCGATTGATCGTGATGAGGGCGATCCTGTCCAGCGGCCGGCTCAGCTCGATCACCGCTTCCGTTTGCGCGCTCATGCGGCGGCCGCCATTCGTTCGGCCACAGCCGCGCGGCGGCGCAGAGCGGCGGAGGCGCGATAACGGCCTTCGGGATAATGGCTGGCCAGCGCGTCCAGCACGCCGACGATCTGACGCGCCCCGATTCGTTCTCCCCAAGCCAGGGGGCCGATCGGATAGTTCACCCCTTTGATTATGGCGAGGTCGGTATCTGCGGCTCCGGCGATGCCCTGCAGCACCAATTCCTCGGCTTCGTTGACCAGCATGGACACTGTGCGCATCACCACCATGCCCGCAATATCGGCCACGACTGAAACCTGTTTGCCAAGCGCTTGCAGGAAGCCGCTCGCGGTCACTCGCGCATCGGCGTCGCCATCCGGCAGGGCGAGGCCGATGCGACCCGCCGTTCGATAATCAAGCGCCAGATCGATCAGCGCCACGGGACCTTCGACCAGGCTCCGTTCCGTGGCGGTGCGGCCATCTGTCAAGGCGATCGCCGTCGATCCCACGCGAAGCCGACCAGCGCCCCGCTTTTCCCGAATGGGGATTCCCGCATCGCGGGCCAATGCCACCA
This sequence comes from Sphingobium sp. WR1, assembly GCF_059693745.1. Lineage (NCBI taxonomy): Bacteria > Pseudomonadati > Pseudomonadota > Alphaproteobacteria > Sphingomonadales > Sphingobiaceae > Sphingobium > Sphingobium sp. WR1. Next base: position 306,584 of record NZ_JCATID010000004.1, on the reverse strand, counting down.
GCGGACCCAGCGCGCCCGGATCGCCCTCCACATCGATATGAGCGGGGCGAGGGGCGAGTGGTTCATTCAGGGGAAGCGATGGCTCCGCCGCACCGGTATAGTCGTAAAAGCCCCGTCCGGACTTGCGGCCCAAATGCCCTGCTAGCACCAGCTCCTGCTGGAGAAGCGAGGGTTTGTAGCGGGGATCCTGAAAGAAGCCTTCATGCAGCGAGCGCGTGACCGCGAAATTGACGTCCTGGCCGATCAGGTCCGTCAGCTCCAGCGGACCCATGCGAAAGCCGCCGCTTTCCCGAAGCAGCGCGTCGATCGTTTCCGGCGCACATGCCTTCTCTTCCAGGAGGCGCAGGGCTTCGCCGTAAAAGGGCCGGGCGACCCGGTTGACGATGAACCCCGGCGTGGAGGCACAGAAAACGGCGGTCTTGCCCCAACCTGTCGCCAGCGCGCCAAGATGCTCGATGACGGAGGGGCTGGTCGCGGCGCCCCGTATGACTTCCACCAGGGCCATGGTATCGGCCGGATTGAAAAAGTGAAATCCGGCGAAACGCTCCGGTCGGCGCAGGCGTGCGCCGAGCGCGGTGATCGAGATCGACGAGGTGTTGGAGGTGATGATCGCGTCAGTCGCCAGATACCCCTCCATTTCGCGCAACACATCGGCCTTGATGTCGATATTTTCGACGATGGCCTCAATAATGAGACCGACGTGGCTTAGCGCCGCAAGGCTGTCGACAGATCGCAGCCGCCCGATGCAGGCGTCGACGTCCGATTGGGCAAGCTTGCCGCGTTCCGCCCGTTGGGCAAGCCTTTTCCGGCAATATTCCAATGCACGGGCAGCCGTGTCCGGCGCTGCATCATAGAGCAAGACCTGTTCGCCGGCCAGCAGGGCGGCCAGCGCGATTCCGCATCCCATCGACCCGGCGCCGATGACCCCTATCTCATTCGTCATTTGAATACGATCTCCAAAGCCTACCGATTGTCCGAAGGGCGTCGCGACGCACAAATTAATAAAAACCTATTATATTGGACTTTATAAATTGCAAGCCAGCCGGCATATTCCAGATATGCAATATGTCCCGACTGCGTTGATGGAGAAGACTTCGGCCCGGTTGGTCCGTACCATCATGACCGCTCGGCCACGATCATGATGGTACGGACTAGCACTCCCGCGGCAATCCGGTGAGGTCGAAGGCAATCAGGGGCGAACGGGCTAAAAGGGCGCTATATGCGTAGATCGACGGGACAATATCTGTGCCTTGCCTGCCTGATCGCCCTCCTGCCATTGGGAGGAGAAGCGCTGGCCCATGCGATAGAGGGGCGCGACGCGGCGTTTGTGGCCGCCGCTCGCGGCCCGGCGCCCACGATATTTCTATATCTTGGCGCAAAACATATGTTCGCGGGTTATGATCATCTACTTTTCCTCGCAGGGGTGATTTTCTTTCTACGCCGCTTTCGCGACATATTGCTCTATGTTTCCCTCTTCTCTGCCGGGCACAGCATCACTCTTCTCGCGGGCGTCCTTGGGGGGGGAGCGCGAATGTCGCGCTGGTCGATGCTGCCATCGGCCTGTCCGTGGTCTATATCGCAAGGCGACGGGGTTGCGCGACCAGGGCGTGCTGGTCGCGCCGTTCGAGGGCGTTCATGGCTGGTTTTTCCAGAACCAGTACGGAAAGCCGGTCAGAGTACATCTCCGGCTTTCAGACTTTTACGACCTTGTGCCTGGCGGACAAGCCGGCAATGAAGCCGGCCTCAAAGCCACTCCGATCCGGTAAGCCTGTGGCCATGATATGGGCGATCTTGTCAAACGGGGCGGCCCTGCTTGTCAGGTACATCGAAGCCGTGGCAGTTGCCGGGGTATTGTCGATGGTCGACGAAACATGCTGATCAGCCGTTTTCGCGCATTGCCCTAACCGCCGCGTCTGCGGATGAAATCCAGGACCCTGGCATTGAATGCGTTGGGCTGCTCCCAATAGGCGCTGTGACCGGACCCTCGGATTACCGCAAATTCGCTGCCCGGCGTTCGCCGGTGAAATTCGCGCAGCAGGGGAGGGGGCGTATACAGATCGGCATCGCCGGTCATCCATAAAATGGGGAGTTTCAGCGCTTCAATGTCGCTCCATTGAGTCTGGGGGCCGTTCGGCCGTCCTGGTGCCCGGGGCGGCGCAAGCGTCGCCGTGCGGGCGATCTTCTGCAATGCCACCCATCTCGCCACGCCCGCTGGATTGGCTGCGCGATAGCTGGGACCAAGTTCTCGCACTTCGGCAGGCAAATGATCGAAGGGATCAGGGCGCAGGCTGTCGCTTAGCGCGAAATATTCCGGATCGGCGAGATTGGCGAGGCTGCACGAGACCGTCAATGTGCGCACGCGCCCGGGGCGCGCGATGGTATAGTCGAGCAGCGCGCCGGCGCCTCCCGCAGAGCCTATCCCATGGAATCGATCGATCTTCAGCGCCTTGAGCAGAAGGTCGATATCGGCCACGCCCACAGGCCCGCGAATATCCTGTCCTTCGCTTGGGCTATGGCCGCGCCTGGACCAGGCGATGACGCGATAGCCGGCCGCCGCGAACACGGGCTGTTGATAGAGCCAACTCCGCGCATTGCCCGTCGCGGGATGCGCAAGCAACAGCGGCGCGCCTCCGCCGCCGGTGTCCCAATAATAGAGTCGGCCCTGGGGTACATCGACATAGCCGTCAGTCATCGCGACCTGGGGTGGGACCGGGACCGGAACGACATAGTCGTCGATGTCGCTTGGGCTGTTCGGGCAGGAAGATTGTGCCATGGCACGCTCCCCGAAAAGAGGCAGAGAAAGCAATGCCATCCCCGTCAGACCCATGACCTCGCGCCGTGCCGGATTTCGGGGCTTTTCCGTCCCTGTCATCCTTGTTTCACCTTCCGCCTTCGCCGACGGTTCATTACGCGCCGTTTCATGCATGGTTCCGGCGCTCCGCTTCAAAGGCCCGTACTATCGCGATCGCGAGTAATCCTCCCATGACGGTGAGATGCTCGTAAACGACCATCAGGGATGAATGACGTGCGCGCCCTTCCATCTCCCAAAAGGGCTGGGCGATGGGAATGGTGAGGGCGATGAAGACGATGAGCATCCCCGCGCCTACCCAGGCACGCCGCCCCCATATGATCAGGGCCGTTCCGATAAGCTGCGTGGCGATGGTGGCGGCATTGAAGATCGCCGGCGGATTGAGATTGAAGTGGCTCATGATCCCGACGCCCGACTGCCACCAGAATAATTTGGTGATACCGCTTATCCAGAAGGTGAAGGTCGCCAATATCCGCGCGAAAATTCTGACGAATGGGCTGAGCAGGACTTGGTCTGGAGAGATGGAAATCATATTGCTCCCTTCGCTCTTTACCGTATGAACCGCCTCAAGCAAGATGTTCGGATAGCGGGATAACGACAATAACTCGTTATACCATGTTATTAGGTTTTTCAAGCGTCCGGCGGGAGTATGGAACGCTCCATGACCGGCCGGGCTCATGGCTGCACGATTTGGGTCGGAGGATGGCCCACAGCTTGGGAGCCATCGGCGATCACCTGCTTTTGGTGGAACTGGATATAAAAATATGCCCATTCCATGTTTAGCACATGGTATCATTGGCGAGTTTGACCGATATTGGCCCAATGATGCAGCACGTAGCGATTGTAGATGATCACCCGGAGATCCGGGATCTGCTCAGCGCATTTCTGAGCAATAGCGGCTATCGGGTAACGACCGCGCAGGATGCGTCCGACCTTCGCGCCTTGTTGCAGATTACTGCCCCGGATATCATCGTCCTGGATATCATGATGCCGGGCGAAGATGGCCTGTCGCTTTGTCGAAATCTGCGTGAAACAACGGATATCCCGGTCATCCTGTTGACCGCAGTCTCGACCGACGTTGACCGCATCATCGGATTGGAGGTGGGGGCGGACGACTATGTCGCAAAACCGTTCAACCCCCGTGAACTTCTTGCCCGAATCAGGGCGGTTCTACGGCGCACCCACAGCCTGCCGCCGAAACAGAAGGTCCCAAGGGGACGGCGCCTGCGCTTCGCTCATTGGATCTTGGATCTCGCCAAGCGCGAACTGCTCGATGATGTGGATCTCGCAACGCCGTTGAGCACCGCTGAGTATCGCCTTCTCAAGGTCTTCCTGGATCATCCGCAGGTCGTTCTGACCAGGGATCAACTGCTCGATCTTACGATCGGACGCGTTGGAGACGTCTTCGACCGCAGTATCGACAACCAGATCAGCAGACTTCGAAGAAAGGTCGAGCGAGATCCGCGGAATCCCGAATTGATCAAGACCCATTGGGGCGGGGGCTATTGTTTCACGGCCGAGGTCGAAGCGCTATGAGGAGGTTCTGGCCAGGAAGCCTCGCGGCTCAGATCATATGCTTCATGCTGCCAATCATGCTGCTTGCCCAAAGTATCGGCTTCCTTGTGACGGCCGATGAGCGCGCGCAGGAACTGCGTGAGATCGCGCTTGAGGAATTTATCGTGCGATCCGCTACCGCCGTTCAGATGATCGAAACGACGCCGGTCGCCTATCAGAAAGCGGTTCTCGCGGCGATGGGGACCAACTATTCGCGCTTCTGGCTCAGTCCAAGCCCGCCCGGCAGCCTTGACGATTGGAGCCGCGATGCGTGGAGGCGACTGCATCTGCCGCTCGATGGGACGGCCAGTGCTGAAATCCGACGGGCCAGCCCCTGGGGAACGGGGGGAAGCGGCAACCGACCCTGGGGGGCTACCGTCAGCCGGACGCTCCGGTCGACGACACCGATTGCGAATGCATATTGGCGACCCATTGAACTCAAGACGCTCTCACCGACCGTAAGGGCGCAGCATGTCGTGCTCGACGATAATCATGGCGCGGGGTTGGTGGTCAAGCTGCCGAACGGCATGTGGCTGAACGCGGCCTATGCCAAGCCGCCCAAGAATTTCATCTGGCTTTCGCCGTCGACCGTCTCGCTGGCGATCACGGCGATCGTCCTGTCCATCCTGGCGGCCCTTCTCGCGCGTCGTATCGCTCGGCCGATGCGGCGGCTGACGTTGGCTGCCGAGGCGCTGGGGCGCGGTGAGCAACATATCGATATTCCTGAAGAAGGCCCCGATGAGATTTGCCGCACCGCCGTGGCTTTCAACCAGATGCAGGAGCGGCTGACCCGTGTTCTGGCGGACCGGGCGCGGATGCTTGCTGCGATCGGCCATGATCTGCGAACGCCGATCACGACGATGCGGCTGCGCAGCGAAATGGTGGCAGACGAGGAGATCCGGGCACGGTTGCTGAACACCGTCGATGAAATGCAGGCAATTACCGAAGCGGCGCTCGAATTTACGCAGGACCAACTGGCCGACGAGCCGACACGGCCAGTGGACGTCGCTGCTCTGGTCGACAGTATCTGCGACGATCTCTCCGAACTTGGGCGGGATGTGCGCTTCACGGAAAGCGCCGTCATTCCCTATCGCTGCAGGCCATCGGCTTTGCGTCGTGCCATTCGCAACCTTGTCGAAAATGCCGTTCGATATGGCGGTCGCGCCGAAGTCGCCGTCGCCAGTTCATATCAGGGTGTGGACATCATCGTCCAGGACGATGGTCCCGGAATTCCGGCCACGGAGATGGAGCGCGTCTTCCTGCCCTTCGTTCGACTGGAAGAGTCGCGCAACGCGGCAACTGGCGGGATCGGCCTTGGGCTTTCGATCGCTCGGCTGGTGGCCCGCAATCATGGTGGCGACGTCGTCTTGTGCAATCGCAGCAGAGGGCTGCGTGCGACCCTTCACTTGCCGACAATCATCGAGCCTCGCGCAAATAGTGGCGGAGTTAGGGCCGCTTGACACATTTGATACAATTTGCCCAATTTCTGGCGAAATTCTGCGACGAGTGTGACCTAGAAAACGGGCGTTAGCCCAAGGAACGAAGGCGGGATGCTCGAAATTACGATCAACGGTAAACGTCGCCAGTTCGACGGTGATCCCAGCGCGCCTTTGCTCTGGGTTCTGCGCGAGGATTTCGGCCTTACCGGCGCCAAATATGGGTGCGGCGCTGCCCTTTGCGGCTGTTGCACGGTTCATGTCGATGGCCAGGCCAGGCGCTCCTGCATAACGCCGATCGGCGATGTCGCGGGGACAGCCGTCACAACGATCGAAGGCTTGGGCCAGGCCGACGTCAAACTTCATCCCGTCCAGGAGGCATGGGTTGAACTCGATGTCGCGCAATGCGGCTACTGCCAGACCGGACAGATCATGCAGGCCTGCGCTCTGCTATCGAAGATCTCGGACCCGTCCGACAAGGATATCGACGAGGCGATGTCGGGAAATCTGTGCCGCTGCGGCACCTACAACCAGATCAGGCAGGCGATCAAACTCGCCGCGCGCAACATGGCCGGCGGCGGGAAATGAGGGTGGAAGAATGACCGTTCCACTCTCCCGCCGGCATTTTCTTGTCGCCGCGTCCTCAACGCTGGGCGCTCTTACGCTTGGCTTCCAACTCGCGCCCGCGGCTTCGGAGGCGGCGACGTCCGAGGAAATCAATGCGTGGCTGACGATTGATCCTGATGAAACGGTCCTCATCCGCATTTCGCGTGCGGAAATGGGCCAGGGATCGATGACGGGCCTTGCCCAAATGGTGGCGGAAGAGCTGGAATGCGACTGGTCCAAAGTCAGGACGGAGTTCGCCTTGCCCGGCGTAAGCCTGTCGCGAGGCAATGTTTTCGGTGAATTCCAGACGGGCGGCAGCGGCTCGATCCGTGAGCTTCATGAAACCATGCGGCAGGTCGGGGCGACCGCTCGTCAGATGCTGGTATCGGCCGCCGCGGCTCGGTGGAAGGTCGATCCGATCGAGTGCATGGCGACCGAGGGCTTCGTTGTGCATCAGAAATCGGGGAGAAGGGCGAGCTTCGGCAAGCTGGCGGAGGCAGCATCCCGGATCACGCCCCCCGCTGCGGTGGAGTTGAAGAAGCCTGAGAGCTGGAAGCTGATCGGCAAGCCGCTCCCTCGGCTGGAGGCCGTCGCGAAGGCGACCGGCCAGACGGCGTTCGGGATCGACGTCAATCGGCCGGGCATGTTCAACGCGGCGGTCAGGATGTGTCCGAATGCCGGTGGCACGGTCAAAAGTTTCGACGCCAAGGCGATCAGTGCCCGGCCGGGCGTGCGAAAGGTCGTGCAGATCGATCCCCGAACCATAGCGGTCATAGCCGATAAATGGTGGCAGGCCGAGGCTGGGATAGCGGCGTTGCCCATCGTCTGGGACGAGGGGCCGCATACCGATGTCTCGAGCGCGAGCATCGCACAAATGCTCGATGAAGGGTTGGAGACCGACAATCCCTATGCCGGCCTTCATGTCGGCAGCGTCGATGCGGGATTGAGCGGCGCGGTGAAGACAGTCACCGCGGAATATGCTTTTCCCTACCAGGCACATGCACCGCTCGAGCCGATGAACGCGACCGCGATCTGGACGCCTGAACGTTGTGAAATCTGGGCGCCGACGCAGAATGCGGCTGACATCCTCAACGTCATTGCCGAAGTCGGCGGGCTGCCGGCCGCACAATGCGAAGTTCATCCAACCTTTCTGGGCGGCGGCTTCGGACGGCGGCTCTATTCCGAATATGCCCGTCTGGCCATGCTGATCGCCAGACAAATGCCCGGCTCGCCCGTCAAGATGATCTGGTCCCGTGCCGAGGATATGACGCACGACCTTTATCATCCGACCACCCGGGCAAAACAGACCGGCGGTCTTGATCGCGACGGCAATCTTGTCGCGTTGCACATCCGTGTCTCGGGCCAGTCGATCCGCGCGGTGCATGCTCCCAAGCGCCTCGACGGCAACGGCGATCCGCATATGCTCAACGGCCTCAATAAAAATAGTTTCAACTATACGATTCCGAACCTGCTTGTGGACCTTGCGATGCGGAACCCGCCGATCATGCCGGGTGCATGGCGTGCCGTGCACGCCAATCAGAACATCTTCTATGTCGAAAGCTTCATCGACGAGCTGGCACATGCGGCCGGCAGGGACCCGCTCGACTTTCGGCGTTCCTTGCTCAGCCAGAACCCCAAGCTGCTCGCCGTGATCGAGGCCGCGGCAGAACGCATTGGATGGTCGAAAGCCCCGTCGGGTCGCCATCACGGCATCGCCGGCGCTTTCGTGACGGACAGCTATATTGCCGCTGCAGCCGAAGTCTCGGTCACGGGCGGTGCGCTGAAGATCCATAGAATGGTCTGCGCCATCGATTGCGGCACCGCCGTCAATCCTGCGCTGATCGAGCGCCAGTTGGACGGCGGCATGGCATTCGGGCTCTCTGCCGCGCTGTTTGGAGAATGCACGGTCGATCGCGGCGCGATCCAGGAGAGGAATTATGATAGTTTCGCTATCGTCCGCATGAGCGATATGCCGCCGGTCGAAGCGATCGTCATGCCTTCGGGTGGTTTCTGGGGCGGGGTCGGGGAGCCGCCTGTGGTGGTCGCCGGACCCGCCGTCATGAATGCCCTGTTTGCCGCAACGGGCCAGCGCATCAGGTCGCTGCCGCTCCGTAAGCACGAGTTAGGCGGACATGCCTGAAACGGGCAGCCCTGATATGATAGCAAGCACGCCGATCGATATCCTGCGCTTCCTGCTCGCCCGGGCGGACGAAGACCTGGCAACCGTGCTGGTGACGCTGACTGGTATCGAAGGGAGCGCATCCCGAGCGATCGGGGCGCAGATGGCGGTGGCCGAGGATGGCAGCTATCGGGGATCGTTTTCGGGCGGTTGCATCGAAGCGGCGATCGTTGCGGAGGCATTCGAGGTCCTTGCGAGCGGTCGCGCGAGGCTCGTTCGCTATGGCGTGAATTCACCCTATATCGATATTCGCCTGCCATGCGGTGGAGGCATCGACCTGCTCTTCAACCCGCGTCCCGACCGCGACGCCATCGCGTTCGCGCTCGCTCGCCTCGACCTCCGCGTGGCAGCGGGATTGCGTCTGTCCTTGCGAGGAGTAGAAATTTTCGCCGCGGCAAAGGATAGCGTAGGCCGTGAGCGACAAAGCGGCAGTATCGACGTCGATTATGTCCCGCCGATGCGGATCCTCGCCGTCGGTCATGGGGATGACCTCATCGCTTTCGCGCGCCTGGCCGAAGCATTTGGCGCTCAGGTCGTCGCTGTGTCACCCGACGCGCGGGCACGGGACGAATTGATGCCGCTGAACGGAGATATCGTTATCCTCCCATCGCGCATGACGCTCCCGAAAATCCAGACCGACCCCTGGACGGCGATCATCTTTCTCTTCCACGATCGCGACTGGGAAGAGGCGTTGCTGCCACAGGCGCTAGGCCTGCCCAGCTTCTATGTGGGAGCGGTTGGCAGCGGGCGGACGCACGCGGCACGGCTGGAACGACTGCGGGCGGCCGGGCTGCCAGCGCCGATGCTGGCCAAGCTGCGCGGCCGGATCGGACTCATTCCCGGCGCCCGCGATCCGGCCACGCTCGCAATCTCGATCCTCTCGGAAATCGTCGAGGAATATCATCTGCTATCAGCGCCGCTCCCGCAGGGGCGGGCGTTGACCGGCAAGCCGAAAAGAGCGGCGAGGCCAGTTTCGTACAATCGGAATGGAGCTGCCCATGCTGCCGGGCGCCCAGCAAGCGGATGGGGTGGTCGATGAAAATTGCGAGCATTGCCTTGGCAGTTTCGACGCTGATCGCCACCGCAGCGATCGGCACCGCGGCGATACGCGAGGCGCCGACCCGTCTGTCCGAACCGGCCTTGGCACGGCCAGTCGACCAACAACGCTCGCTGCAATATTTCGACCGCATCGCAACCGTGCTTCTGCATCCGCGCTGCATGAATTGCCATACCTCGACAGATTTCCCGCGCCAGGGTGACGATGGGCATCCCCATATCATGCTGGTGCGCCGTGGCCCGCATGACAGCGGCACGCCAGCCTTGCCCTGCCAGACCTGCCATCAGAAGGAAAACTCGTCATCCGGCGTGCCGGGCAACGACGTCTGGCACTTGGCACCGCTTCGCATGGCCTGGGAAGGGCTGAGCAAGGGCGAAATATGTCGGTCGCTCACCGACCCGAAGCGGGGCGGCATGACTCAAGAACGGTTGATCGAACATATGGCCGCTGATCCGCTTGTCGCCTGGGCATGGGATCCGGGCGTCGATCTTTCCGGCAAGCCCAGGTCGAAACCGCCGGTTTCCCATCAGGAATTCGGGCAGCTCGTCCGCGAATGGGTAGCAACGGGTGCTGTTTGCCCGGCCTAGAGGATTTTCCAGTCGGGTGGAATTACCCGAGGACTTAGAAAATACGTCAAACCAAAAACTTAGCGAGATGACTTTGGATTGAATCGTCATTGCGAGCGCAGCGAAGCAATGACGAGGTGAATTGATCTAATGGCAATCGCTCCAAGCCGGCTCGGTTCGATCCCCGATCATCGCATCGGGCTTCAACGGCACCCAATATCGCCGGCGCACCGGATGCCGAGCTCTATGCCATGGCGACAGGAATGCCCGTATGCGCTTGCACCATTTCGATTGTCACGTCCTGCGCCATTTCCCGGACGATCAGCCGGCCGTTCACGCGATCCAGGTCGAAGCGGCCGAGGTCCGTGACGATCGCGTCGACAACGGCCGTTCCGGTCAGGGGAAGGGTGCATTGGGGCACGATCTTCGGATTTCCTGACTTGTCGTTGTGGTTCATCACGACGACGACGCGCTTGACGCCGGCGACCAGATCCATGGCGCCCCCCATGCCCTTGATCATCTTGCCCGGCACCGTCCAGTTTGCCAGGTCGCCATTGCCGGCAACCTCCATCGCCCCAAGGATAGCGAGATCGATGTGCCCGCCGCGGATCATCGCGAAGCTGTCCGCCGAGCTGAAGAAGCTGGATATCGGCAGCGCGGTGACTGTCTGCTTGCCCGCATTGATCAGATCGGGATCGACCTCGTCCTCATAGGGAAAGGGACCGATGCCCAGCATCCCGTTTTCGGACTGGAGAACGACTTCGATATCATCCGGGACATAGTTGGCCACCAGCGTGGGTATGCCGATGCCCAGGTTGACATAATAGCCGTCCTGCAATTCCCTCGCGGCCTCGGCCGCCATCTGCTCCCGCGTCCACATGGTCATGCCTGCCCTGCTTGGCGTGGCCTCGTCGTACGGAATTCGATCCTTTTTTCATAGGACGGCCCTTGGACGATCCGGTTCACATAGATGCCGGGGGTATGCACATGATCGGGGTCGAGTGCCCCGGCTGGTACGATTTCCTCAACCTCCGCAATGGTGATCCTGCCCGCGGTCGCCATGTCTGGATTGAAGTTTCGCGCCGTCTTGCGATAGACGAGATTCCCTTCGGAATCGGCCTTCCAGGCTTTCACGATCGACAAGTCGGAGCGCAGCCATGTCTCGCGCACATAAAGCGATCCTTCGAAGTTCTCCACAGGTTTGCCTTCCGCGACGACCGTGCCGACGCCCGTTTTGGTGTAAAAGGCGGGAATGCCTGCGCCGCCCGCGCGGATGCGTTCGGCCAATGTGCCTTGCGGATTGAGTTCCAGCTCCAGTTTCCCGGCCAGATAGAGTTCAGCGAACAGCTTGTTCTCTCCGATATAGGAGGAGATCATCTTTCGGATCTGGCCATTGTTGAGCAGCGTCCACAGGCCGAAGCCGTCCGCGCCGCAATTGTTGGAAATGATCGTCAGATCCTTGACCCTGCTGCGCAGCAGGCCCGCAATCAGATGCTCGGGATTGCCCGACAGGCCGAAGCCCCCCGACATGATCGTCATACCGTCGAAGGCGAAGCCGGACAGTGCGCTGTCCGCGTCGGGAAAAACCTTGCATTTTGCCATCGAATATCCTATCTATCCGATAATCGGACAATAAGTACGATATTCGATGGAAGCCTGAAAGTCAAGATCAGTGGCCGAGAACAGCGAGAAGTCCGATCCCAATTTCATGCTTTCGCTTGCCCGCGGGCTGGAGGTTCTGCGTGCCTTCGAGGGGCGGGGATCGCTCACAGTGGCCGAGGCCGCGCGGATCGTCGGCCTTAGCCGACCCAGTGCGGGACGGTGTCTGCATACGCTGGTCCTGCTCGGCTATGTAAGCGAGGATTCCGGACGTTTTGCGCTGACGCCCCGGCTGTTGCCGCTGGCTTGCGGTTTTCTCACATCGACGCCGTTGGCGAGCGCCAGCCAGGCCGTCGCCAACGCGCTGCGCGATGGTTTGCAGGAAACCGTTTCCGTTGGTATGCTCGATCCGGCCGATCCTGGGCGGATCATTTACATCGCCCGCGCTGAACGGAACCAGATTATTGCCGCGCCCCTCATGGTGGGCAGCACGCTTCCCAGCCACTGCACGTCGATGGGGCGAATCCTGCTTGCCGCACGGCCGGAGGCGGAGTGGCAGGCGTGGCTGGCGGGTGCTGTGCTTGAGCGGCGCACGGAGCGCACGATCGTCGATCGGGACCTGTTGCGTGACGCACTGCGCGCTGTGATCGACCAGCGCTGGAGCCTGGTCGAGGAAGAGTTGGAGCCGGAATTGCGATCACTTGCGGTTCCCGTGCGCGATCGGGAAGGGAGCGTTGTCGCCGCGCTCAATGTCGCGACCTTTTCCCATGCGCATAGTCGGAACCATTTGCTCGACGCCTATCTGCCCGAGTTGCGTGCGGCGGCGGGGCAATTGGAGCGGGCTATATAAATCTTTCTCATTCCATCGGGAGTTTGACATCATGACATTGCGCCGCGCAGCGATCGTTTCCCCCATCCGCACTGCAGTCGGCAGGTTTGGTGGCGGCCTTTCCTCCCTCACGGCAGGGGATTTGGGGGCGGTCATATTGAAGGCGTTGATCGAGCGCAGCGGTGTGGACCCGGAGCGGGTGGACGATGTCGTCTTCGGCAATGGCTATCCGAGCGGGGAAGCACCCAGTATCGGGCGCTGGTCCTGGCTTGCGGCGGACTTGCCGCAAAGCGTTCCGGGGTTCCAGCTCGACCGCCGCTGCGGTTCGGGGCTGCAGGCGATCATCGAGGCTGCCATGATGGTGCAAACCGGCGCTGCGGATGTCGTCGTGGCGGGCGGTGCGGAGAGCATGTCCAATGTCGAGCATTATTCGACGGCGTTGCGAAAGGGCGCGCGCATGGGAAGCGTCGAACTGCATGACCGCCTGACACGGGCCAGGCTCATGTCCCAGCCGATTCACCGATATGGTGTGATTTCGGGCATGATCGAGACGGCGGAGAATCTTGCCCGCGACTATGGCATCACGCGGGAACAGTCGGATGCCTATGCCGTCCGTTCCCACCAGCGGGCCGCTGCTGCCTGGCGGGAAGGCCGGTTCGCCGATGAGATCGTGCCCGTCTCTATCCCCGCAAAGCATGGCGATCCGGTGGTTTTCGACCATGACGAGGGCTATCGCGCCGATGCGTCCATCGAAACGTTGAGCGCGTTGAGGCCGATCGAGGGTGGCGTCGTCACGGCGGGAAATGCCAGTCAGCAGAATGACGCTGCCGCTGCCTGCCTGGTCGTGGCAGAGGACCGCTTGGCCGAACTTGGTCTCGAGCCGGCCGGCTGGTTCGTCGGTTGGGCGGCGGCGGGATGTGACCCGTCCCGGATGGGCATAGGACCCGTGCCGGCGGTGGAGCGCCTCTTCGCCCGAACGCGTCTAGGCTGGGACGACATTGACCTTATCGAACTGAATGAAGCCTTCGCGCCGCAAGTGCTGGCCGTTCTCAAGGCCTGGGGCTGGGCGGAAGACGACGGTCGACATGACAAGCTCAACGTCAACGGATCGGGCATTTCGCTTGGTCATCCCATTGGCGTCACGGGTGTCCGCATTGCCGCGACGATGTTGAACGAAATGCGCCGGCGGGACGTGCGCTATGGCCTAGAGACCATGTGCATCGGTGGAGGTCAAGGATTGGCGGCGATTTTCGAGCGATAGAAAGGCTGTTTGAGGAGGGACCTGTCGACGCCGGAGGGGCATCCAACTGATGCGCGCGCCCGGCGATCCGGGCGGCGGGGCTGGGACTTGAAATTCTTCCAATCGTTGTGGTGCGGGCCACATGAGGCTGAAATCGATCCGCGGTTTAAGATAGGCTCATTTCACATCAGCGCTCATCAGAAATTGACTAGTGAACGAGGTTTTTTGAGCCGATCTCATCGTCCCGAAGATTCCCGGAATCGTCCGTCAGCGAGAGAAAGTCGTTATCGAAGAGCGTCTTCGTGCGCTATGTATCTGAATATATCGAAGTATATCCGAACCGTTAAAATTCCCGCTAAATTTTCTTGACCTAAAAGTCTAGTACATTGTATCTGTATCGGAGCGGGAGATGATTCCATAAGGGCATCCGGCGCTTCACAATGCGTGCAGGCAAGGCGCAGGCGGCATCGTTCACCGTGGCGCCGAATCCTGCAAGCAAAAAAATAAGGAGGAGGAGGGGAGACCATGAAAGTGCGTCATACTTATATCCAATTGTCGTTGGGCGCAGCGGTGCTTGCCCTGGCAGTGAGCGCGGGTCCGGCCCAGGCGCAAAACGAGCCAGCCACCAATAATGAGATTGCCGACAGCGATATCATTGTTACGGCGCGCAAACGCGATGAAAGCATTCAGGACGTGCCGATGTCGGTCCAGGCGTTGGGTTCGGAGCGACTGGAAAAATCGCGCGTAGTCGCGGTCGAGGATTTGCGCCGCTTCTCACCCAACCTCAACATTCGGAATCGGATGGACAACACGCCGGACGTGTCCATGCGCGGCGTGGGCGTGTTTGGTCTCGTTCCCGGCGTGGGCTTCTATGTGAACGACGTACAGGTATTTGAGGGGCAGACTGCCCGATTTTCGGACCTGGAGCGTATCGAGGTGCTGAAAGGCCCGCAGGGGACACTGTATGGCGGCAGCAGCATCGGCGGCGCGATCAAATATATCACCAAGCGCCCGACCGACCAGTTGGAAGCGCAGGCTACAGTGGAATATGGCAACAAGGACACGAAATATATTAGTGGATCGATCTCCGGTCCCGTGTTTCCCGGCCTCAATGCGCGCATTTCCGCCTTTCACACCGAAACGGATGGCTTCCTTTGGAACCCGACCCTGAACATTCATGCCGACAAGGGTCATGAGAACGGGGCCAGGTTGACACTGGCCCATGACGGAGAGAACACCACTGTCACCGCTTATCTGACGGGCAACTGGTTGCGTACCGGTCGTTTCAACCTGTTCCAGACCCCGCCGACGCCCTATGTCGTATCCTATCTGGTATTTAATGACTTCGCTTCGAAGTTTGACCGGGATATCTATTCCGGTTCTCTCAATATCGAGCATCGTTTCAACGACTCGCTGGCGCTGACTTCGATCAGTTCCGCCTTCAAGGCGAAATATTCGCGTCTTGCGGATACCGACAAACTTCCGACCTTCATCTCGCACTCGCGGGCCACGGCTCGGCGCTCAGTATATAGCCAGGAACTGCGCCTGGGCAGCCTTGGGAGTGATGCGTTTCAATGGATCGTCGGAGGCTTCTTCCAGGCTCAGAATCCGGACAATTATTCGGTGAGTATGCGTCCCGGCCGTGCCGATCGCTATAGCGACACGGAATTGCGTAATAGGGAATATGCGATCTTCGCCAATGCGACCTATAAAACAGGCTATTGGAATTTCGAACTGGGTTCCCGTTATGGTTTGTCACGCAACAAGATGCGCGATCCCCGCATAGATATCTCGAACAGCCAGAAGGCGAACTATTTTCTACCCAAGGCATCGATATCTTATCATATCGACCCCGACGTCATGGCCTTTGCCACGGTGTCAAAGGGCTTTACGCCGGGCGGTGTGTTCGAGTTGACTGGCAATGACGGGGTCAACATCCTGCGAACCTATAATCCGGAAACCAGCTGGAACTACGAACTCGGCCTGAAGGCGACCTTCCCGGGCGGCATCCGCTTCAACGCGGCCACCTATTATATCCGCTACAAGGATCGCCTGTATCAGAATACCGAGCTTTCCAGTAATTCGGGCCAGGCGCTGACGGTAATCCGCAATGTGGGGCCGTCCACCAACTATGGTATCGAACTGGAACTGGCCGCGCCGCTGACCCGCGACCTGATGCTGAACGCGAATTTCGGCATGGGCCGTGCCCAATGGTCCCGCGGCGCCATCTTCGTCGACCCCTATAATCCGGGTCAGCAGCGCGATCTCAAGGGGCTGGAGGTGCCGTGGGCGCCACGGTATCAGGGTCTGGTCGGGCTAGACTGGAGCCATGAGATCAGCGATGGAGTCCGGCTGGGATTGACAGGGGACATCAACTTCTATGGAGAGCAATTCTTCTATCCGGTGAACCGCTGGCAGTCACGTCCCTACCGCCTGACCAATTTGGGTGGGAGTATTGAATGGCGCAATTTCCGCCTCTATGCCAACGTCACCAACCTGTTCGATCATCCCTATAATACTTCCTTCATCAGCCCGGAAGAATTTAGCGGCAATCCGAACGGCGTCAGTGTGGTTCAGGCTGGGGCGCCACGAATGTGGACAATTGGTCTTACCTTCAAATATTGATCTTGACGAAGGCAAGTGCAGCGCGGACGTCATTGTCCGCACTGCTGTCTTGGAGAATATGGGAATCTTTCAATGAAACGGGACATTTGGCGCAGGCTGTGGAGTGTGGGTGGCATAGTGCTTATAGGGGGAGCCGTTCACGGAGCCCCTGGGTATGCCGCGGAGAAGTTCGACCTCCTGGTCTTCAGCGATGCGCTCCCCGGCAGCGCCGCCGCATATGAAAAGTGCGACGGCGAACGGCGACTGCCGGCAATGCTCAAAATGAAAGGTCTGCTTAACGCCCAGCGGTTCATACTTAACGATCCTCAAATGTATCCTGGCGTTGAAGTCAAGCTGCCTCAATATCTGACCATTTATGAGATAGAGGCTCGGAATGGCGCGGCAGCCGCGAAGGGCTTTACCGATTTTTCCGCATCATCAGCACCGCATTGCGCCGGGTATAATGCCTCCGCGACGGTGCTCTATACTTATCGTATCGCCGGTCCTCCACAAAAACGAACTGTGCCAGATCCGAAAGTCGAGGCGCAGGGGAGGAAGCCGAAACAGAGTTACGCTCATATCGTTTTTACCGTCCCACAGGACGCGATGAAGGCGCAGTTTGAACAATGGTATGTCACCCATCATATGGTTGATTTGCTCACTCGGCCAGGCTTCGTTTCTGCGGAACGCCTGCATCTGGTTGAAGCCAAAGGCCCCGTTCCGCCTACCCAGACCGCGGCTCTGTACCGATTGGAACTGCCCGTCGGCATGGCCATTACGGAGGCCCGCCCTGCGCCGCGCCCACCCGGGTCGCCGCCACATGAAGCGGGGCGCTATCTTCATCCGAACCTCAACCGGGGTTATAGCTATCGTGCCATCAGCGCTGTGGTGCGTCCGCCGCAGAAATGAGCTGTTTACGTCCCATAATCGAGCCGACCAATGGTTCACAATATAATTTTATTGATTATGCTTATTATATGATGAGAATGAAGTTTGGAGTAAGGAATAATGAAGAAAAATATCATTATTGGCGGGTTGTCGATGCTTGCGGCGGCATCCATAACTATAGCGGCGATCGCGCAAGGCCCCGATGATGCCTCCGAGACTCCAGCCGAGAAAGCCAATAAAGCCGCCGTCATCAGCTTCTACAATGCAGCGATGAACGCAAAAGACTATGCGACCGCCTCAAAATATTTTGGCGACCGTTACGTCAATCATAATCCCACCGCCGAAGATGGTATCGACGCCTTTCGAAAATATGTTGAGTATCGCAAGGAGCATCCGGAATCGCATAATGAAATAAAGCGGGCTTTCGTCGATGGCGACTTCGTGATCCTGCATGTCTTCGCCCGACTGGACCCGAAAACCAAGGGTGCTCCCCTGATCGATATCTTCCGCCTTGAACAGGGCAAGATCGTAGAGCATTGGGCGGTCAAAGGAACTTTCCCCGACAAGCCGGCCAATAATAATGGCCCGTTTTAGAGTGTTTCCTAAGCAGATGGAATCACCTGCTGACTCGGAAAACGCAGGAAAATATCCCAGAGCATGATCCGTTCAGGTTGAAGTGGATCATGCTCTAACTATTCTTTGTTTTCCGTATTTTTATGCGTGCGGACCGTTTGAGCATGTGGACAACCTCGGCGGTCATTTGCAGATCGTCTCGCATCCTCGAGGCAACATTATCCCGGCTTACGGGAACCGGCAGGCGTGCTCCATTGAGGAGCTTGGCGGCTCCGGTATCCCCGTGCGGGGCGGCCCTGGCGGTCCGCTTGATGCCGATATGGTCCTTATCCCATCATGGCGCCTTTTCCAGCGGGAAAAGCTGCCGGCCCGGACCAGATTTAATAACCTAATGGACTATTCTATTGACCTTGAAGGCAAAGCTTTTCATAGTGATAGCACTAACCACCCAAGGCCGGATTCGGCGTATCAGGAGGGGTCCAATGATCAAAGCTTTTCTTCTCGGAAGCCTGGCCATGTTGGCGACGGCTACGGCAATGACGACCGCAATGGCAGCAGAGGCCACGAACTTTCCTCCGGGTTCAGAGACGGAAACTCCTGAGGAAAAGGCGAACAAGGCGATCGTCATCGCCTTTTATACTACCGCTTTGAACGGCAGGGATTATGAAGGGGCGTCCAAATATATGGGCGACACCTATACCAATCATAATCCCACGGCGAAGGATGGTAAGGAAGCATTCAAAGAATATGTGAACTATGTAAAGGAGACGTTCCCATTGGCCCGCAATAACATTCAGCGTGCCTATGTCGATGGCGATTTTGTCATTCTCCATGTTCACGCTTTCCGCACGCCGGACAATCCGGGCAGTCAAATCGTGGACATCTTCCGTGTGGACAAAGGTAAGGTAGTCGAACATTGGGCGACGGTTGCGAAAATTCCCGAAAAGACCGCGAACTCCAACGGCGTCTTCTAGGACCGATCGGCGTTCACATTCTCTAATGCCTTAGGCGCCTGGCCCCAGTGCGACGCACCGGGGCCAGGCTCGTCACGGTTGTCTGGGCGATCCGTCCGTAGTTGGGGGTGCCCCCGTAATTGTGCGGGATTGTGCCATATGGCAAACGGGGCGGGCAGTTTAGAGTCCCGTTGGACGGAAGAATCCCTTCGGCGCCAGTCGGATGCTGGGTGTTGGACTCGAATGATAGCCTGTATCTTCCGAAAAATGAATGTTCGCGGTCCGCGTTGCGCATTTTCTCCGAAGGTAAGCTACAGTGGCGGTTGTCACATGACGTAGGGTCGTTGCCGCTTCATGGAGATCGCGCCGTAGCTGCCGATGATCCAGCCATTGGCCGGACTGAGCGCCAGATCGAAGCAAATCGAGGGCATATTGCTCCCCTCAGCCAATGAAACGAATGGCGCTGCCGCTCGCGTCGGTCACGATATGAACGCCGACATCATAGAGGCGGGACAGCATCTCTTCGGTCATGACCTCCGGTGCTGGACCAGCGCAAAATAGCCGGCCCTCACGGATCGCAACAATGTCGTCGGCAAAGCGCAGCGCCAGATCGAGATCGTGGATCGCCATGACAACCGTGCGTCCGGCGTCGGCGCGCGCGCGCAACCGTTGGACGGCATCGATGGCATGGCGCGGATCAAGCCCGGCGGTCGGTTCATCGACGATCAGCAGTTCGGGGTCCCCCACGATGGCGCGGGCCAGCATGACACGGGCGAGTTCGCCGCCCGAAAGCTGCGTCGCTGATCGATCGCGCAACGCCAGCAGATCACAATCCGCCAGCGTCTGGTCGATCGCAGGCCGCATCTGCGACGGCAGATCGCCAAAGGCCGGGAGCGATGGCGTCAGGCCCAGCGCCACGACTCGCTCGATGCTGATCGGCCAATCGACGGCGGCGCGCTGTGGCAGATAGGCGCGCCGCCTGGCCAGTACTCGTCGGCCGATCATCGCCAGGCTATCCTGGCCCAGTCGCACTGCACCGGAATGCGGCTTCAGCAGGCCGGTGGCGACGTCGAGCATCGTGCTCTTGCCTGCGCCATTAGGACCGATCACCGCCGTCAGCCGCCCCGCCTGGAAGATCATGTCGATCCCGTCGAGCACCGTCCGGCCGGCCCGGTCAACGCGCACCTGCTCCAGGGTCAGCGCGCTCATCCCGTGCGGCTCTGGATATGCAGGATCAGCCAGAGAAAGAAGGGCGCGCCGATGACGCTGATGAAGACGCCCAGGTTGATCGGCACACCGAAGACGAGCAGCCGGGTTGCGATATCGGCCAGCACGACCAGGAAAGCGCCCGCCAGCGTGGCCGGCAGCAGCACCTTGCCCGGCCGGTGCCCCACCAGCGGACGCACGATATGCGGCGCGATCAGCCCGACGAAACCCACGACTCCTGCCACCGCCGTGGCGGCGCCGACACCGAGCGCTGTGCCGAAGAGGGCGAGCAGCCGCGTCCGCCCGACGTCTATGCCAAGGCTTTCGGCCTGCACCTCGCCCAGCGCCAGCGCGTCGAGCGCGCGGCTGGTGAGCAGCAGCAGCACGCCTCCCGCCAGGATGAACGGCGCGACGAGGCGGACATGATCCCAGCTGCGATCGGTCAGCGATCCCATCAGCCAGCTCATGATCTCATAGGCCGCATAGGGATTGGGCGAGAGGTTGAGCGCGAGACTGACGCCCGCGCCCGCGATGCTGGAAATGGCCGCGCCGGCCAGGATCAGCGACAAGGTACCGCCGCTGCGCGACAGCAGCAGGGCAAGGCCTGCCGTGACGAAGCCACCGATCAGCCCGAACAGCGGCGTCGCCAGCACGAAGCTGCTCGCGAAACCGTAATAGATGGCGATCACCGCCCCGAGCGCCGCACCCGCCGATACGCCGAGCGTGCCCGGTTCGGCCAGTGGATTACGGAGCAGCCCTTGCAGCACTGCGCCCGACAGACCCAGAATGGCCCCGACCATGATCGCCAGGATCACGCGCGGAAGGCGGATTTCGATGAGGATCAAGCCCGCGAGATCAGTCTGGGGATGGGCTAGCGTCCACACCACCTCTTCGGGGCGCAGCCAGACGGTGCCGGCCAGCAAGGACGCGCCCACCGTCAGCAGCAGGAGCAGCAACAGAACAGGCAGCAGCCACCGCGCCATCATCGGGCGCCGCCCGGCGCAAAGGGCAGCGGCGAGCGCACCGCTGCCGCCGCGTTACGAAGCTGCGCGCGCAAGGCCAGCACGGCATCGCCGATCAGGGGCGTGCCGCAGACATAATAGGCCTGCCGGATATGGACCGTGCGCGCGCCCGCCCAATAGTGGCGGACCAGCGGATGTCGCGCCAGATTGACGCCAAGGCCCGGTTTCTCGTCGATCGGCATACCCTGCACCAAAAGAGCCGGCGCGGCCCGCAGCAGCACTTCGGCATCGGGCGCCCCATAGCTGGACGCGGGCGGCCGGTTGGCCACATTGACCGCGCCGGCGGCGGTCAGAACCGCATCATACAGCGTGCCCTTCGCGGCACTGAAGCCCGAGCCATCCCAGGCGGCGACCCGGACGGGAGGCGCCGGATTTGCGGCGATGACGGCAAGCTGGCGATCCATCCGCGCGATCAGGGCCTCGCCCTGGGCGGTTTCGCCCACAGCCTTCGCCACCTGCCGCGTGATCGCCCGGATGCCGGCAAAATCATTGGCCGTTTCAACCTCGATCATCGGGTAACCCAGCCGCTTGAGCAGAGCGCGTGTTGCCGGGGTGGTGAAGCTGCCCGCGATCACCAGATCCGGCTTCTGGCGAACCACCTCCTCGGCCAGGCCGTGATTGATGCCGACATGCATCGCCTCGGCCGCCATCAGCGATCCGCCGGCATTGCGCGACAGCCAGGTCACCGATGCGATGCGATCCGGCGGCAGCAGCGCCAGCAGGAGTTGGTCGGTACACTGGTTCATCGACATCACCCGTATCGGCGGGAGGGAACCAGCCGGCGCGGCATGACGAACCGCACTGCCGACCCAAACCGGCAGCGCGGCCATCAGCAATCCCGCGAGAATGCCGATGCCTCTCATCAGAAGCGGACGCGCACGCCGCCATAGGCCGCACGGCCGGGGTTCGCGAAACTGAACACTTCCTCATAATCTTCGTCGGCCAGATTCTCGGCGCGGCCGAAGATCGTCACGTTGGTGGTCAGCTTATATTCCGCATTCAGGTTCACCAGCACATATTCGCGCAGCGAGACCGGCACCGGCACATAGCTGGGATCGGTATAGGCGACGTCGCGCTGACGGCCATTATAGCGCAGGGTCAGCGTGCCTGAGAAACGCTCGTCGGTGGAGAAGACCGTCGCGTTGAAACTCGCGACATGTTTGGGCCGCCGCACTTCGACCGCGCCATTCTCGCGCGCCTTGAGATAGGTATAGGCCGCGTCCAGGCGAAGCTGCGGGATCGGCCGCGCACTGACGAACGCCTCGATGCCGTGCTGCTTCGATTGCGTCGTCCGGTTGCCCGGCGTCGCGACATAGTCAGGGGCGGGATAGGTGGTGTAGATCTCGTCCTTCAGCTTGCTGTCGAAATAGGTGATGCCGATGGTCGAATTGCCGCCGATGGTCTGTTCGATCCCGGCTTCCCAGCCTTGCGACTTTTCCGGCTTCAGGTTCGGGTTGCCGATATATTCGCCGTCGGAATAGCCGTAGAGTTCATAATAGCCCGGATTCTTGACGCCCGTGCCATAAGCGCCGCGAATGCGCGTGCCAGTGGCGAAGACATAGCTGCCCTGGACCCGCCAGGTGGTGACATCATCGAAGCGGTTATTCTCGTCGCGGCGGATGGAGCCGCCCAGCGACAGGGCATCGTTGACCAGCAGTTCATACTGGCCGACCAGGCCGACATTGTCGGTATGACGCTTGCCGTTGAAGGCGAAGGCGGGCGCGGTGTTCCGGAACTGCTCGCGCTCCACATCGACGGCGGCGGTCAGGCGATGAACGACCGTGTCGGTGCCGAAGCGCAGGCTGCTGACGAACGATCCCTTGTAGCGCTGACCTTTGTCGCCATAGTCGAATGCGTCGGCATCATAGCCCTTGCGCGTCGTATCGGTAATCTGGCCCGTCAGGCTGTTGGTCCAGCGTCCGTCGAGCGCTATATGCTCGATGCTGACGAGACCGTAAAAGGCCTTGTTCTTATAATAGGAGCCGGGACTGTCGACGGTGTAGCCGAACAGCGGGCTGGCAGGGTTGCTCTCGCTGTCATTGATATCCGCATCGGTGTAGCTGTAGCGCGCGACGCCGGTGACCTTCAGGCTTTCGGTCGGCGTCCAGATCAGCTTGGCGCTCAAGCCCAGATTGTCCGAACCGACATCGCGGGTGCCGTTGCGGGCGGTGGGCGTACCATCGGTATGATAGTAGGCGGCCGACACCGCGTAGTCGAGGTCGCCCGCGACACCGGCGGCGCGCGCGTTGCCGGTATAGGTGCCGAACGAGCCGCCTTCCGCGCGGGCGGAGAAGCCGGGGGCTTCGGCACCCGACAGGGTCATATAGTGGATCACGCCGCCGATCGCGTCGGACCCGTAGAGCGAGGATTGCTGCCCGCGCAGCACTTCGATCCGCGCTTCGGGATCGGCGATCAGCGTGCCGAAATCATATTCGCCATAATAGGGGTCGGCCGCCTCTATACCGTCGATCAGGACCAGGACATGATTGCCCTCGGTGCCGCGCAGGCGGATCTGGGTCAGGCCGCCGATCGCGCCGGTCCGGTTGACGGCGACGCCCGGCACGTCACGCAATATGTCGGACACGATCCGGGTCTGGCGGGTCTCCAGCGCCTGTGTGTCGAGAATGGTGACGGACGCACCCAGCTGGCTCACCTTCACGCCTTCGCCCGATCGGCTGGCGGTGACGACAATCTGGTCATCGCCGGCGTCGCCGGATGCGGACTGCGCATGGGCGGGCGTGGCCGCGGCGATCGCGATCATCGATGCAAATATGGTCTTCATGGTCTTCCCCCTTGGCACCCGGAGTAACGTGAAAGGCGGGGCGTCTTGGATAGTCTCCGGCCGACGCGCAACGACGGGCGGGCGCCCCTGGCACCCGTTGTCACGCAACCGCGCGGCCCCGGCCGCATAGTTTGTCGCTCAGACGGAAAACTACCGTGCCGTGACCATCCCCTGGACCAAGGCAAGAGCGACCCGTGCGCCGGCAGGTCTCCTGGCTCGCGGGTCACAGCTGCCTGTCAGGGCGGCTGGCTAAAGATCATCGCGTCAGCGCCCCTGGATCTCGACCGTGATATGGGCAAGCTCATGCACAGGTCTTAATCGTGCCCGCACCATTTCCGCGTCGAGCGGCTCATCGCTCGCCAATGTGACGATCGCGCCATAGGCGTCGGGACCGAGGCGCCAGATATGAAGATCGCGAAGATCAAGACCGCGCACCTCGTCCAGACAATCCAGAACCTCTTCCTCGATCTGGAAGTCGGTCATATCGAGCAAGGTCGCGGCGGTATCCTGCATCAAGGCCCATGACCATCGGGCGATCACCACGGCGCCGACAAGGCCCATCACCGGATCGAGCCAGATCCATCCCAGCCAGCGTCCCGCCAGCAAGGCCAGGATCGCCAGGATCGATGTCAGGGCATCGGCCAGGACATGGAGATAGGCCGCGCGCAGATTATTGTCGCTGTGCGCATGGGCGTGCCCATGATGATGGTCCTGGTCCGGGCCGTGCCGATGACCCAACAGAAAGGCGCTGGCGATATTCACGACAAGGCCGAGAATGGCGATCAGGGCCGCTTCCTCGAACGCGACATGCACCGGTTCGAACATTCGCCATAGCGATTGCCATCCGATCCCCAGCGCGACAAGGCCAAGTCCCAGTGCCGAAGCGAAGCCGGCGAGGTCGCCGACCTTGCCGGTGCCGAAGCTGAACCGCCGGTCGCCGGCATGGCGCGCCGCAAAACCATAGGCCAATGCCGCGACGCCCAATGCGCCGGCATGGGTCGCCATATGGAAGCCATCCGCAAGCAGCGCCATCGATCCGGTCAGATAGCCCGCGCCGATTTCCACGACCATCATCACGGCGGTCAGGACGACCACCCAGTGCGTGCGGCGGGCATTGTGGCTGTGATGCGAGCCGAGGAAGACATGGGAATGCGGGGGAGCCAGAGCCTGCGTCACGACGGGAGGCAATCTTTCAGGGGCTGGGTCATAAACTGTTGAGGTCAGCATCAATCTTCGTCCATCCCGTCATGAATCTTGCGCCAGAGCCGGGCGGGACCGTGCGGATCGCGCTGGCCGATCCGGCGCAAGGCGATGCGTGCCACAGTGCGGGCGCGGCGAGTTTCCGGCCAGTGGAAGAATTCCGGTGCGACCGCCGCATCAACCACCTCTTCGATTTCCGCACGCACCCGATTTTCGTCGGCAAGCCCATAGTCCTGAAGGATCGCCAGAAAATCAGCATCAAGATATGGGTCGAACGGCACAGCCTGTCCCATGGCATCGCGCCAGGGGGAGAGCGGATGCAGCATCAGCGCCGGCTGCATTCCCTCGGGTATCGGCGCATTGGCGGCATGGGTGCGGCCGGCCTTGATCAATTTGGGCAGTAAATGGGTATGCGGCCCCGACGGGCTTTTGCCGTCGGGCGCGGGAATCGGCGTATAGATTTCGACCCGGCCGAGCGGCGACAGCAGAACCCGCTGGGGCTGTGCCCGCATGACATGCGTCATCACCGGCGCGGCCGTCTCGCTGAACAGCGGTTGATCGGCCGCGGCATCCAACGCCGCGATAAGCCCATGATCCTTGGTGCGCAGGCAAAAATGCACATGCCCTCTGCCTACGCCGAGATCGAACAGATGGCTGCCTTTGTCCTCCGCACGAACTGCATCATCGTCGAGACCCAGCGGCACGATCCGGCCATGTTCGGGTTCAGGCGGAAGCGGCAGGCAGAAGGCAACGGCCTGTCCCCAGCTTTCGCCGTCGCTCGACAGCGTTTCGAAGGCGATGATCGAAGGATTGCAGTCGAGCCGGATGCGGATTGCCGCGCGCGGCGTATGGGCGGCGACATTCTGTTCTGTCCGATCCCAGATCACCGCTTCATCGGCATCGCGCATATATTCGCCGACAGCGCCGAACGTGCCGATGCTCCAGCCGTGGCGGCTGTCGGCAAGCGCCGTGGTGACCAGCTGCGCGAAGGATGAAGCATTTGTCGATCTTTCAAGCACTATTGTGTCTGGCATACCCACTCCTGATTGCGTTTAAGACGCTCGGCGCCGGGAAGGATCGGGCAACTGGCGCAGAAATGCCGTTGGGGACCTTTATAGAAGAGGCAGCAAGCCTTGCGCCGCTGACAGATTTTCGACCGCTCGCCGAAGCGCACCTCATAGATTTCGGGCATCGCCTTGTTGAGTTGCGGTTCGTCCGCCAGCATCAATCGGGTTTCCTGGACGGCCGTATCGCGGCACCCGATCCGCTCGCCGATCGCCGTATATTGCGCGGCCCAGGACGAAGTGAGCATCGACCAGAGCGCATGACGGGAATAGCCCGACCAGCGGTGCTGGCTTTCGACCAGGGCCTCGCTGAACGCCATCAGAGCGCCGCGCACGGCCTGTCTTGTCGCTGCCGCCGATGGCCGTGCCGCAAAGCTTGCCCGGCGTATCCAGATTCCTTCCACCAGGGTCGATGTGGAGAAGCGCAGCGCAAAGTCATGGATGGTCATCGCCTGCCCCAGCACGAGATGCGCGGATGCGATCGGGCCGGCCGCCCAGCCATAACGCAGCATCAGCGATGCCGCGGCTGCCCGGCGATTGGCCCCAAAACCGGCTCCGGCAAATCGGTCGAGCAGGTCCGCCAGCGGCCCGGATTGAGGATCGGTCAGCGCCACCGCATCGATAAATTCGTCGCCGTCGGGGGGATCGTCGGTCACGCGCAAATAGGCCGTCGCCGCCGCCAGCGCCGCCATGTCGGACGGCGCGTCGCCCACCCGCGCACGCATGGGCGTCAATGCGGTCATGCCGCCGTTGCCCAGCCGAAACCGGCGCTGCTTTCGTCAAACGCCTCGGGCATTCGTCCCAGATAGCGGCGCGCGATATCGCGCCACATCGCCAGCCGCGACCAGTCCGGCGCATCGGCCAGCCTGTCGCCACCCGCCAGGAAGGGGTTGGCGAAGTAAATGGACAGCATCGGCGCGCCTGCGCCGTTGCGCATCTCAAATCCCCAGCTATTGGGCGCGCCCTGCGCGTCGAGCGACCGGAACAGGCTGGCCTCTCCGGGGCGCCGTTCCTGCAATGAAGCGGCATGGGCCGTATCCGTGGGCGCCGTGCCATCGGCACCGATGCAGAGATGAAAATGCGGCCCGCCAAAGCCGATCGTCAGATAGCCGCCGGACAATTCGATCCGGTCCGGTGCGACGGGGCAGGACCATTCATAGGCGGCGCCCGGAATGATGGGGCCAAAGATGATCTGGTCCCAATAGGTCTCGAAAATATCGGTCAGGATGCGGAGCAGATAATCAGGCGCCGTGGGGAGCATCCACCGCTGCGTCGCGGGGCGGCCATGCCGGTCGCGTTCGATCACGGGTTCTAGCGGTATCGTCGGCGCAGTCATGAATATCCGTCTCCATCCTTCATTGTTTTTGGGCGACCTTCCCCGGAAAAAGCGCGACCTGGCGGCAATGCCAGGTCGCCATGAGAGGGGAAGGAAAAGTTGAAACGTCCGCAAATGTTCGCGGCCGCCGGATGTATTCGATGCACTCCTCTGCTGTTGTGTCTCTTCCGATGGCAGGTGGCGGCGGCTCGATCACGTTAGTTACGGTTAACTCCAACGGTAACGGCACGTTCGCGACAACGTTGCTGTGCAGATTCGCTATTTGGTACGGTTGTCCTGGCGGCGTCTCGAACCGCGTCGCGCGCGTGCTTGCGCGGGCCGTTGCCGTTGATAAACGGCAACGGCCCGCTCGACCGTCCTCCGCGGACTTGCAACGACCCCAAGTTCATGTGCCAGAGCATTCCAATGGGTCTTGGCGGCATTCGATCCGACTTCACTGGCAGCAGAAGCGCGAGCAAGCCCTGCTAATAAACAGCGCAGCATTACTTGACATACAAATCTCTACTTAAATGATAGAAAAATCGTCCCTAACGCTGGAGGACGATAGCGATATGGCATGGACAAGGCGGTGGAAGGACAGGTTTGCCCGGTTGCAACATGCCGCCCGGCAGGAATTTCTCCGCGATCCGACGGTGACATTGTTCGAGCGCGACGGCGGAGGCGCGCGCGGACGGGACGTGGCTGGCGGTCGCTGAGATGTTTTCCAGACGCAATCTGCTGGGCGCGGCGGCGGGCAGCGTGCTGCTTTCGGCCTGCGGTACTGCCGGCAAGGGCCGCCCGGCCTTGCGCGTGTCGATCACCGGCAAGGGCGATGGCGATACGCGACTGCTGTTCAAGGCTGCTGGGATCCAGCCTAGGAACTTCGACCTTGTCTATAACGAGTTCCAGTCCGGCCATCTGGTGGTCGAGGCGCTCAATGGCGGATCGCTCGACTATGGCGGGATGAGTGAGATTCCGCCGATTTTCGCGGCGGCTTCGACCATCCAGAGCTTTCGCCAGATCGCGGTCGCCCATGGCGACGTCAACAACCAGGTGGTGCTGGTGCCGAAGGGATCGAAGGCACGCTCGATCGCTGACCTTAAGGGCAAGCGCATCGGCTATGTTCGCGCCACCACCGCCCAATATTTCCTGATCCGTATGCTGGAGGAGGCAGGGCTCAATTGGGACGACATCACCCCCGTCGCGATGGGCGTGTCGGACGGTGCGGCGGCTTTTTCGCGGGGATCGCTCGATGCCTGGGCGATCTACGGCTACCCGATCCAGCGCGCGATTGCGACCGATGGCGCGCGTATATTGCGCACGGCCTATGGCATCCTCTCGGGCAATTATCTCGTTTCCGCCCATGTCTATGCGCTGGCCGATCCGGGCAAGGCGGCAATCATCCGCGAATATCTGGCGCTGGTGCAGCATGGCTTCGGCTGGGCCGCGGCGCATCAGGAGGAATGGGCCGGCATCGTCGCCCAGGATATCGGCGTGCCGCGCGACTATGTGCTCGATCAGTTCCGTCGCAGGAGCGCGACCTATGAGCTGCGCCCGGTAACACCCGAGGCGATCGGATCGCAGCAGCAGGTCGCCGATGTCTTCTTCAAGGCCGGGCTGGTCCCCAAGCGGGTGGATGTCCGTCCGCTCTGGGACGCCCGCTTCAACGACGCCATTCCCAAGAGAGGCTGATATCATGGCCACCCAGGCAATTTCCGTGCAACCGCTGCCGCCCGAAGGATCGGTGCCTGCCGACCAGCTCGATCGGCTGACCCGGCTGCTGGCGGCCAACGCCGAACATTATGACCGCAGCGCCGAGTTTCCCCGCGCCAATTTCGACATATTGGCGGGGCAGGGGCTGATCGCGCTCACCGTGCCTCGTGCGCTGGGCGGGCGCGGGGCGTCGGTGTCCGAAGCGCTGCGCGTGCTGGCGGCGGTGGCGAAGGGCGACCCCTCGACCGCGCTGATCCTGTTCATGACCTATCATTATCATGCCAGTCCCACGCGCGCCCAGGGCTGGCCCTTGCATATTCATGAGCGGCTGGCGCGCGAGGCCGTGGCGGGCCGGGGCCTGATCGGCGGCCTGCGGGTCGAGCCGGAACTGGGGACGCCGGTGCGGGGCGGTCTGCCGGCCACGATCGCGCGGCGGACGGCGGATGGATGGGCGCTCAGCGGCACGAAAATCTATTCGACCGGATCGACCGGGCTGGACTGGTTTTCGGTCTGGGCGAAGACCGAGGAGAATGACCTCCGGGTCGGCAATTTCCTGATCCGATCCGACAGTCCGGGCATCACCATAGAGCCGACATGGGATCATCTGGGTATGCGGGCGACGGTCAGCCATGCCGTCCATTTCAACGATACGCCGACCCCCTTGGATCATGCGGTCGACATTCGCCGTCCTGAAGACTGGGCGGCCGGCGCAGGCGATCCCGGCCCTGCGATCTGGAACGCGCTGTCCATCTCGACCATCTATGATGGCGTGGCGCGGGCCGCGCGCGACTGGCTGCGAGCCTATCTCAATGATCGCGTGCCGACCAATCTGGGCGCATCGCTTGCCACCCTGCCGCGTGTCCAGGAGAAATTCGGTGAGATAGAGGCATTGCTTCAGGTCAACCGCACGCTGATCCGAGACGCAGCCGTGCGGCATGACGCGTGCGATCCGCCAGGCGCGGGCGAGGTCAACATGATCAAATATGTGACCACGGCCAATGCGATCAGGGCGGTAGAGATTGGTCTCGAACTGACCGGCAATCCGGGGATCAGCCGGAAGAATCCGCTGGAGCGTCATTATCGCGACGTGCTGTGCAGCCGTATCCATTCGCCCCAGACCGACACGATATTGATCGCCGCCGGTCGTGCCGGGCTGGGGAACTGATATGTCCTTGATCATCGCCAGTCAGCTCGACGCCGATTTCAACCGGGGTCTGGGTCAGCATCCGATCGCGCCGATTCTGATCGATGTCGCCGACGATGAGCCATGGAGCGCGGCAAGCGAGGCGGATCTGCTGCTGGTCCGTCCGTCACCCGCCTGGCGACAGCCGCCGGTCGCCCGCCCGCCGCTGTGGCCGGGCCGGCTGAAATGGGTCTACAGCGCCTCGGCCGGTGTTGATGTCTATCCCCAATGGCTGCTCGATGCGCCGCTCGTCACCTGTGGGCGCGGCGTCGCTGCGGACGAGATCGCCGATTATGTGATCGCCGCCATCTATGCCCATGCCAAGAATCTGGAAGCTGTGACGGCCCGGTCGCGTGCCGAATGGATCAACGTGCCGCTTGGCCGCGTGTCGGGCACGACGATCGGGATCGTCGGCCTGGGGGCGATCGGCCAGGCGGTGGCGCGGCGTGGCCTGGCGCTGGGCGCGCAGGTCGTGGGATTGCGCCGCTCGGGCATCCAGGCCGGCATCAGCGGCGTCGAGCATGTGCGTGACATCGGGGCGCTGGTGGCGCAATCCGACCATATCGTCATCGCCGTGCCGGCGACGCCGCAGACATATCATCTGTTCGATGACGCCCTGTTCGCGCGGGTAAAGCCCGGCGCCCATATCATCAATGTCGCGCGCGGATCGGTGATCGACCAGGACGCTCTGGTGCGGGCGCTCGACCGCAACGATGGGCCGGGCTTTGCGACGCTGGACGTCACCGATCCCGAACCGCTGCCGGAAGGGCACAGGCTCTACATGCACCCGCATATCCGGCTCACCCCCCATGTTTCCAGCAATCATACGCAGGTGCGTCATCGCCTGCTGGAAAAGGTGCGCGACGATATTTCCCGCTTCATGCGCGGCGAGCCGCCCAGCGATATCGTCGATCCGCTGCGGGGATATTGATGGAGGCAGCGCGGGAGGCGGTTCAGAGCGCCTCCACCGTTTCCCGCGCCAGTTCGGCCAGGCGATGGGCGGCCTGGTCCAGCTTGTCCCCGGAACGGAGGATGGCGGCGACGCGCGGGAGCGGCGGCAGGCGATCATGGTCCAGCGCCGGGCCGTCGCCAAGGAACAAGTGGGTGCGGCAGGTAATGCCCAGGCCCGCGCCCACCGCCGCCTTCAATGTCGCCAGATTGGGCGTTTCCACGGCGATCCGCCATTGCAGCCCCGCATCCTCCAGCCCCCGGATGGCGGCTTCGCGAAAGCGGCACGGTTCCTCCAATACCGCCAGCGGAATGACGGCGCGATCGGCCAGCGCGGCCTCGCCATACCAGCTCATCGGCGCGACCGTGACGGCATGGCTGTCATTGGGCGCGGCGAAGCCCAGCACGATGTCCAGTTCCCGCCGCTCCAGCAGCGTCTGCAGCTCGGCGGTGCCCGCGACTCGCGCGTAGATCTGCGCATCGGGGTGCAGTTCGGAGAAGCGCGACAAAAGGCCGCTGAGCAGCGTATCGGCGAAATCCTGCACCATGCCGATCCGCGCGGGACCGGCGAAGCGTCCCGCGCTGACGGCGGCGACGGCTTCGTCATGCAGCAACAGCACCCGCCGTGCATAATCGAGCAGAAGCTCCCCGGCCGCCGTCAGGTTGAGGCGACGGCCTTCGCGCAGAAACAGCGTCTGCTGCACCAGTTCCTCCAGCCGCTTGATCTGAAGGCTGAGCGCGGATTGGGTCACGAACACCTGTTCCGACGCGTTCAGCATCGATCCGGTGTCGACGATGGCGACGAAACTGCGCAGCAAGTTGGTCGGCAGATTGACCGGCACGGCAGGCCCTCCTTCATATATGGGAAGATGGTCGATCCGATGTCGGGACCGGGGCGTTCATCTATCGCCGATACTCATATATCAATCAAAATAGTAGAGATTTAATCCGTCGAGAAAAAACTTGCCAAGGATGATCCGACAGGCGGAGGAACCAGCATTTTCCGCGCTGATCCGCCCCGCAGCGGCGATGAAACGGGACCTATGAAGAATGCTGATAGGTTTGCCGCAAAAAACTCAATTGAATAAGTAGACAATTCATGTTGGCTTGTCCGGGCTTTCACAAAAGGCCCGGACATGGCGGTTTTGACGATCAACACTCTTTTCCGCGTGAGAAGCGGGCGCACGCCTGCTCCGGCGCGGCGCTTTTCGCTGTCCCGCTTCGGCGGCCGCTGGTTGTCCCCCTTGGCGTTGTTGCTGCTGTGGGAGGCGGGGTCGCGCATCGGCCTGATCCCGGAGCGCACGCTGGCGCCCCCGTCCGCCGTTCTCGGGACGCTGATCGAAATGGTCGTGTCCGGCGAATTGCCGTCCAACTTGCTGGTATCCTTCGCGCGCGTCGCCGCCGGTCTGCTGATCGGCGTCGGCCTGGGCCTGGCGCTCGGCTTGGTCGCCGGCCTTTCGCGCGCCGGAGAGCTGGCGGTCGATCCGCTCATGCAGATCAAGCGCACCATTCCAGCGTTGGCGCTCACACCGCTGTTCATCGTCTGGTTCGGCATCGGCGAAACGCCCAAGGTCGCGCTGATCGCCTTCGCGACGATCTTCCCCGTCTATCTCAACCTCTACAGCGGGATACGCGGGGTGGATTTGCGCCTGCTCGATGCGGCGAAGAGCTTCGGCCTCAGCCGCTGGGAACAGGTCTGGCATGTCGTGCTGCCTTCGGCGCTGCCCGCGCTGCTGGTGGGTTTGCGCTACGCCCTGTCGGTGTCGATCCTGGTTCTGGTTGTGGCCGAGCAGATCAACGCATCGGCGGGCCTTGGCTATCTCATCAACAATGCCCGTGATTTCATGCGGACCGACATCATCGTCGTCTGCCTCATGGTCTACGCCATTCTCGGTCTTGGCGCCGACTGGCTGGTCCGCACCATCGAAGCCCGCGCCCTCATCTGGCGCCCCAGCATAGTGGAGCAATAAGCATGGACGCTCGCCTCGGCTTTTCCACGGTGGACAGCGCCGTCCACCAGCCCCAGCCAGATCCCGTCGTCCGGCTGCGGGGGTTTATCCGCCGCTTCGGGGCCAACACCATCATCGACGGTCTGGACCTCGACATAGCGCCCGGCGAGTTCATCGCCCTGCTGGGCCGGTCGGGATCGGGCAAGACGACCTTGCTGCGGACGCTCGCGGGTCTGGACGAGGTGCGCGGCCAGGATGTGGACGTGCCCGATTCCCGCGCCGTGGTGTTCCAGGACGCGCGTCTCCTTCCGTGGAAACCCGTCTGGAAGAATGTGGCGCTCGGGCTGAAGAGCAATATCCGCGCCCGTGCGGAGGCGGCGCTCAGGGAAGTGGGGCTGGGCCATCGCATCGACGCCTGGCCGCTGACCCTGTCGGGGGGCGAGGCGCAGCGCGCCGCCCTGGCCCGCGCCCTGGTGCGCGAACCCCGGCTGCTGCTGCTGGACGAGCCTTTCGCCGCGCTCGACGCCCTGACCCGCTACCGGATGCATGATCTGGTCCTGTCGCTCTGGCGCACCCATCGCCCAGCCGTGCTGATCGTGACCCATGATGTGGAGGAAGCCATCGCGCTGGCCGACCGGGTGCTGGTGCTCGACAAGGGGCGCATTGTTGCAGAAGAACGCATCGTCGCGCCCCGTGGCGAACGCGCGAGCTTTGCCCCGCGCCTGCGCGAAAAGCTGCTGTCCCATCTGGGTGGCGACGATCATGGCGATGGCGTCGTGCGGTTCGCGCCGATCGCGGAAGCTGCGGAATGAGCGCGGCCGCTGTCCTCGAACGGCCTGTCGATACGGCGCGGTTGCGCGGCTTCGTCACGGCCTTTGCCGATCTGCTGGCGGCCACGCGGGATGAGCAGGCGATACTGGAAAGCGGCCGTTCGCTGCTCGCCCGCCTGATCGCGACCGACGACTGGCTGCCGCCGGCCTACACGCGCCCCGATCCCGATCGCTATCAGCAATATCTGCTCCACTGCGACAGCCGCGAACGCTTCAGCGTCGTCAGCTTCGTCTGGGGACCGGGCCAGTCGACCCCGATCCACGACCATGGAATCTGGGGCTTGGTCGGCGTGCTGCGCGGCGTGGAGAAGGTCGAGCGTTTCCGCCGCCTGCCGACTGGCGGACTGGTGGCGGAAGGTGACGAACTGCTGCGCCAGGGGGAAGTGGACGCCTTCTCGCCGCGACTGGGCGACATCCATCGTGTGACCAACGGCCTGACCGATCGGCCGTCCATCAGCATCCATGTCTATGGCGCCAATATCGGCGCGGTCGAGCGGGCGACCTACGCGCCCGACGGCGCGCCCAAAAGCTTCATTTCGGGTTACGCCAACGGCGTAATCCCCAACCTCTGGGACAGATCGAAAAGCATATGAGCCTTGATACACTGGACCGCGTCCAGACAGCGACGCCGCAGGATATTCGCCACGCTCTTCTCATCGGCAGTGAAATCGCCATCATCGACGTGCGCGAGGAGCATGAGTTCGCGCAGGGTCATCCGCTGTTCGCCGCGCAGATCCCGTTGCGTCGCATCGACGAGGAAGCGCGCTGGCGCATCCCGCGTCTCGACACGCCGATCATCGTCTATGACAATGGCGAAGGCCTGGCCCGCAAGGCGGCCGTCCGGTTCGAAGGGCTGGGCTATACCCATGTGCGCGAACTGGACGGCGGCCTCTCGGCCTGGCGCGACGCCGGCTATGAATTGTTCGAGGACGTCAACAGCTATTCCAAGGCTTTCGGCGAACTGGTCGAGCATCGCCGCCACACGCCCTCGCTTGCGGCGGAGGAAGTGCAGGCGCTGATCCGCGAAAAGGCCGACATCGCCATTCTCGATGCGCGTCGTTACGATGAATATCACATAATGAGCATTCCTACCGGCACCAGCGTGCCGGGCGCCGAACTGGTGCTGCGCGCGCGGGCGATCGCGCCCGATCCCGACACGACGATCATCGTCAACTGCGCCGGTCGCACCCGCTCGATCATCGGCGCCCAGTCACTGGTCAATGCGGGCCTGCCGAACAGGATCTTTGCGCTGCGCAACGGCACGATCGGCTGGACGCTGGCGGGGCAGGAACTGGAAAACGGCCAGACCCGCGTCGCACCCGAAGTCGATGATGCGGCAACCGAAGAAGCGCGCACCCATGCCCGCGACGTCGCCTATCGGGCGGGCGTCAAACGCATCGGCTGGGAGGAACTGGCGGCGTTCAGGGCCGATAGCGGCCGCACCCTCTACCTTTATGACGTGCGCCAGCCGCGCGACTATGAAAGCGGCCATCTGCCCGGATTCCGCAACGCGCAGGGGGGGCAGCTGGTGCAGGAAACCGATCATAATGCCCCGGTGCGCGGCGCGCGCATCGTCGTGACCGATCCTGTCGGGCCGCGCGCCGACATGACCGCCTCCTGGCTCGCCCAACTGGGTTGGGACGTGTCCATCCTGGATGTCGACTGGTCGACGGTCGCGCTCGAAAAGGGATCGGACGGCGCGCCGCCTCCGCGCGGGCCGGAGGGGCGCTACAAGCGGCCCTATGAGGGCACAGACAACAAGGCCGCCGCCATGCAGGCCTATCTCGACTGGGAATATGGCCTCGTCGCCCAGCTGGAGCGCGACGGCACCCACGGCTTCTACGTCATCTGACACTCTGGAGAAGGCATATGAGCGTCAAATTCATCGGCTATATCGGTTTCAACAACGGGTCCGAAACCCAATCGGCGGTGCGCAGCCGCGCGCTCGACACCGACTATGTGAACGCAGCCGCCAGAGCGCAGGAGGAGGGCGGCTTCGACCGCGTCCTCATTCCCTTCGGTTCCAACAGCCCGGAAAGCCAGATCGTGGCGGCCCATGCCGCCGCCATCACCACCCGTCTCGGCTTCCTGGTCGCGCATCGTCCCGGCTTCACCCAGCCGACCGTCGCTGCGCGCCAGTTGGCGACGCTGGACCAGCTTTCCGGCGGCCGCGTCGCGGTCCACATCATCACCGGCGGCGCGGACGAGGAAATGGCGCGCGATGGCGATACGCGGACGGTCAAGGCGGAACGTTATGCCCGCACCGACGAATATCTGACGATCCTGCGGCAGGAATGGACGGCGGCCCAGCCCTTCGACCATCAGGGCAAATATTATGATATCCGCCAGGCGTTCAGCGCGATCAAGCCCGACAATCTGCCGGTCTTCTTCGGCGGATCGTCGGACGAGGCGATCGAGGTCGCGGGCCGCCATGCGGATGTCTATGCGCTCTGGGGCGAAACGCTGGAAGCGGTGAAGGACACGGTGCGCGCCGTGCGCAAGTCGGCATCGCGCCATGGCCGCGATCCGGGCTTTTCGCTCTCGCTGCGTCCGGTGATCGCCGATACCGAAGAAGCCGCGTGGAAACGCGCGGCGGAGATCGAAGAGCAGGTGCGCGAAAATCGTCTCGCCGCCGGCTTGCCGCTCACCGGCCATCGTCCGCCCAATGCGGGGTCGCTGCGCTTGCTCGACACGGCCAGCAGCAACCGCCGCGATACGCGGCTGTGGACCGGCGTCGCGGCGCTGACCGGGGCTGCGGGCAACAGCACCGGGCTGGTCGGCACGCCCGAACAGGTGGCCGACGCCATGCTCGATTATTATGATATCGGCATCGATCATTTCCTGATCCGCGGCTTCGATCCGCTGGGCGATTCCATCCTCTATGGCCGGGAATTGCTGCCGGTGGTTCGCCGCAAGGTCGCCGAGCGCGAGGCGACGGGCCTCGCACTGGCGGGCTGATCCATGTCGAAGAGAAACGTCGCCATCCTGCCAGCGTCCCTTGTCGCGGTGGCGGGCCTCGGGCTCGCCGCCGCGACTTTTAGGCATAGCGACGACAATGTCCTGCGTGTCGCCAACCAGAAGGGACAGGTCCGGGCGATGATGCTTGCCTCGGGCGTGCTCAAGGGCGCGCCCTATAGCGTGGAATGGTCGGAATTTCCCGCCGCCCAGCCGCTGCTCGAAGCGGTGGGCGGCGGGGCGGCCGATCTCGGCCTTGCCGCCGACGCTCCCTTCATCTTCGCCTATCAGAGCGGCAGCCCGGTCAAGGCCATCGCTGTTCAGGCGCCCGCCAACCAGGCGCCGGAGGCGCTCGCCATCCTCGTCAAGACGGACTCGCCGGTGAAGGGCGCGCAGGATCTGGTCGGCAAGTCGATCGCCACGACGCGTGGGTCG
Organism: Sphingobium sp. WR1; assembly: GCF_059693745.1. Lineage (NCBI taxonomy): Bacteria > Pseudomonadati > Pseudomonadota > Alphaproteobacteria > Sphingomonadales > Sphingobiaceae > Sphingobium > Sphingobium sp. WR1. Next base: position 269,089 of record NZ_JCATID010000004.1, on the reverse strand, counting down.
ATCGGCCATCATCTGCTGCTCCAGGCGCTGGAGCGCGCCCATATTCCGGCGGACAGGGTGCGCGTCACCTTCCTGCCGCCGGGCGACGCCAAGGCGGCTTTCGACAGCGGATCGATCGACGCCTGGGCGACCTGGACGCCCTATACCAATGTGGCGATCAAGGAAGGCGCGCGCGCTGTGGTGGACGCAAAAGACTATGGCCTGCCGCTCTATATCGACATCGCCCATGCCGATTCCATCGGTCCCAAACGGGCCTTGCTGGCCGATTTCCTCCAGCGCGAGGCCAGGGCCGTCGCCTGGGCGCGCGCCCATCCCGATCGGTTCGCGCAGGTGCTGGCCCAGGAAACCGGCCTGCCGCTCGACATCGCCCGCGCCAGCTTCGACCGCAACAATCGAGTGTCCCGACCGATCGATGCCGGGATCATCGCGCATGAACAGGCGATCACCGGGCGTTTCCGCAAGGCCGGACTGACCGATGGCGAGCGGGACGTCGGTGCGGCGTTCGACACGAGTTTCGGAAAAGGTAGTTGAAACAATAAATTTCGCTTTAGAAAGATGATCTAAAGTTAAGCCTTACTCATAGATCGTCACGCAAAGTCGATGTTCAACTAAAATTATAGAAAATAAACGGTCCCTCGAAATACATATGGGGGAATAGAAAATGCACCGCCACAAAACCTACCTTGCCTCCACCGCGCTCGCGATTGTCCATTTCGCTGTCGTGCCGGCGACCGCGCAGGCACTTGCCGCGCCGAAGGCGGCGGCAGGCGACGCCGCGGAGCCGGGAACGATCATCGTCACCGGCGTCCGCGGCGCGCCCCGCACCGTGGCGGAAAGTCCCGCGCCGATCGATGTGGTCGGCGCGGAAAAATTGCAGGCGACCGGCTCGGCGGAATTTGGCGAAGCATTGTCCAAATTGCTGCCGTCGCTCAATTTCGGGTCGACCCATGCCGGCGTCTTCTCAATCGGCCGCCCCGTCACCAATCGCGGTCTGGCGCCCGCCTATACTTTGGTGCTGGTCAATGGGAAGCGGCGGCACAATGGCGCCTTCCTCAACAATTCGACCGCCGATACGTCCGGCGCCAACCCGGTCGACATCGACCTCATCCCCACCAGCGCGATCGACCGGATCGAGGTGTTGAAGGACAGCGCCGCCGCCCAATATGGCACCGATGCGATCGCCGGGGTCATCAACATCCAGCTCGCCGAAAAGGAGGGGCTGAGCGGTGATTTCACCTATGGCACGCTTTACGAGGCCAATGGCAAGCCCGACAGTTGGAAGGGCACGATCCGCTATGGCACGAAAATCGGCGATGGCGGCTTCCTGACGATCAGCGGCGATGTCCGCAAGCGGGGCGGCGCCTGGTGGAACCTGCCCGCGACCGATGCCAATGTCTATGGCCTGCCGTCGGGTCGCACCATCGACCAGGTGGTGGCGACCAGCGGCCTGACCCGCGCGCAGGTGGAGGCGAACATCGCCGATGCCAACGCCCGCAATGCCCAGTGGAACCGCGACGGCGCGCATAATGGCGATCCGCAGATCAAGGCGTTCAACCTCGCCTATAATGCGCAACTGCCGGTGACGGACAACGCCACCCTCTACAGCTTCGGCACCTATGGCGAACGTGATGCTGAGATCGGTAATAATTTTCGCCGTCCCAACAGCACCGCCAATTTCACGGCCCTGTTCCCGGACGGCTATTATCCGCTGAACAATATCGACGAGAATGATTTTCAGTTCGTCGGCGGCCTGCGCGGAACGCTGGCCGGGTGGGATTATGACGTCTCCTCCTCCTTTGGCCGCAACGCCAGCCGCCAATATTCCAAACTTTCGATCCGCCCCTCGCTGGGACCGGACAGCCCGACCAGCTGGCCCAATCTCGCCAATTTCGAATTCCGCCAATGGACTCACAATATCGACCTGACGCGCGAGTTCGAGATCGGCCTCGCTAGGCCGTTGCAGATATCGATCGGCGGCGAATATCGGCTCGACCGCTTCCGCACCTTTGCCGGCGATCCCCTCGCCTATGAGGATGCGACCTACACATTCCAGCCGGGCGACCAGCAATATGACTGGAATGTCGGCCGCGTCGCCTCGCCGGTGGTGCAGGGCGCGATCGTGCTGTCGCCGGAGGACGAAGCCGATATCAGCCGGAAAGTCTATGCCGGCTATATCGACCTCGGCCTCTATCCGACCGACGCCTGGTATATCGGCGCGGCCATCCGCGCCGAACATTATAGCGACGGTTCGGGCAGCCCGGTCGGTTTCAAACTCAACAGCCGCTATGAGTTCAGCCCGGCGCTGGCCATTCGCGGCACGGTCGGCACCGGCTTCCGCGCGCCGTCGCTGACGCAGATCGGCTACGCCCAGACCGACGGGCGCACCTCGTCCTTCTTCAACCCGGCGACCGGCCAGACCGAATTGCGGCCCACCGTCGCCAAGCTGGTGACGGCGGATTCGACCGTCGGCCAGCTACTGGGCGCCAAGCCGCTCAAGGCGGAAAAGACATGGAATGCCGGCCTTGGCCTCGTCTTCACGCCCATCCCCGCGCTGTCGGTGACGCTGGACGGCTATTATATCCGCATCAGGGACCGCATCGAGCGCACGGGCCGCCTGTTCGGCGCCGGCATTTCCGCCATTCTGGCCGCCAACGGCCTGTCCGACATCGAACAGGCGGAATATTTCATCAACGCCGCCGACACCGAGACCAAGGGCTTCGACCTGGTCGCCGACTATAGCCGAAACCTTGGCGATCTGGGCAAGCTGGGCCTGACCTTCGCCTTCAACTATAGCAAGACCAAGGTGACGGATGTCGTCGCGACCCCGTCGCAACTTTTCGACACCGACGGCAATGCGCTGCTGGGCGCAGGTTCCGTCTTCTTCGGCGGCGACAAGATCGGCGAACTGGAAGTGCTTCAGCCGCGCACCAAGCTGGTCAGCACGCTGAACTGGTCGAAGGGCATTTTCGGCCTCAGCGTCACCGCCACCCGCTACGGCAAATATACCCAGCGCACGGCGGCGGGCGACGACCGGCATTTCGGCGCGAAGATCATCACCGACGCCAGCATCAGCGCGAAGGTGACGCGGTTCGCCACATTGTCGGTCGGCGCCACCAACCTGTTCGACGTTCGTCCCGAAACCAACGGGCCGGGCAATCCCCAGACGGGGCAGGGCTATTATGGCCCGTCGCCCTTCAATCCCGCAGGCGGCTATTATTATGGGCGTATCGCACTCGCTTTCTGATCGCCGGACCTTTGTGGCGGGCGCCGCCGCGCTCGGCCTCACTGCGTGCGGTGGCGCTGGGAAGGGCGGGCGTGCCCGGCTGGTCCTGGGCGATCAGGTTCACCTGCTCCAGTCGAAGGCGGAGGCGGCGGGTGCGCTCACGTCTCTTGGCTATGATATCGAGTGGGCCAATTTCGTCGGCGCCGCGCCGCTGCTGGAGGCTCTCAACGCCGGGGCGGTGGATACCGCGCCGGCGGGCGACCTGCCGGTCGTGCTGGCGGCGGCGGCGGGCGTTCCGCTGAAAGTCATCGCCGGCTCTGTTTCCTCCACCCGCGACATTGGCATCATCGTGCCGCCAGGCTCCTCCATCCGCCGTGTCGCCGACCTCGCCGGCCACCGCGTGATCGTGTCGAGCGCGCGCGGCAGCATCTCGCACTATCTGTTGCTCGAAGCGCTCAAGGAAGCCAGGCTCGACCGACGCAGGGTTGATATCGGCTTCATGCTGCCCAACGATGCCGCAGCCGCCTTCGCCGCCGGCCGGATCGATGCCTGGGCGACCTTCGGCACCTATCAGATCGCGGCGGAGGCGCGGGGCGCCCGGATGCTGCGCGACGGGCAGGGAATCAATACCGGCCTCACCCTGATCGCCGCCTCGCAAAAGGCGCTGGACGATCCGGCGAAGCGCGGCGCGCTCAAGGATGTGCTGGCCCGGTTTCGCACGGCGAGCCAATGGGCGCAGGCGCACCCGGATGGTTATGCCGATGTGTTCGCCAAAGCGACGGGCGTGGACCCGAAATTGGCGAAGCTGATCGTCGACCGGCAAAATCCCCTTCTCGTCCCGCCGGATGCGACGGTCATCAAACCGTTGCAGCGCGTTGTCGATCGCTTTCACGCCGATGGCGAACTGCCTGTCCGCGTCGATGTCGCCCATATCGTCGATCCGACGGTCTTCCCGACATGAGCAGCGCTGTCCGACCCTTCAGACATTCTCATTGGGCGGCAAGCAGCCGCCTTCCTACACTCGCCCGTAAAGGAGCATCGCCATGGCCACTGTCTTGAAGGATGATCGTTTCCGCCAATCCGGCGTCAGCGAGGCGGAATGGAAGGTTCGCATCGACCTCGCCGCCTTCTATCGCCTTTCGGCCCTCCATGGCTGGGACGACTTCATCTACACCCATATTTCCGCCCGCGTGCCGGGGCCGGAGCATCATTTCCTGATCAACCCCTTCGGCCTGATGTTCGATGAGATCACGGCGTCCAGCCTGGTCAAGGTGGACCTGGACGGCCATGTCGTCGGGGAAAGCGACTATGGCATCAACTATGCCGGCTATGTGATCCATTCGGCGATCCACGGCGCGCGCGAGGACGCCCATTATATCGCCCATTTCCACAGCGCCGACGGCATGGCGGTATCGGCTCATGCCGAAGGGCTGCTGCCCTTGAACCAGCGCGCGCTCGCGCTGATCCCGCGCCTCTCCTATCATGACTATGAGGGCGTGGCGCTCAATCTGGACGAGCGCGAGCGGCTGGTCGCGGATCTTGGCGATACCAAGGTCATGCTGCTGCGCAATCATGGCACGCTGGCGCTGGGATCGTCACCGGGCGAGGCGTTCAGCGGCATCTATCATCTGGAGGAAGCCTGCAAGGCACAGGTCCGCACGCTTTCCATCGGCCGCGACCGGATATTGATCGCGCCGGAAGAGGCGCAGGAGGAAGTGCGCCGCCAGATGGGCCGGGAGCGCAAGCCGGTGGAAGGCGGCAAGTCGCATTATGATCTCGTCTGGGAAGCCGCTCTGCGCAAGGCCGGGCGCCAGTCGCCCGGCTTCGACGCCTGAACTGGAGGAAAGCCATGACCAGGCGCCAATTGAAGCTGGGTCTCGTCCCGACGGGAGTCGGCGGCCCCGGCGACAGCAATCGGGGCCGCGACCTGGGCGCCACCATCGCCGACGCCATCCCGGCAGGGGCGTGATCCCGACGCCCCCTTCCCGGCCAGTCGTCACGCCTCGAACCGCGCGCATCGGGACGCCGCCTGAAGCTATGACAATTCATCGACGCTTCCCCGCCAACTCTCATTGGCGGGGCGCGTTGACGGCAGCCATCATGACCCCGACCGCAAGGAGATCATGATGGCGACACTTCTCACCGATACGCTCAAGGCCCGCTATGCCGCGTTGCAGGCGGAGCGGGAACGCAGTTGGACCGCCGCACAACTGGACGGGAATGCGCGTCAGCGCGCGCGGCTGGTCGACCGTTTCGATCCCGCGGCGGTCGCGCAGCCCGGCGCCATCCTGCCGCCCCTGTCCTTCGCTGAAGTCGATGGCGAGACTCTCAGTCTCGATGCGCTGACGGCTCACGGTCCCGCGCTTTTTCTTTTCTTCCGCTTCGCTGGCTGTCCCGCCTGCAATATCGCGCTGCCTTATTATGGCGACCACCTCTATCCCACGCTGCGACAGAAGGGCATCCCGCTGGTGGCGCTCAGCCCGCAGCGGCCCGACCGGCTGCGCGACATCAAGCTGCGCCATGCGCTGCCCTTTGCCGTCGCCACGGATGCGGACAATGGCCTTGCCCGGACATTGGGCATCAGCTTCGTTCCCGACGATCGTCCCTCGCCGCCGCCCGCCGGCTGGATCGGCGAAGTCACCGGCACCAACAGCTGGGAACTGCCCCAACCGGCCGTCCTGCTGGTGGGCGCGGGCCGCCGCGTCGAATGGCTTCAGGTCAGCCCGGACTGGCTCGATCGGCCGGAGGCGGAAACGATACTCGATCATGTCGCGCTGAGATTGCCCTGATCCCTCCCTTGTCCCAGAGCGCGTCTTTCCTTTCGAGACACAACGCGATCAGGCGCCGGTTGCCGCGCCGCCCATCGCCTTCACCAGCGCAATGCCGGCCCGCATCCGGTCGGTTTCGACCGCAAGAAATGCGCGCTGGGCTTCCAGCGCATCGGTCTGGGCAGTGACGACTTCCAGATAATCCGATGCGCCGTCGCGATAGCGGCTATAGGCGATCTTGCTGGTCCGCTCGGCCGCCTGCGCGGCGTCACGCTGGTCCACCGACTGGGCGGCGAGATGACGGCTGGCGGCGATCGCGTCCTCCGCCTGTCGGAAAGCGCCCAGCACCGTTTCGCGATAGGAAGCGGCCAGTTCGTCATATTCCGCGCGCGACATCTTGACTTGCGCGTTGCGTCGTCCACCATCGAACAGGGTGACGAGTGCCGACAACGGCCCAAGACCCCAGAAACTGTTGGGATTGCTCAGCAGGTCGCCGCGCGTCGTTTCCCATCCCCCGGTCAGCCCCAGCGTCAACGACGGGAAATAGGCCGCCCTGGCGACGCCGATCCGCGCGTTGGCGGCATAGATGCGCCGTTCGGCTGCCGCTATGTCGGGACGGCGCTGAAGCAGTTCCGACGGCGTGCCGGCCGGGATGGCGGGCATCTGCGGCAGCGCATCCTGCGAAGCGATGGAAAAGTCGGACGACAGTGCGCCGACCAGCGCCGCGATTTCATGCTCGGTCGCCGCCCGCTCGTTCGCCACGGCGGAAATCTGGGCACGCGCGTTGCTGAGCGTGGTCTTGGCCCGGTTGACGTCCATGCCCGACGCGATGCCGCCCTTCCGCCGCGTGGCGGTCAGATCATAGGCGCGGTCGAACGCCTCCACCGACTGGCGCAGCAAGGCGGCCTGCGCATCCAGCCCCCGCAGCCGGGCATAGGCGTCGGCGACGGCGGCCTGAAGGCTCAGTCGTGCCGACGCCAGATCCGCTTCGCTCGCCTGCGCGTCGGCGCGCGCGGCGGTCACGCTGTTGCGGATGCGACCCCAAAGGTCCAGTTCATAGTCGAGCGAACCGCCGACCACATAGTCGTTGTAAGTCACCGCATTGCCATTGCCCTGGAAGCGGTTGCCCGACACGCGGCGGCGGCTGGCGTCCGCGCCGGCGCTGATCGTGGGAACAAGGTCCGAAGCTTCGATCCGCGCGGCGGCGCGCGCCTGATCGTAGCGGGCGAGTGCGGCGGCCAGCGTCGGGCTGGCCTTTTCGGCGCGCATTTCCAGATCGTTCAGCACCGGATCGCCAAACGCTTCCCACCAGGCGCCGCGGGGTACGTCATCCATCGGCTGGGCGGCAGTCCAGCCGGCCACTTCCTTGAAGGCCGCTGGCGCTGCCGTTTCGGGCGGATGATAGTCCGGCGCCATCGAGCAGGCAGCCAGGAACATGGGCAGCAGCGCCGCGGCCCGGCGATCAACGCCCATTCGCAGCGTCCTTTCCACCGGCCGCCGCCGTCTGCACCTGGACCCGGTCGCCGGTGCGGATCGCGTCCGGCGGCGTGTCGATCACCCTGTCCTGCGCGGTGACGCCGCCCGAGATCTGGACGGTCGCCCCCTCGTCGCGCGCGATGGTGACAGGCTTCACGGTGACGCGGCCGTCCTGGCCGACCACGGCGACGGTCGGGCCGTCATTGCCATAGAGGATGGCGCTACCCGGCAGGCTCAGGGCATTGCCCTGACCCGCGCCGACCTGGAAGCGCACCTGTGCGAAGGCGCCGGGCTTCAGCGCGGCGTCGGGATTGGCCGCCTGCAATTGCACCAGAACCGCGCCCGACTGTGGGTCGATCGCGCCGGCGCTGCTCGTCATGGTGGCGTTGAAGGTGCGCCCTGGATATTCGGGCAGGGACAAGGTCGCCGTGGTTCCCGGCTTGACTGCGGCCGAATAACCCTGCGGCACGCGGACATAGATACGCACGCGATGGATGTCGGACACGGTGAAGAGCGGTTGGGCGGCGGCATTGCCCGCGACCACGAGCGCGCCGATCTGCGCCGAACGGCTGGTGACGACGCCGTCGAATGGCGCGGACAGGCGGGTAAAGCCTTGCAGCGCCTTCAAACGATTCACATTGGCGAGCGCCGCATTGGACACGGCGATCCGGGCGGCCAGATCGCCCGCCTTTTCGTCCGCTTCCTGTTGCGAGACGGCGTCTTCCTTCAGCATCGTCGCCCATCGCTTCGACGTGGTCGCCGCGAGCCGCTGGTTGGCGAGCGCGGTCTGATAATCGGCCTGGGCGGCGGCGAGTTGCTGATCGACATCGGGCGCGTCGAGGATCGCGAGCGGCTGGCCTGCGCCGACCCGGTCGCCGATATCGGCCAGCCAGCGGCGGACATAGCCATTGGTCCGCGCGTAGATGGCGGCGCTGTTGAAGGCCTGGACATTACCCGGCAGGACCAGCGCACTGCCCTCCGCATCGACCTTGGGCGCCACCACCGCGACGGTGGGCAGAGCCGCGTCCGCCGCCGTCTGGCGCAGTTCCTCGGTTGCGCTGATCCTTGAGATGACTCCGATCCCGACGATTGCGATCGCGATCACCGCGGCGCTGATCCCGACGCGCTTCAGTGTGCGGCTGTCCGGTCCCGTCGCGGCAGGGTTCTCGATGAGGGTGTTATGCTCAGACATGGCTCGGCTGCATTTCCGTAATGGGGGTCTTCTGGCCGTGCTTGCGATGGACAAGGGCGAAGACGGTGGGAACGAAGAAGAGGGTGGCGATCGTTGCGCAGATCAGGCCGCCGATGACCGCGCGGCCCAGCGGGGCGTTCTGTTCGCCGCCTTCGCCCAGGCCCAGCGCCATCGGACCCATGCCGATGATCATGGCAAGCGCGGTCATCAGCACGGGACGGAAACGGACCAGGCCGGCTTCCAGTGCGGCCTTGGTCGCGTCGCCCAGCTCGGCGAGCCGCTCGCGGGCGAAGCTCACCACGAGGATCGAATTCGCCGTCGCCACGCCCATGCACATGATCGCGCCCGTCAGCGCAGGCACCGACAGGGTCGTGCCGGTCATGAACAATATCCAGATGATGCCGGCGAGGGCTGCGGGGAGGGCGGTGATGATGACGAACGGATCGACCCAGCTCTGGAAATTGACCACGATCAGCAGGTAGATCAGCACCACCGCGGCGGCGAGGCCGAAGCCCAGGCCCGAAAAAGCGGTGTTCATCGTCGCATATTGGCCGCGGATGGTGACGGTCGCGCCCTTGGGCTGCGCCTTCTCCATCGACTTGATGATATTCTCGATATCGCCCGCAACCGCGCCAAGGTCGCGACCCTGAGTGGTGGCGAAGATATCGAGCACCGGCGCGATATTATAGTGGGACACGACCGGCAGGGTGTTCGACCGGACGATGGTGGCAAGCCCGCCCAGCGGCTGGACCGAGGTCGCATTGGCGCCTGACACGGGCACGTTGGACAGGTCGCTGAGCGATCCGACCAGATATTCCGGCGCCTGCGCGACGACCGGATATTGCACGCCATTTTCCGGGTTCACGAAAAAGACGGGTGCGGTCTGCGACGTGCCGGCGAGCTGGCTCGCCAGACTGGTGGTCACGTCGCGCTCGGTCAGGCCATATTGGCCGACGCGCGATCGGTCGACATCGACGTCCAGTTGCGGCGCGCGGCCGGGTTGCTGGATGCGCGCATCGGCAAGGCCGGGGATGGTCGCGATCCGCGCCAGCAGCTTCTGCGCATAGGCGCGGTTGGCTTCCGCATCCCTGCCCGCGATCTGGATGTCGATCGGGGCGGGCGCGCCGAAGTTCAGGATCTGGCTGGTGATGTCGGCGGGCAGGAAGGCGAAGGTCGTGCCGGGGAAGCGGCGCGGCATCTCGCGGCGCAGTTCGGCCACCAGCTGTTCGGTCGGACGGTGGCCATGATTGAGCGCGATCAGCATGTCGCCATCCTGCGGCCCGATCGTGCCGCTGTTGTTGTAGACGGTGTTGATGGAGCTGACCGGCAGGCCGATATTGTCCGTGATCGACCCGAGTTCGTCCGCCGGGATGATCTTGCGCACTTCCTGGCCGATGCGGTCGAAGCGGGCGGCGGTATCTTCGATCCGCGAGCCGACCGGCACGCGGATATGCATGGCGATCTGCCCGGAATCGACCGTGGGGAAAAAGTTGCTGCCCAGCATCGGCAGCAGGCCGAAGGACAGGATAACGATCCCCATGAAGCCCAGCAGGAAAGGCTTGCGCGCATTGAGCGCACGGTGGAGCAGCCCGACATAGCCGGTGCGGATCGTCTCGAACCGCGCCTCGAATCCGCGCTGGAAACGGACCAGCGGGTTGTGCGAGGTCGCGCTGCCGGCCATGTGGGCGTCACCATGTTCGACATGGGGCTTCAGCAGATACATGGCCAGCGTCGGGACCAGCGTGCGCGACAGGATGAAGGACGCAATCATCGCGAACACCACCGACAGCGCCATCGGCACGAACAGGAAGCCCGCGACCCCCGGCAGGAAAAACATCGGCACGAACACGATGCAGATGCAGAGCAAAGCGACGAAGGCCGGCGTCACGATCTGCGCCGCGCCGTCCAGGATCGCCTGGGTCACGCCCTTGCCCTGCTCCAGGTGCCAGTTGATATTCTCGATCGTCACCGTGGCGTCGTCGACCAGGATGCCGACAGCGAGCGCAAGGCCACCCAGCGTCATGACGTTGAGCGTCTGGCCGAAGACGGCGAGCGCCGCAATCGCGGCCAGGATCGCCAGCGGGATCGACAGGGCGATGATGACGGTGGAGCGCCAGCTGCCCAGGAACAGCAGGATCATCAGCGACGTCAGCGCCGCGGCGATGGCGCCTTCATGGACGACCCCCTCGACCGCCGCCTTCACGAACAGCGACTGGTCGCCGACGGGAAGGATCTTCAGGCTGTCCGGCAGGGTCGCCGCGATCCGGGGCAGCGCTTCCTTTACCCCGTCGACGATGGCCAGCGTCGAGGTCGAGCCATTTTTGAGCACGGTCAACAGGGCCGACCGGCTGCCTTCGACATGGACGATATTCTGCTGCGGCCCGTTGCCGTCTCGGACATAGGCGACGTCGCGCATATAGATGGTCGCGCCGTTCACCACCTTGACCGGCAGGTCGTTGAGCGCCGCGATCGAGGTGGGGGCGTTGTTCAGCCGCACGCTATATTGGGTCGCGCCCACCTTGACGAAGCCCGCCGGGTTGATCTGGTTCTGCGCGGCGATGGCGTTGCCCACATCCTGCGCCGACAGCCCCTTGGACTGGAGCGCCAGCGGATTGAGGTCGATCTGCACCTGCCGCTGCTTGCCGCCCGAGGGAAAGGGCATGGCAAGGCCCGGAATGGTGACGAGCTGCGGCCGGATCTGGTTCTGGCCCAGATCGAACAATTGCTGTTCCGACAATCCCTTGCCCGACAGGGCGAGTTGCAGGATCGGCACGGTCGACGCGCTGTAGTTCAGGATCAGCGGCGGGGTGATGCCCGGCGGCATCTGGCGCAGCACCGTCTGCGACACCGATGTCACCTGCGCCGTGGCGGTACGGATGTCGGCGCCGGGCTGAAAATAGATTTTCACGATGCCGATGCCCTGCAAGGACTGGCTTTCGATATGTTCGATATCGTTGACCGTCGTCGTCAGCACGCGCTCATAGGGACCGACGATGCGGTTTGCCATGTCCTCCGGCGCCAGACCGGCATATTGCCAGGCGACCGCCACGACCGGGATGCGGATGTTGGGGAACATGTCGACGGGCGTGCGGACGGCCGCAAGGATGCCGCCAATCGCGATCAGGATCGCCATAACGATGAAGGTCAAAGGACGGTTGAGGGCAACCTTGACGATACCGATCATCCACGACTCCGGGACGCGCCGGCGGAACCGCCGGAGTTGAAAATAATGATGCCTCTCCTGAAGGGATGTCCGTTGTTACCGCAATCATCCCGGCGGATAAAGCCGCTTGCCACGGCATGATCTGATGAATGTCATTCATGAATGTGACGATGGTCCGGGTCCGGCGGGCCACGGCATCAGGGGGGCGGATCGCGCGCGGCCTTCGGAACGACAGCGAACCACCGCCACATCCGGTTTCGCCATGCAACCTAGAATCTTCCGCGTCTAATATATAATATGGCATTATCGATAGCCTGGACGACTTGATTTATGGACCTGCGACATCTGCGCTATTTCCTGTGCGTGGCCGAGGAAATGCATTTCGGGCGTGCCGCCTTGCGACTGGGCATCTCGCAGCCGCCGCTCAGCCAGCAGATACGAGCGCTGGAGGAGGAATTGGGCGTGCAACTGTTCGAACGGACCAGCCGGCGGGTGTCGCTGACCGACGTGGGGCGGCTGTTCGTGCCGGAAGCGCGCGCCACGCTGGCGCAGGCGGAGCGGGCGGCGCAAACCGCGCGGCTCGCGCAGATGGGACAGATCGGCCAGCTGTCCCTGGGCTTTACCGCATCGGGACCATTCGTCCCGCGCGTTGCCCGCGCGCTCTATACATTTCGCCAGTCTTTTCCGAATGTCGAGCTGACCCTGCTGGAAATGGGGCGCGACGGGCAGATTGATGCGGTCGAGCGTCGGCAACTCGACGTGGCGATCGTCCGTTGCTTCGACCGGCCGTTCGTGACCGAGGGACTGGTTTCGATGCCGCTGATCGAGGAGGAAATGTTCCTGGCGATACGGCAGGATCATCGTCTGGCGCAGCAGGCGGAGGACCCGTCGATAGAGGATTTGAAGGACGAACCCCTCGTCCTCTACAGCGCCGTCATCGGCGCGGGTTTCAACGAGCATTTCTTTGACCTTTGCGAGCAGGCCGGTTTCCGGCCGAACATCGCGCAGGAGGCGGGCAGCCTTGCGACGTTGCTCGGTCTGGTGGCGGCCGGCTTTGGCGCGACGATATTGGCGCAGTCCTTGACGCGCCTGCATGTCGACAATCTGGCCTACAGGTCGCTGGCGACGCCGGTTGTCAGCCGCCTGTGGCTCGTCCATCGGGACGATTTATCGCCCACCTCGCAGGCGTTCAAGGCAACGATATTGGCCGCCGGCGACGCGAAGGAAACATCGCCGCCTGCGAAAATCCCTGCATAGCCCGACGCTCGGACCAGTTTGTTGACGCGAACAGGTCTGAAGCCGGCATGTCTATAACCTTATGGCATGGAAAGGTGCTTCATGCGCCCTTATCGTCATGGTCGGATGGTGGGATGTTGGCGGCTCGACACAGGAGCCGTCATGCCCAACGCCATCGCCACCGTTTCGCTCAGAGGCACGCTGGAGGAAAAGCTGCGCGCGGCCGCCGCGGCAGGGTTCGCCGGGGTCGAGATTTTCGAAAACGACCTGATCGGCTCGCCCCTGTCGCCGCGCGAGGTGCGCGGGATGCTGGGCGATCTCGGCCTTGCCTGTATGCTCTACCAGCCCTTTCGCGATTTCGAGGGGATGCCGGGGCATCTACGCCAGCGCGCGATGGACCGGGCGGAGCGCAAGTTCGACCTGATGGGCGAGCTTGGCGCGGACCGCATCCTCGTCTGCTCCAACTGTTCGCCCGTCTCGCTGGGCGAGCGCGAGCGCATCGTCGATGATTTCCGCGAACTGGGCGATCGCGCAGCAAAACGCGGCATTCTCGTCGGCTATGAGGCGCTGGCCTGGGGGCGCCATGTCTTCGACCATCGCGACGTCTGGTCGATCGTCGAGCAGGTCGATCATCCGAATATCGGCATCATCCTCGACAGCTATCATTCGCTGTCGCGCAAGATCCCGAGCGAGAGCATCCGCGCCATAAGCGGGAACAAGATCGTCTTCGTCCAGCTCGCCGACGCGCCGTTGCTCGACATGGACCTGCTCTATTGGAGCCGTCATTTCCGCAATCTGCCGGGGCAGGGCGGGCTGGATGTCGAGACCTATGTCGCGGAGATATTGCGCACCGGCTATGACGGGCCGCTGTCGCTGGAGATTTTCAACGACCGTTTCCGGTCCAACAGCGCGATGCTGGTGGCGGAGGATGGGCATCGCTCGCTCGACTATGTGCGGGACGCGGCCCGGCGGTTGCTGGGACGGGAAACGCGAATGCCCGCGCCGCAGCCGATGCTGGGCGCCGAATTCGTGGAGTTCACCGCCGATGGCGCCGGTTCCGCCCGGCTTGGCAGCATCTTCGCGTCGCTGGGCTTCACCCTGGCGGGCGAGCATCGGCAGAAGAAGGTGACGCGCTGGCGGCAGGGCGGCGTGAACCTCGTCATCAATGCCGAACCCAGGGGGTTCGCTTGCGCCTATCGCAGCGCCCATGGTCCCTCCATCTGCGCGATCGGCGTGCGGGTGAAGGACAAGGCTGCGGTGCTGGCGCGCGCGGCGGCGCTGGGGATCAAGGCCTATAGTCCCGAAGGCCGGCCCGGCCGCATGGCCATGCCGGCGCTGCGCGGCGTGGGCGGCAGCCTCGTCTATCTGATCGACGAGAATGAGGTGGAGGGGCTTTGGGCGCGGGAATTCGTGGCGCGCGATGTCGAGCCGGACGCGCCGGTCCACATGCGCGGCTTCGATCATCTGGCGGCCGTGGTGCATGAGGATGAATTCCTGTCTTGGCAGCTCTACTGGCGCGCGCTGTTCGGGCTGGAGGCGAAAGCAGCGCAGGACGTCATCGACCCGTCGGGCCTGGTCCATAGTCAGGCGCTCCAGTCGCCGGACGGGGCCTTCCGCGTGACGCTCAACGCCTCGGACGCGCGGGAGACCTTGTCTTCGCGCTTTCTGGAACAGGGTATTGGCGGCGGCTATCAGCATGTCGCGCTTGGCACCGACGATATCTTCGCCACGGCGCGGGCGCTGCGGGACGGCGGCGCGGCGATGCTGGCGATCCCAGCCAATTATCACGCGGATCTGGCGGCCCGCTTCGGCTTCGACGATGCGACGATCGCGCAGATGGCGGAACTGGGCATCCTCTACGACGAGGATGCCGACAGCAATGGCTATTGGCAGGTCTACAGCCGCGCCTTCGACAAGCTGTTCTTCTTCGAGATCGTCCAGCGTACACCCGGCTATACCGGCTATGGTGCGCCCAATGCCGGGGTTCGGCTGGCGGCGCAGAATAGGTTCCGGGACGAGCCGGTCGTGGACTGATGACCACGACCCTCCGCAATCACAGGATCAATTTCACCGTCAGCCCCGCCACGACCGCATCAGCATAGCGGCTCGTCGCACCCACGCGGTGGATATATTGCAGGTTCGGTCGCAACAGCAGGTCGCGCGTCGCCTGCCAGCCATAGAATATCTCTCCGCTGGCTTCCCATGTCTGCACGTCGACCGCCTGTCCCAGCGACTGCTGGTCGCGCTGGCGGTCGGAAATGCGCGGATTGACGCGGGCATAGACCAGCCCCAGGCCGAAATTATCCTTGGGCCGGCCGTCCCACAGCCCCCGTGCGACGAAGCCGCCGCTCAGGAACAGCGGCACGCGCGCGGTGTGCCGGTCCGACAGGGTGGCGGTGCCGAACAGCGACAGGCCACGATCGCCGGCGCCGAAGCGGACGATCATCTTTTCCGCCATCACCCAGGCGCTCCAACGCTCCTGCCGCATGGCCGGGGAAAGGCCGGATAGGACATAGCTGTCGCCATGGATGTCGTCGCGCACATCGGCGCGGTCGGTGGTGTCAACCAGAGCGCCGACACGCACCAGCCCCGGAAGCCCGCTTTCTTGCTGGCCGGATTTCCAACCCAGTTCGACCGGCAGCACGAAGCTGTCGAAGCGCGGCGCCAGTTGCCAGCCATTGCCGATCTGAGCGCGGATGCTGTTCACCTCGAACGCGGCGATGGTGACGCTCAGCCCCTTGGCGACCTCCTGCCGGGCGCGCACGCCCCAGCGGGGAATGGGAAAGCCCGAAAAGCCGCTATTGTAGAAGAGGGTCGTCGGACGCGGGCAGAAAGCGAAATTCTGGAACTGGCAGCCCGACGGCAAGGTCGCGAAATCGTCGCCCGTATGGTAGAGGCCGAACTTGAGCGCGGTCTTCCCGCCGTTCAGCTGCTGTTCGTAGCTCAGTTCGGCCGGACGCAGATCCTGCCCGCCGCCGAACAATTCCTGCACTTCGAACAGATTGCCGATACGGGTCGCGGTCAGATCCTCGCCCTTGCGATGGATGATGGTGGCGATGATCTTGCCGCCGGCCAGGCCGAAGGCCTTGCCGGTGTCGACCACGGCCGAGGCGAGCAATTGCTGTGTATAGGCCGCGCCCTGATCGCGCCCACCACTGATCGAGGCGGCGCTTTCCGACACGTAGGAGAAGGCGAGGGTAACGCCCCTGTCCTTCAGCTTGGTGCGCCAGCCGGGCTTTGCCATCGGCGCGGGGGGTGGGGTCTGCGGGCCGGCAGGCGGACCCTGCAGTTGCGGCGCTTCGCGGGCGGCGACCTGCACGGGCAGGATGATGGCGGGTGGAGCATCGGGGATCATGCGGCGGCGCTCCGCTTGGTGGCGCGATCGAATTCCGCTATCATGCGGCGATTGTCTGGTTCGGTGTCGGTGAACCGCGCGAAAGCGTGCGCCGCTTGCATCACCGCCATGCCGCCGCCATTGAGCGTGGCGCAGCCCTTGGCCGCCGCCGCTTCGAGTAAAGCAGTCTGGAGCGGGAAATAGATGATGTCCGATACCCACTGATCGGGCGTCAGCAGGTCGGGATCGAAGGGCAGGCCGGGATGGCTGAGCATACCGATGGGGGAGGCCTGGACCACGCCGTCGGCGCCTTCGATCGCTTCCCCCGCCGTGGCGGCGATGCCGACCTTCGCCATGGGGAAGAGGCGGCCAAGCCGATCCGCCAGCGTCTTCGCCCGGTCCTGCGCCGGATCGAAGATGATGAGCCGCTTCGCGCCCAGATGGAGATGGGCATAGCCCACCGCCGCCGCCGCGCCGCCCGCGCCGATCAAAGCGACCCGGCTGTGCGGGCGATCCCCCAACCCGGCAAGAAAATGCGCGCGATAGCCCGACCAGTCCGTATTTTCGCCATGGGCCTTGCCATAGCGGAACAGGATCGTGTTGACCGCCCCCAGCGCCCTGGCGGCGTCGGACAGGCTATCCATCAGCGGGATCACATCCTGCTTGAAGGGATGGGTGACGTTGAGGCCGTCAAAACCCATCGCCTGGAGAATCGGCAGCAGACGGGGCAGGTCGGCGGCGCCATAGTCCATCACCCCCCCATCGAGAATGCGGTAGACCATGGTCAGGCCGAGCGCCCGCGCTTCGGTTTCGTGCATGTCGGGGCTGCGCGATCCGGCGATGCCGCTGCCGATCAGTCCGCAGAGGATGGACGCGCGGGACCGGCCCGTATCGCGCACGGGATGCTGGAACATGGAAACGTCTTTCTTCCTAATATTGAATCAGTCGGCCTTGGGCAGGCGGATCATCGCGGCGCACAGGCCGGCGAGCACCACCGGCACCGCGAAGATGCCGAAGATCACCGGCAGCGACACTTTGGCCGCCAGCAGAAAGCCACCCAGCATCGGCCCGATCACCGCGCCGATCCGGCCCACGCCCATGGCCCAACCGATGCCGGTGCCGCGCGCTTCGGGCGGATAGAGGCTGGCCGCCAGTGGGTAACAGCCGTTGAAGCCGCCCTGCACGAACACGCCGATCAGGAAGGCGGTGGCCAGCGTCGCGACCAGCGGCATGGCGACCGATCCGAACACCACCAGTGCGGCGGCGGCCAGCACCATATAGGTCAGGATCAGCTTGCGCAGATCGAAGCGCATGGCCACCAGACCGATCGAGGAGGTGCCGAAAAAGGCGCCGATATTGTATATCGCCCCGGCATAGATGGCGTCCTTGGCCGGCAGGCCGGCCTCGACCGCCAGCTTGGGGATCCAACTGATCACGAAATAGAGCGTCATGAAGCTGAAGATGATCGCCAGCCACAGCAATATGGTGCTCGACGCGCGGCCGTCGCTCAGCAGGCCGCGGACGCCGGCATGATGGGCTGCACTCACATTTTGCGGCGGCAGCGCATCGAGGCGCGGCTGGCCGATCGATACGAGCAGGCGGTTCGCCTTGTCCAGCGCGCCCTTGGGCTGACGGCTGAGGAGGAAAGCGATGGATTCGGGCAGCAGCAGCCAGACCAGCGGAATGGCCACGGCGCACAGGATCGCCGCGCCCAGCAGCATCGCCTGCCAGCCATGGGTCGCCACCTGGCTGGCGACGACGAAGCCGGTGATGGTCGCACCGACCGGATAGCCGGCTTGCAGGAAGCCCACGGCAAAGGTGCGATGCTTCGCCGGCGCATATTCGGCGGTCAACGCGGCCATGCTGGCCAGCACCGTGCCGATGCCGATGCCGACGACGAAGCGGCTCGCGATCAGTTCGAAGATCGACGTCGCGATGCTGGACCCGAACATGGCCAGCGCCATCATGATGAGCGAGGCGAGGATCAGCTTGCGCCGGCCAAAGCGATCGGCAAGCGGGGCGATCAGTAGCCCGCCCGCCGCCATGCCGGCCAGGCCCGCGCTGAACACCACGCCCAGACTTTCGGGGCTGACCTGCCAGTCGGCGGACAGGGCAGGGGCGACATAGGACAGGATCAGCACGTCCATGCCGTCGAGCATGTTGAGGATGAAGCAGGTGGCGACGACCAGTATCTGGCGCGCGGTCCAGCGGGAATCCGAAGCAGGCGGGACGGCGTTATCCACGGTCACATAGGGCCGCACGGATACCGTGCCGGTGGGGGAATAGCTGGCCATGGAAACGCCTTTCATCCTCTCGGGGGCATGGCGCCCCTGCATTGCGAACCAGCCCGGCGGCCTGTCGGCTTCTATTCTGCGGGTATGCCTCCGTCCTCCTTTCCATGGGCAATTTCCACTAGAGGAATCTCGATCCTCTATGCTTTTATGTTATGCCTTGGGTGAACGCGGCAGGCCGAACAAGGCGGTCCGGGCGATCTCCTCAAACGTCTCGCCGATGATTGCGCGCGGCGATTCCAGATTGCGGTTGATATAGACCGGAAGGACGCCCGGGTCTTCAAATTCCAGAAAGCGAATGGTGTCGGCATGGGGCTGCATCGCGGTGAAGCTGTCGACCAGGGCGATGCCCATACCGTTGGCGACAAAGGCGACGGCGGTTTCTGCGAAGCGGATATAGGAGGCAATCTCCAACGCGCGTCCGGCGCGCGCGAACATCTCGGCGATGGCGCGGCCATGGGGGGTATCGGGACGGAAGGACTGCAATTGCTCGCCGGCGATGTCGGCGACGCTGATCCGTTCGCGCCCGGCGAGGGGATGACTGGCGGGCACCGCGCAGACCATGCGTCCGGCGCCGATCCGGCTCGACAATATGTTGGGATGGTCGATCGGAAAGACGCTCAACGCATAGTCGCCGCGTTGCAGCGCCAGATAGTCTGTCGCCTGCTCGACCGACAGGATGTCGAACTGGATCGTCAGACCGGGATAGTTGGCGGTGAGCCGCGCCAGCATCGGCGGCACGATCGAATGGCCGAGCGATGGGGAGGCGCCGACCCGGAACAGCCTGTCTTCGCCTTTGGCCAGGCGTTGGATGACATGGGAGAGGTCGTCGAACCCCTTGTAGATATGCTCGATCTCGTCGAACAGGATGCGCGCTTCCTGGGTCGGGACCAGCCGCCCGCGGGTGCGGTCGAACAGGCGGAAATGCAGCCTGTCCTCCATATGCGCCAGCATCCGGCTCAATCCGGGCTGCGACGTGCCCAACATGCGGGCGGCGCCGCTCACCGTCTTGGTGATCATCACCGCACGGAACATCTCAATCTGTCGAACGGTGAGCATGGGCCAGTCATCACCAAGCGAAGGGAAAAAATGGGGCTAGTCCATTGGGAGGCGATGAAACAACAGAAAAGGGCGTTCCGCTTCAGCGCGACCGACGCACGGGGTTGATGGTGAAGGCGCCCATCAGGGCCCTTTGGACGGGCCGGTGAGCATCTTGCCGCGGAATGGCCCTTCATTTCCGCGCCCTTTTCGGCTTAGCTGTGGACGTGAAATCCATGTCGAGGAGTTGATGCGTGACCATCCTGTTTGAACCGCAGGCGGCCATGATCGCCGCCACCAGCGAGGGCAGGGGCTTTCCCGTACGCCGCCTCTTTTGCATCGGCCGCAACTATGCCGCCCATGCCCGAGAGATGGGCAGGGACCCTGAGCGAGAAGCGCCCTTCTTCTTCACCAAATGGGCGGAAAATATTGTGCCGTCGGGAACCACCATCGCCTATCCGCCGGAAACGAGCAACTTTCACTATGAGGCCGAACTGGTCATCGCCATCGGCAAGGGCGGGCGCAATATCGCGGCGGCCGACGCGCTTGCCCATGTCTATGGCTATGCCGCCGGTCTTGATATGACGAGGCGCGACCTCCAGTTCGAGGCGCGCGAAAAGGGACGCCCCTGGGACGTCGCCAAAAATATCGAGCAGTCCGCGCCGCTGGGGCTGATCCATCCGGCCAGAGCAGTGGGTCATCTCTCGGCCGGCCGTATCGCCCTTACCGTCAACGGGCAGGTGAGGCAGGACGGCGATCTGGCGGAGATGATCTGGAATGTCGAGGAGGTTATCGCCTATGTCTCGCGCTTCTACCGGCTGGAGCCTGGCGACCTGATTTACACCGGCACGCCTGCGGGCGTTGGCGCAGTGGTGGAGGGGGACGAAATCATCGTGACAATTGAAGGCTTGAGTGATTGTGTCATCAAAATTGGGCCTGCCGCCAATGACTGAACCGGTCCTCCATGGCTATTTCCGGTCGACCGCAACCTATCGCGTGCGGATCGCCCTGAACCTCAAGGGTATCGCCTATGCCGATGCCATTCATCATCTGCGCATGGGAGAGCAGCGGACAGCCGACTATCTGGCGTTGAATCCGCAGGGTCTTGTGCCGGCGCTGGAGATGGAAGGCACGGTGCTGACACAGAGTCTTGCCATCTGTGAATATCTGGACGAGACGGTCGGCGGGCCTAAATTGCTGCCCGACGATCCGGTGCGCCGGGCCAAAGTCCGGGCCGCGGCGCAACTAATCGCCTGCGACATCCATCCGATTCAAAATCTTCGGGTTCTGGATCGTTTGCGGGCATTGGGCTTGGCCAAGGAAGAGGTTGCCGATTGGGCGAGGCAGGTGATCGATGAAGGGCTGGAGGCCTTGGACCGGCTGCTCGCCGATGAACAGGGGCCTTATTGCTTCGGCGATCAGGTGACGCTTGCGGACATCTGCCTGGTGCCGCAACTGGTCAATGCCCGTCGTTTCGGGGTGAACCTTCGCTGGCCAAGGCTGGAGGTCGTTGAGAGGACTTGCCTGACGCTGGACGCATTCAGCCGGGCGGCGCCACAGAATCAGCCTGACGCCGAATGATGGCGTCTCTTGCGGTTGGTTATTGGCGGACTGCGCACCTAAACTCCCAGGCCTTAAACGATCAGGTCACGGAGCATACGCGGGGCGTGAATCATCAGCTTTCCGTCCTCGCGGCTCACGATTCCCCGGCGGATCAATGTCGCCACGGCCCGTGATGCCGTCTCTCGGGTTGTGCCGGCGCTCATGGCCAGCGTCGTGATTTGTGGTGCGGGGGCGATATGATCCCGCCCGTCCGCGAGCGTCAATAATTCATTATAGACGCGCCCGGCAGCACTGTATGTCGAGCGGGTCGCCATGCGGTCCAGCGCACGATCCAACTGGCGGGCGAGCAGTCCGGCCATTCCCGCGCCAATCTGCGCGTCGGTGGCCACGAGCGTGGCAAGCGCAAGCGTGTCGGCGCGGAGCAGGAGCGTATCGACCAGCACTTCGATCTCGGCTCGACAGGTCGTGGCGGACGGATAAGCGCCGAAAAATTCGCCGGGCCCATGCCGGGCCAGCTGCTGCCGCTGCCCCTCCAGCCCGAAGGTCTGGATGGCGACATATCCTTCGACGACGAGCCAGCAGTGAAAGGAGGCTTCGCCCTGACGCGCCAATATCTGCTTTGCGGCGATATGCTGGAGAGTGAAGACCTGTCGAAGCGACTCAGCGGATTTCCGGTCGCACCGAAAAACCGCGCCGATCACTTCAATCTGGTCTTCCCGATCCAAGATCCGCGCCCCTGACATCATTTCCTGGGTCCTAGCCCCGGCATAACCCAATGTCCCGCCTGGAAAATAGGTAGGGGAAAAAAGAAGCTGCGGAAGATGTGATCTTCGTCACAGGTTGGGGCTGCCGAGTTGGATTATGAGGAGCGCGCGACCCGAAGGTAGCTCTGTCAGAGCAGCCTTTCTCCTGGCCCGGAGGCATGTGCCTCCGGGCTATTTTCGGTCGCCTCAAGCCGGTTCAATGTGGTCGACGGGCTGATTGTCACACCCGCCATGAGTGGCTCGGATATCCGCGTCATGGTTGATGTCATGCGTCTCAATCGCCCGCGCTCCAGCCGCCGCCCATGGCCTGATAGAGGGCAATGCGCGCCGTCAGCGCATCGGCCTGCGCCTGCACCAGCGCCAGTTCGACCCCGAACAGGCCGCGCTGGGCATCGAGTTGCTCCAGATAGGGCGAATAACCGGCGCGGTAGCGGTTCGACGCCAGTCGTAAGCCCTCGGCCGCCGCCTGGCGTTGACGTTCCAGCAGGACCCGTTGCGCGTCGCTGTGGCGCGTCGCCGCCAGCGCATCCTCGACCTCGCGAAAGGCGCCGAGCGCCGCCTTGCGATAGCCCAGCGCCGCCTGATCCCGCTGCGCGCCGGCCACTTCGGCGCCTCCGCGCAGCCGGCCACCTTGAAAGAGGGGCGCAAGGATGCTGCCCCCGATCGACCAGATGCTGATGGGATCGGACAGCAAGGTGGAGAAGGCTGCGCCGCCCGAGGCCGTCAAGCGGACCTGCGGCAGGAAATTCTTGCGCGCGGCCGCGAGCAATCGGTCGCTGGCCGCGAGTTGATGTTCGGCTTGCGCGATGTCCGGGCGCCGTCGCAGCAGGTCCGATGGCAGGCCGTCGGGAATGGCGGGCTCGGTCAGGCTGGCGAGAGATGCACCGCGCGCGACGGAGCCGGGCAAATCGCCGGTCAACAGACGCAGGCCATTTTCCTGCCGTGCGATCGCCTGCTCCAGCGGCGGGATCACCTGCGCGGTTGCCTGATATTCCGCCTCGGCCTGGGCAAGCTCGAGACGCGGGGAATAGCCGGCGTCGCTGCGGCGTTGCGCCAGTTTGAGCGCTTGCGCCCGCGCATCGAGCGTCTGCCGCGCGACGGCCAGACGGGCGTCGAGCGCGCGCAACGTGATATAGCCGCTTGCGGCGGTGGCTGCGACCGACAGACGAACGGCATCGCGCGCCGCCTGGCTCGCGAGCCAGCTCGAGCGCGCTGCCGAGGCGCGGTCGGAGAGGCGGCCGAACAGGTCGGCTTCCCATCCGGCCTGGACCTGCGGCTGGGCGGCGGTCTGGACCACTGGCTGGCCGAACGGATTGACGCTGCGCGATTCCGCGCCGGTGCCGACGGCATCCAGCGTCGGCAACAGCGCCGCGCGCGCGATGCTTTCCTGCGCCCGGGCTTCCCGGATACGGGCGCCCGCAATCGCAATGTCGATGTTATTCTGGAGCGCCCGTTCCACCATGGCGGTGAGGGCAGGATCGCCAAAGCCCTGCCACCAGTCGCGATCGAACGGTGCGGTTGGTCCGGCGTCGGTCCGCCAGGCCGAGGGCGCGACAATCGGTGCGACGTCAGCCGTCTCGACCTGCGGACCCGCGCAGGCTGACAATGGCAAGAGCAGGATGAGGAGGCGCCGCATCAGTCGTTCGTATGGATCTTGATGACGACCGACATGCCCGGTCGCAGGCGGCTGGCCAGTTGCTGGCCCGGGTCGATCCGCACTCTGACGGCGATCCTCTGCGCGACCTTCACGAAATTCCCGGTGGCATTATCGGCCTTGAGCACCGCAAATTCGGATCCGGCGGCGGGGGACAGATTTTCCACCCGGCCGGTCAGCCTGGCGTTGCCGAGCGCATCGACCCGGAATGTGGCGCGCTGGCCGATGCGCATCTTGCGGGTCTGGGCTTCCTTGAAATTGGCGATGATCCAGTGATCGTGCGGCACCAGGAACATGAGCTGGGTGCCGGCCGTGACATAGGCGCCGTTGCGCACGCCGATTTCCGACAATTGCCCGGCGACCGGCGCGCGGATGATGCTGTTGTCCAGATCGATCTGGGCCAGATGGAGTTGTGCGCGCGCGCCCTCGACCGCGGCCTCCAGGCCCGCGCGGCCGACCAGCACCGACCGGACATCCTGCGTGCCGATGCGCTGGGCGGCGCCCGCCTGCTGCAAGGATGCCTGCGCGGCCAGCAGGGCGGCGCGGGTCTGGTCGCGTTCCCGCTCGGAAATCGAACCATCCGCCACCAGCGCGTCGGCGCGGCGCATGTCGGCCTGCGCCTTCGCCAACTGCGCACGCGCGCTGCCGATCGCGGCTTCCTGTCCGGTCAGGGCGGCCTCGCGGGACAGCTGGTTCTGTTGCGAATTGGACAGGGCGGCGATCTGGGCGGCCAGATTGGCCTTCGCCTGCTCCACCTTGGCCGCGTAGATGCGCCGGTCGATCGTCGCAAGAATTTGTCCGGCCTTCACCTCGGCGAAATCCTGGAGAGGAACCGAGGTGACATAGCCGCTGACCTGCGGACTGATGATCGTCACCTTGCCGCGCACATAGGCATTGTCGGTCTGTTCGGAAAGGCCGGCGAAGGGCGGCAACTGCCAGGCATAGAGGATGGCCGAAACCGCGATGAGCGCGATCAGCACGATCGCAATGGCGGTGGTGCGACTGCGCGTGGGCGGGCGCCATCCACCTGCCGGGGGATGGATTTGCGGGTCGCTCGTTTCCGGTTCGTCCCCGGTTGCTGTCGGCTGGTTCATAGACCCCCTTATTTGCTGCCCGCGGCCTGCTGCGCCGCCTGTGCCTGCATCATTTTCTGCTGGAGCAGGATGACCGGCGATATTTCCCCGCGCCGCCGGATCGAATAACGGATGGCAAAGCCCCACAGGGCGGTCAACACCGCCAGCACGCCCAGCAGCAGGAACACGTCGTTATAGGCCAGGATATTGGCCTCCCGCGCCACCTGTTGGCCCAGGATCGCCGCCCCTTCCGCGCTACGCAGCGCCGGGTCGCCGATCACGCCCGCGACCGCGCCTCCGCCCGCCCGGACACGCGCCGCCACTTGCGGGTCCGTCATGACGATATGCTGCACCAGCTCATGCGAATGATATTTCTCCCGCACCACCTGGAATGTGCCGAGCAGCGCGGTGCCGACAAGGCCGCCGACGCTTTGGCTCATGCTGAACAACACGACGAAACTGACGAAATGCTTGCCGCCTGCGAGCAGGGTGCGCGCGATGCCGATCACCATCGCCTGCGCCAGGAACAGCAGTGACGCAAAGCCGATCAGCGCCTGGCTGAAATAGAGATTGGCCGGCCGGGTGAGGTTGGTGGCATCGGCGTCCATAAAGGCGCCGATCGCGATCAGGATGATCGCGAAGGTGATCGGACGGGTGACATTGTCGGGCCGAAAGGTCAGCACCGCCGTCGCCAGCCCCGCCAGCGATGCGGCCAGCACGATCAGGTTGAGCGTGATCATCTGGTCGTTGATCATGCCGACGATGTTGAGCAGGCCGACCGACCCGAACGCCTGTTCCGACAGCAAAATCCGCACCGATGCCGCGACCAGCATCAGGCGCGCTATCTCCCGCCGGCCCAGCCAGCGCGTGTTGATGAGGGGGTTGGCGCGATGATGCTCGACCAGCAGGGCAGCGCTGATCAGCAGGACGCTGCCCGCCAGCGCATATCCCATCCAGTCGCGCGCGGTCCACCATTGGATCCGTCCTTCAGAAAGCACCGCGATCAGCAGGCAGAGGCCCGGCGCGAACAGGCCGAAGGTCAGGAAATCGAGTGGCTCGAACACCTTCTCCCGCTCGCTCGGTGGCAACGGGAGGGCCATCACCGCCGCGAGCGAAGCGAAGGCCAGTCCCATCTCGAACCAGTAAAGCATGTGCCAGTCACCCGATTCGAGCAGATGGGGCGACAAGGCGCGGGCGAGCGGCGTCGCCAGCTGGGGGATGGATATGCCCATCATCACGCCCGCCAGTCGCTTGGGTGCGGGCAGGCTCTGCATCAGATAGAGGATGGTGAGGGTGGACAGGCCCGACGCGGCGACCCCGCTCATCGCGCGCACGGCCACCGACGTCCAGAAATCATGCACGAAAAGATGCATGATCGTCGTCAGTGCATAGGCAACCAGAATATAGCGGATGAAGGATTGCAACCCGAATTGCTGGCGATATTTCACCAGCAGCAGGTTGGCGGTGACGTTCGTCATGAAATAGGCGGCTGTCAGCCATGCGCTTTCGTCGCTGTTAAGACCCAGCGTGCCCTGCGCGAAATTGAGGTTCACCGCCACCAGCGCATTGCCGAGGCCGCCGGTGACGCCGATCAGGCAACCGATCGCGAAATAGCCCAGCCTCCGGCGCGAAGGATGATCGGGATTGGCGGGCGAGCCGGGCAGGGTCGGCCGTTCATGAGGCTTGAACACATAGGGCTGGGCCTCTTCCGACATGCCGGCCCGCTCTCAGCCGATGCAATGGCGAAGGCGCGCCGCCACGGGCGCGTGGAGCAACAGCAGAACGACCTCTAACCTCACCGGGCTACCCCTCCCTGGAGCAGGTTGAACACCAACCTCTTAGCGCGGCGAGGCGATATCGCCAACGGCCATTACGTGATCAGAACGGCCGCAAATGGGTGGCGTCAGTGATTTCCTCCGTCATCTTTCAGCATCGCCGTCGCTCATCCCGCCAGGCCTTGGGCGATTGGCCGATATGGCGGGTGAAGAAGCGAGAAAAATAGGCGGGATCCTCGAACCCGACGGCATAGGCGATCTCGGCCACCGACAACTGGGAATAGAGAAGCAGGCGGCGCGCCTCCAGCAGGGCGCGATCGTCGAGCATCTGCGCGGGCGAGCTGTTGGCGACACGGGCGCAGGCCTGGCGCAGGGCGGTGAGGCTGGCGCCGAGCGCCCTGGCATGGACGGAAACAGGTTCGCGCTGGCGGAAGCGTTGTTCGATCCGCTCGCGCAGGCGCGCGACCAGCGCCGCCTGCTTTGTGGTGCCCTGCCGGGCGGCTTCCGCCAGCGTCGCATGGCGCAGGGCGAGCACCATCAGCAACAGCAGGGCGGATTCGACGGCGGCGCGTTGGCCGGGGCCGGACCATCCCAGTTCCTTGGCCATCCGCGCAATGACCGCTTCGGCGTCCGCTCCATCCTCCCGCGGCAGCATCACCGCATGGGCGCGGGCGAACAGCGGTGCGAGATCGGCGTCGCGGGCCAGGAGATGCTGGAGATAGCTGGCGGCGATAGTGGTGACATAGCCGCGCGACTCCCGGTGCCAGCTGAAGCCATGGACGATGCCTGCGGGGATCAGCAGCAGGCAGGGCGCGTCGAAGGAAAGTTGGACGGTCTCGGCCTGCATCGCGCCGCCGCCTTCGGCGATCAGGATGATATGGTTGAGATCGTGATGGACATGCGGCCGGATCGTCCATTCGCTCGGGCGGGAGCGATCGTCCAGACTTTCGACATGGACGAAGCCCTCCGCCACGCTGCGCTGGGGTTCGCCATAGAGATAGAAGCTGGGGACGGGCGCGGTCGACATCGCGCGACCATAGTTTGGATCGGCCAGGGCAACAACGTCATGCGCCGTGCCGCGGATTTGATCCGTGGGCCGGTCAGTGCGGTTCGGACCGGTCGATCTGTCCGCTGTCGAGGAGGGGAGCGGCATCGATGCGGTCGGCGTTCATCAGCATGGCAAGCCGCTCCGCCGAAGCGAGGATCATCGCCTGTTCCCAGGCGGGCAATTGGACGAATCGATCCGTAAATGTCTTCTGCAACGGGTCGGGGGCATCGGCCAGCGCGATCTTCCCATCGGGCAGAAGGCTGAGATGGAATTGCCGCTTGTCCTTGTCGCTGCGCTGCCGCTGCACGAAGCCCAGCGCGGCAAGGCGGTCGATAATGGTCGTGATCGTGGCCTGGCTGAATTGCAGGGCATGGGCGATGGCGGACGGTGTGGCAGAGGACCGCGCGTCGATTTCGCGTAGCACCAGCAGTTGCGAAGGCGTGAGGCCGGTGGTCGCGGCCAGTTGGCGACTGCCGATCTCGGTCGCGCGCAGGACGCGGCGGAGTGCGCGGAGGGTCAGCGAGGCAATTTCAGAATCCATGGATTGGCGCATAGCCCGAAGCGGTAGCCGACACCAACTTGGACAATCGCCCATGACTGACATTCCCGATATATACTTCGATAAGTAAAATATAATTTCTCAATCAGGGTTGAAAGATACGCTGTATGTCGGCATATAAGCGCCCGTCTCGACGGGGAGATTCAATTTCCCATGGAAATATAATTCGGGAGATGAATAATCTTTGATTCCCAAGCTACAGCGGCCGTGACGCCGCCACGGGCTTCTGCGCGCTCCGAACGGGGCGAGGGGCAGGACATATTACTGCGCAAACCCGTCGCCACCGATGGGCCGGCCATCAGCGGATTGATCACGGCCTGTCCGCCGCTCGATCCCAATTCGGCCTATTGCAACCTGCTGCAATGCACCGATTTTGCCGATAGTTGCATCGTCGCGGAGCGCGCCGATATGCTGGTTGGCTGGGTATCAGGCTACCGCCCGCCGGTTGCGCCCGCAAATTTCTTCATCTGGCAGGTGGCGATATCATCCGCCGCGCGAGGCGAGCGCCTCGCTGGGCGCATGATCCACGCGCTGCTGACGCGACCCGAGCAGGCCGGCATCACCCATCTGACGACCACGATCACCGAAGACAATCGTGCGTCCTGGGCCTTGTTCGAGGGGCTGGCGCGTCGCTGGGGCACTCCCGTCGAAAAGAGCATCCGTTTCGAGCGCGAAGCCCATTTCGCCGGCGCTCACGCCACCGAGTGGCAGGTGCGCATCGGCCCGCTGCCGCTGTCGCCCCGCCCTTGAAGGAGATTTCCATGACCTTGACGACCCTGCCCAAGCCCACCGTCGCCATGCCCGATACCGCCATTTACGAGCGGCGCGAATCCGCCGTGCGCAGCTATGCCCGCACCATGCCCCGCCAGTTCAACCGGGCGCAAGGCGTGTGGATGCACGACAATCAGGGCGGCCGCTATCTCGACTTCCTGTCGGGCTGTTCAACGCTCAATTATGGGCACAACCATCCGGTGCTCAAGCGCGCGCTCGTCGACTATATCGCCGATGACGGCATCACCCACGGCCTCGATCTTCACACCGACGCCAAGGCGGATTTCCTCGCGGCGCTGGAGGATGCGATCCTCAAGCCCCGTGGCCTCGACTATCGGGCGATGTTCACCGGGCCGACCGGCACCAATGCGGTCGAGGCCGCGATCAAGCTGGCGCGCAAGATCACCGGCCGCGAACTGGTGATCGCCTTCACCAACGGCTTCCACGGCATGACGCTGGGGGCGCTGGCCTGCACCGGCAATGCCGCCAAGCGCGGCGGCGCGGGCGTGCCGCTCAGCCATGTCAGCCACGAACCTTATGACGGCTATCACGGCCCGGACGTCGATACCGCCGACCTGCTGGAGCGCCGCCTGTCCGACCCGTCGAGTGGCCTTGACGCGCCGGCCGCCATCATGGTGGAAACGGTGCAGGGCGAAGGCGGCCTCAACGCGGCCTCGGGTACATGGCTGCGCCGGATTGCGGGGATCGCGAAGCGCCACGGCGCGCTGATGATCGTCGACGATATCCAGGCCGGCTGTGGCCGCACGGGCAGCTTCTTCAGCTTCGAAGGCATGGGCTTCACCCCCGATATCGTCACCATGGCGAAGTCGCTGTCGGGCATGGGCCTGCCCTTCGCGCTCACCCTGTTCCGCCCGGACCTCGACCAATGGGCGCCGGGCGAACATAACGGCACCTTCCGAGG
Organism: Sphingobium sp. WR1; assembly: GCF_059693745.1. Lineage (NCBI taxonomy): Bacteria > Pseudomonadati > Pseudomonadota > Alphaproteobacteria > Sphingomonadales > Sphingobiaceae > Sphingobium > Sphingobium sp. WR1. The sequence continues at coordinate 239,239 of NZ_JCATID010000004.1, read as the reverse complement.
CAACAACCATGCCTTCGTTACCGCCACCGCCGCGCTGCGCCATTTCTGGGGCGACGACGCCTTCCAGCAGGACATTGCCCGGCGCGGTGCGCTGCTGGAGCGGCGGCTCGACGCGATGGCCGCCGAACATGGGCTGTCGACGCGCGGCCGCGGCATGATGCGCGGCATCGACGTCGGATCGGGCGAAGCCGCGCAAAATATCACCGCCGCCTGCTTCGCGCAGGGGCTCATCATCGAAACCAGCGGTGCGCATGACGAGATTGTCAAGGTGCTGGCGCCTCTCGTGATCGAGGACGCCATCCTGTCGGCCGGTCTCGACATATTGGAGGACAGCGTCCGTTCCGCCCTGATCGTCACCTATGGCGTCGCCGCAGAATAAGAGGAGGAGACAGAGATGATCGTTCGCAAACTTCAGGATATCCGCAAGTCCGACCGCAATGTGAAGTCGAAGAGCTGGGAAAGCGCTCGCCTTCTGCTGAAGGACGACGATATGGGCTTTTCCTTCCACGTCACCACCATGTATGCGGGGCAGGAACTGCACATGCATTACCAGAACCATCTGGAGGCCGTGCTGGTGCTCAAGGGCACGGGTACGATCGAGGATCTGGGCACGGGCGTCACGCATCAGCTGGCGCCGGGCGTCATGTATGCGCTCAATGCCCATGACAAGCATGTCGTTCGCCCGGAAACCGACATTTTGTGCGCCTGCACCTTCAACCCGCCGGTCACAGGCGGGGAAGTGCATGACGAGAACGGCGCCTATCCCGCCGACACGAGCGCCGCGCGCGCGACCGCGTTGGCCGACTGAACCAGTCTGAACCTCCAAAGGGGGAGTCCCATGAAAGACCTCTACCCGTCCCGCCACGCGCAAGTGGCGGAGTTTTTGCCGCGTCTTGATCCGGTCGTCCATGGCGACTGGAGCGAGGGTGCGCCCATCAGCCGCGAGAAGGCGGCGCAGTTCGACCGTGACGGCTATCTGGTGCTGGAGGATCTTTTCGCCGACGAAGAGATCCTCTTCCTCCAGCGCGAGGCCGGCACATTACTGGCCGACCCGGATGCGCTGGAAACCGAAACGGTGATTACTGAACCAGGCGGCAAGGAAGTCCGCTCCATCTTCCGCATCCATGCCCAGAGCCGGGTGATCGGGCGGCTGGCGGCCGACGAACGGCTGGCCGGGGTCGCCCGCTTTCTGCTGGACGACGAAGTCTACATTCACCAGTCGCGACTGAACTATAAGCCGGGCTTCCAGGGCAAGGAATTCTATTGGCACAGCGATTTCGAGACATGGCATGTCGAGGATGGAATGCCGCGTATGCGGGCATTGTCCATGTCGGTGTTGCTGGCGGAAAATACTCCGCATAACGGCCCGCTGATGCTGATTCCCGGATCGCATCGCCAATATCTAACCTGCGTCGGGGAAACGCCGGAGGATCATTATCGCCAGTCACTGAAACGCCAAGAATATGGCGTCCCCGACGAGGACAGCCTGGCCGAACTGGCGCACGAATACGGGATCGTCGCGCCGACCGGCAAGCCGGGATCGGTGGTGATCTTCGACTGCAATATCATGCACGGGTCGAACGGGAACATCACGCCTTTTCCGCGCGCCAACGCTTTCCTGGTCTACAACGCCGTGTCGAACCGGCTGGAGGCGCCCTTTGGTGTCGACAAGCCGCGCCCCGCCTTCATCGCAGCGCGCGGCGAACCAACGGTCATCACGCCTGTCGCCAGGCCGCTGATGAAGGAGGAGGCGCGGGCATGAGCCATCCTCATAGCGTGGAAAAGATAGGCGGCACCTCCATGGCCGCCACCGCCACCCTGTTCGACAATGTGCTGATCGCCGGGCGCAAGGGCGCGGACCTTTACAACCGCATCTTCGTCGTGTCGGCCTATGCCGGCATGACCGACCTGCTGCTGGAGCACAAAAAAAGCGGCGCGCCGGGCGTTTATGCGCGCTTCGTGGCTGATGAGGATGCCGACGGCTGGCGCCAGTCGATGGAGGCGGTGCGCCGCGCCATGCAGGATCGCAGTGCGAGCATGTTCGTGCGCGCCGACCGGCTGGCCGAAGCAAACGCATTTGTCGACATGCGCATCGACGCGGTCGCCGCCTGCCTCGACGATCTCGCCCGGCTGCGCAGCCATGGCCGCTTCTGCGTCAGGGAACAGCTGGTGACGGCGCGCGAACTGCTCGCAGGCCTGGGCGAGGCGCACAGCGCCCATTCGACCGCGCTGCTGCTGCGCGACCGCGGCGTCAACGCACAGTTCGTCGACCTGACCCTGTGGGACCAGCGGGACATGCGCGAACTGGACGATCGTATCATGGAAGCTTTCGCGCCGATCGACCTGACCACCACCCTGCCGATCGTCACCGGCTATGCCGGGTGCAGCGAGGGGATGGTGCGCCGCTATGCGCGCGGCTATTCGGAAATGACCTTCTCGCGCATCGCCGTCGTGACCAAGGCGCGCGAGGCGATCATCCACAAGGAATTTCATTTGTCGAGCGCGGACCCGAGGCTGGTCGGCATCGACAAGGCGCGAAAGATCGGCCGCACCAATTATGACGTGGCGGACCAGTTGGCGAACCTTGGAATGGAGGCGATCCATCCCGGCGCGGGCAGGGGGTTACGTCAGACCGACATTCCGCTGCGCGTGCGCAACACCTTCGACAGGGAGGATGGCGGCACGCTGATCTGCGGCAATTATGTGTCGGCCACCCCGCGCGTGGAGATCGTCACCGGGGTGCGCCAGGCGCAGGCCTTGCAGTTCTTCGAGCAAGACATGGTGGGCGTGAAGGGCTATGACGCCGCGATATTGGAGGCGCTGACCCGCCATGGCGCCTGGATCGTCAGCAAGGCGTCCAATGCCAACACCATCACCCATTATCTGTCGGCCGACGCGGCGACGGTGAAGCGGGTGATCGCCGACCTTCAGGCGCTCTATCCCGATGCCGCCATCTCGGCCCAGCCGGTTGCGATCGTCTCGGCGATCGGCAGCGACATTTCGCGGCCGGGGCTGGTGCGCGATGCCCTGAGGGCGCTGGACGCCGCGCATGTGCCCATGGTCGCGATGCAGCACCAGATCCGCAATGTCGATGTGCAGTTCATCGTCGACGTCGACCATTATGACATGGCCATCGGCGCGCTGCATCGGGCGCTGGTGGAGGATGCCAGCAAGATGGAGGACCGGCGCGCGGCATGAGCCGTGGCCGGAACGCTTCCCGATGCTGTCAGCGATCCACCCCGTTCGCAGCCTGCTGCTCGCCATCTTCATGGCCATGGCAGGCAGCGGCTTTCTGGCCACGTTGATCAGTCTCCGGCTGGAGCGCGCGGGGGCGGGCACCATGGCGATCGGCGCGGTCGCGACCGCCTATTTCTGTGGACTGGTGGCCGGCGCGCTGCGGGCCGGCGGGATCGTGCGACAGGTCGGCCATATCCGCGCCTTCGCCGCCTTCGTCTCGTTGCTGTCGGCCAGCACGCTCGCCTATGTGCTGCTGCAATATCCGCTTTTCTGGGCGATGCTGCGCCTTGTCGACGGCGTCTGCGTCGCGGGCATGTTCATCTGCCTCGAAAGCTGGCTCAACGACCGGGCGGAGATGGAGACGCGCGGCAGCGTGCTCGCGGCCTATATGGTGGCGCTCTATTCGGGGCAGGCGGTCGGACAATTGCTGCTGGCGGCCAGCGGCGCGTTGCCAGCGGTGCCGTTCCAGCTTGCCTCCATCCTGATTTCGCTCGCCGTCATCCCGCTTTGCATGACGCGCAGCAGCGCCCCGGCGCCGGTCGAGGCGCAGGCCTTCACCATCCGTGCCCTCTATATCGCCTCGCCGCTCGGCACGGTCGGGTCGGTCGCGACCGGGCTGATGCTGGGCGCCTTTTACGGCATGGCGGCCGTCCATGTGCGGCGGCTGGGGCTGGACCTTGGCGCGACCGCCAGTTTCATGATGATCGTCATATTGGGCGGGGTCGCGCTGCAATGGCCGCTCGGCCGCCTGTCCGACCGGCTGGATAGGCGGCGGGTGATCGTCGGCTGTTTCGCCGCCACGCTGGCGGTCTGCCTCACGCTGGCGATGTCGGCTTCGGGCGGGCCGCTGTTGCTCGCATTGGGCGCGCTGTTCGGGGGTCTCAGTTTCGCGCTCTATCCGCTGTGCGTCGCCCATTGCAACGACCGGCTGCTCGCGACCGAACGGGTCGCGGCAAGCGGGCGGCTGGTGCTGCTCTATTCGGCCGGTGCGGCGGTCGGCCCGCTGGGCGCGGCCATGCTGATGAGTTTCGTGCCCGGCGGCGGCCTGTTTCTCTTCATCGGACTGTGCGCTGGCGCGACGCTCGGCTTTGGCCTTTGGCGCCAGGCGGCGACCCCGCCCGTGCCCGTGCCCGACCAGCAGGACTTCCAGATCGTGCCGCGCACCACCCCGGTGGCATCGCTGCTTGACCCCAATACAGTCGACGGACAAATGTCATGACCGCTTCCGCCACCTTCGCGCCGATCCGGCCGGCCACTGCCGACAATGCCACCCTGCGCCGCGCCATTGCGGCTTCTGCGCTGGGCAATGCCACTGAATGGTTCGACTATGGCATCTATGCCTATGGCGTGACCTATATCTCCGCCGCGCTCTTCCCCGGCGAGGTGGACGACGCCGTGCTGTTCGCGCTGGCGACCTTCGCCATCTCCTTCCTCGTCCGGCCGCTGGGGGGACTCTTCTGGGGGCCGCTTGGCGATCGGCTGGGGCGCAAGTCGGTGCTGGCGCTGACCATCCTGCTGATGTCCGGCGCGACGCTCGCCGTCGGCCTCATCCCCTCCTATGCGCGGATCGGCTTCTGGGCGCCGGCGCTGCTGATCCTGCTGCGGATGGTGCAGGGCTTCTCGACCGGCGGCGAATATGGCGGAGCGGCGACCTTCATGGCCGAATATGCGCCGGACGACCGACGCGGCTTCTACGGCAGCTTCCTGGAGTTCGGGACGCTCGCCGGATTTTCCTTCGGCGCTGCGCTGATGCTCGGCTTCTCGCTGCTGCTGGGTGACGCGATCATGCATGAGTGGGGCTGGCGCATCCCTTTCCTGGTGGCCGCGCCGATGGGGCTGATCGGCATGTATCTGCGGTCGAGGATGGAGGATACGCCGGTCTTTCGCGAACAGGCGGCCGAAGGAAGCAGTTCACCCTCGCTCGGATCTTTGATCCGCGATCATATGCGGCCAATGCTGGTCGTCGGTGGCCTGGTGGTGGCGCTCAACGTCGTCAATTATACATTGCTCAGCTACATGCCGACCTATTTGCAGCGGCGCATCGGGCTATCGCCGGACGAGGCGCTGGTGGTGCCGATCATCGGCATGTTCTTCATGATGTTCTTCCTGCCGGTCGCCGGCCATATGTCTGATCGGATCGGTCGCAGGCCGATGTGGCGGCTGTCGCTGATCGGTCTGCTGGTGGCGGTGGTGCCGCTCTACATGCTGATCGCGACGGGCCTGGCCGGTGCGATCATCGGCTTCGTGCTTCTCGGCCTGCTCTACGTGCCGCAACTGGCGACCATTTCCGCGACGTTCCCCGCGTTGTTTCCGACGGCGGCGCGCTTTGCCGGCTTTGCCATCGCCTATAATATGTCCACGTCGCTGTTCGGCGGCACGGCGCCGGCGATCGGCAGCGGCCTTATCGGCCTGACCGGCAATGAACTGATGCCGGCCTTCTACATGATGCTCGCCTGTGTCGTGGGGTTGGTGGCGCTCCATTTCATGCCGGAAACGGCCGGCCGATCACTGTGGCATGATCCGTTCCGACGGGACTGAATGCCGATGGATCAGGCATGGCGTCCGGTATGGCGCGATTGCGCCGCCCATACCGGATTGCGCCAGTGTCAGGGATTGCCGAACGTAGAAGCGCCGGCCTGGACGGCAAAGCGTGCCAGAGATCGTGCCGTCCCCTTGGCCTCGTAGATGGTCGACATCGCGATATAGTCTCCCACGGCGCGGTCCGGCGTGAGCGTCAGCAGGATATAGCCCTTGGCGCCTTGATCGCAGAACAGGACCTCCGGGCTGGCCTGGCGGAGCAGCGATCCCAACGGCACCTGCGGCAGGGTGTCGCCGATCGACGGACTGCTGATCGAGGATGTGCCGAATTCCACGCCAACCGGATTGCCGTCCTTGTCGGCAAGTTGATTGGCCCAGAAGGCATGACTGTCCCCGGCCAGCACGAGGGGACGGGCGCCGGAGCGACGGATGCTCTCATAGAGCCGCTCGCGCGCGGCCGGATAGCCGTCCCAGGCGTCGAGGTTGAAGGGCAGGCCAGCGCGATAGCCGGCCTGCGCCATTTCGACTTGCGCACGCACCTGCGGTTCCAGCGCGGCGACGATCTGTGCCGCCTTGTCCGCACCGAACAATCTGGCCAGGTCCGGTCCGTTCACGCGCGCCATCACCACCTGATTGCCCAATATCTGCCAGGGCGTGCCGGCCTTGACCGATGCGGTCAGTTCCCGCTCCAGCCAGGCCTGTTGCGGTTCGCCCAGCATCTCGCGGTCGGGACGGTTGCGCTGCGCCAGCACGCTCTCGACCTCGGACCGGCTCGGTGTCTCGCCCTTGAAACCGGCCTGTTCGCTGCGTGCGAGCAGCCGCGTTTCGACCATCAGCAACGTCGCAAGATCGCCGAAATCGAAACGGCGGTTGATCGCCGCCCAGCCATCGTCGCCCTGCGGGTCGCGGATCGGCATCCATTCGAAATAGGCCTGCATCGCCACGGCCTTGCGCTTCGCCCAGTCGCCTTCGGTGGCGGGCTGGTGGTTTTCCGCTCCGCCGATCCAGCTGTCATTGGCGGTTTCATGATCGTCCCAGACGCAGATGAAGGCCGCCCGCGCATGTGCCGCCTGCAGGCTCGGATCGCGCTTATACTGGGCGTGGCGGGTGCGATAGTCGGCGAGGGTGACGATCTCATGCGCGGGTTCCGGCACCCGGCCGAGCTTGCGGCCGATCTCCGCGCCATAGCCGTCAGCCCCATATTCATAGATATAGTCGCCCAGATGCACGACGGCATCGATCCGTTCGAGCGCCGCGATCGAATCATAGGCGGTGAAGAAGCCGCCCGGATAAAGCTGGCAGGACACAACCGCCAGCACGGCGTCGGCAGCCGCGCCGTCCGGCAAGGTGCGGAAGCGGCCGACCGGCGATTTGCCGCCGTCAGCCAGTTCGAACCAGTAATGATAATCCCGCCCGGCTTTCAGACGGCGCGGTTCGACCTTCACGGTGAAGTCCCGCGCCGGCCGGGCCTGGGCTGTGCCACTTTCGACCGGCCGTCCGTTTGCGCTATCGGCCACATGCCAACGCAGCCCGATCGCTTCGCTCTGGGTCGGATCGGCGGGCGTGACGCGGGTCCACAGGATCGCGCCGCGCGGCGTGGGATCGCCGCTCGCTACGCCATGGGCGAAGCTGGCGGCGACGGGGGTTGCCGCCATGCCGACATTGGGCAGGATCGCGCCCGAACCGATGAGCCCCAGAGCGGAGCGGCGGTTCAGCTTCACCATGTCGCCGCTCATCGGGCACCGCCAAAGCGGAAGCTGGCGGAAATGCCGTAGAAACGCGGGGCGCCGGCGATGAAGGTCGGCATACCCAGGCTGTCGCCGGTATTGCCCGCATCCATGATATATTTCTTGTCGAAGGCATTTTCGATAAAGCCCTCGATCCGCCAGGCGCCATCCGGCGCTTCATAACCCAGCCGCGCGTTCACCAGCGCATAGCTGCCCTGCCATTCGTCTTGGATATTGTCGGCAACCAGCGCCGCCGGCGGTTGTTGCAGGTCCGGCCGGTCATTGTCGTCGTCGAAGAAGACCTTCGACTGCCAGGTGACGCTCGGCGTGAAGATGATCCGTCCGGGGCCGGCGGGCAGCGAGGCTTCCGCACCGAAGGAGGCGCTATGATCGGGCGACAGGCGGAAATGATTGCCGTCGCGCACCCCGGTCTTGAACCGGCTATGATTATAGGCATAGGTCGCGAACAGGGTGAGCATATCGTTCGGCACCCAGCGGAGCTGGCCTTCGAAGCCGTAGCTTTCCGCCTTGCCTGCATTGGTCAGGACGAACTGCGTTCCCTGCTGCACCGTGGTCTGGAAATTATCATATTGATAATAGAAGGCCGCGCCGTCGATGAACAGGGTGCGGTTCATCAACGCGGTTTTTGCGCCGACCTCGAAACTGTCGACCGTTTCGGAATCGAGGATGGAAAAGCGCGTCGCGGCGAGTGGCGCGGAGGGCGCGCTGGCAGCCAATACTTCCGGCCGTCGGCCGCGTGCATAGGTTGCGTACAGGCTGGCATCTTCGTTCGGCTTGTAGCGCGCGGTCAACCGCCAGGAAAAACCGCCATTGCTGAGCATATCGCTGTCCTCGCCGCCATTGCCGGCGGTCGGCTGCGCCCCCAGGCCGAACAGCGGCACCGGATAGGCGGCGGAGGGCGGGATGGTGGCTGCGCCCGGCACGGCAAGTGCCTGCAACAACGCCGTGCGCACCGCCGCCGGCTGGCTCAGCGCGCCGATAAAGCCGCCCAGTATCGACCGGCCATTTTCGACCGAAGAGACGAAAGTCGAACGCTTGTCGTCATGGGTATAACGCAGGCCGCCGCCAATCTCGAACTGATCCGACAGGCGAATGGTCACGTCGCCGAACAAGTCGAACGCGCGGGTGCGCGATCCGTTGGTGGTGCTTTCCAGATGATTGGACTTGAGGTTGGCGGCGATCGCTTGCGCCTGCGCGCCCGACAGCGCGACACCATAGGCATTCGCCACACCCTGTAGCAGGGCGCCGGTAAAGGCCGGACTGGCCAGGATGGCGGCGGGAACCGGATCGCTCGCCGGGCGGCCGGGGATCGCGCCACCACCATTCAGAGCGCCCGCCAGCCGTGCAAGCGCCGCGCGCTCATCGAACTGGGTCGGGGCGCGCTGGGTGCCTTCCTCATGGAAATAGCTCGCCCCCAGGAAGGCCGTGATCGGTCCTTCCTCATAGGTCAGGCGGAATTCCTGGCTGGTCTGACGGCCGCGCGCATCCTCTGCGGCGGTCAGCATCGGCAGCGAAATGCCATCCGCGTCGAAGATTTCGAGCGCGTCGAACCGGCGGAAGGCGGTGGTCGAGGTCAGGCTGAAGCGGTCGTCCAGCTTCAGCCTGGCGATGCCCGTCACGCCCCAGACCTGCCGGTCGAGGCCCAGATTCTTGCCGCCTTCGAAGCCGCTGCCGGCGACCAGCGCTGCGCCGCTGTTGCGGCCACGATTGCCGATCACCGCGCCGGTTGCGGGATCGGTTGGATTATAGGCGATCGACTTGAAGGCCGTGCCGTTGGGGCTGTCCTTCTGATAATTGCCGATCAAATCGAAGCTGAGGTCGCCCTTTTCGCCATGGAAGCTGCCACGCACCGCCTTGGTGTCGACCGAGTTGAAGTCCTCGCCGCCCAGCAGATTTTCGACATAGCCGTCGCGCTTGCGGATGCGTCCCGCGAGACGGATCGCCATGCCCTCGCCGATCGGCGCATTGACCATAGCCTCGGCCAGCCAGGCGTCGTAATTGCCGTAGGAAGCGCGGCCCGCGACTTCATAGCTGTCGAGCTTCGCCTTGTTCTGGATGATGTTGACCGCGCCGATCAATGCGCCACGGCCATAGAGGGTCGATTGCGGTCCCTTGGCGATCTCCACGCGCTCGACGTCGAACAGTTCGACATAGGAGCCGCGCGACTTGGAAATGGACACGCCATCCTGAAAGACCGACACGCGCGGCTCGTTGGACGCGGTGCCGCTGTCCGATGTGATGCCGCGCATGACGAAGCCCGGATTGTTGGGCGACTGGTTCTGGACCTCGAAACCGGGAACGAAGCGCGAGAGCGCATCGAATTCATAGAGGCCGAACCGGTCAAGCTGTTCGTTGCCGACGACGCTCAATGCCATCGGCACATCGATCGCGTCCTGTTCGCGCAGCTGCGCCGTGACGATGATCGAATCGCCCGATTCGACATCCGCGGCCTGCGCATAGGCGGTTGCCGTAGCGGAAGCGGACAGGCTGAGGGCTGCGATCGTAAGCGAACGAATATACATGATATTTCCCCTTCGGCGTCCGGTTAGGAGGGGAGTATGAAGCCAGCATGACAGTGGGAAACCGGATCGGAAATTGATCGTCCCAGCTCGGTAAAAGGCGATGACCACGCGATGGGCGACCCATCGCGTGGTCATCATCATTCATCCGCCTTGGCCGCGTTTACCTACAGGCTATGGTTCATATCCAGCAGCGGGCTCAGGCGACCAAGGATGAAATCCCCGATACCATCCAACGCGCCGCCCAGGCCCGGCTGGTGATCGGACCAATAGTCGGTATCGGCGAACTTGACCGCCTTGGCGTCGCTCACCCCCAACAGGGTGACGCTGGAGCCGAGGCTGAGCGTCAGGGTCAGGTCCTTCACCCCGTCGCGGTCGACGTCCGACACCTTGGAGCGGAGCACCGACACGCCGTCGTCGAGGACGATGCTGTCCTGAGCCACATTGAAATCGAGAATCCGGTCGCTGCCCTCAAGCCGGCCGAAATGGAACAAGTCAGCGCCGTTGCCGCCGGTCAGCATGTCGTCGCCAAGCCCGCCGAACAATATGTCGTTGCCATCGCCGCCATTCAGAATGTCGTTGCCCAGGCCGCCGAACAGCACGTCATGGCCGATGCCGCCGTTCAACCTGTCATTACCCAGGCCGCCGTCGAGAATGTCGTGCCCATCCAGGCCGTTCAGCGTGTCATTGCCCAGACCACCCGACAGCTTGTCCTCGCCCGCCGTGCCGTTCAGCGTGTCGGAGAAGATGGAGCCGGTGCGGGTAATGCCATCGGCGATGCCGTTCACGTTGATCTCGACCGTCGCCATGCTGGTCAAGCCGTTGCCGTCGCTCACCGTGTAGGTGAAGCTGTCGGTCTGTTTCGCGCCGGTCGCCAGTGTATCGAAGGCATCATTGTCCGCGACATAGCGCAATTCCTGACTGGCCGCGTCGAAGATGACGCTGCCCAGCGTGCCGCTGGTGTCGACCGCGCTGATCGTCAGGATCTGGCCTGTGTCGGGATCGCTGTCGTTGCCGATCAGGGTCGACCAGAGATTCGGGCTTGTCGCATCCTCGTTCACCGTGATGAGGTCGTTCACGGCGGTCGGGGCTTCGTTGACGTCGCCGACCGCGATGGTGAAGCCCTGTTGGGCCGACAGGCCGCCCGTGTCGGTCGCCTGCGCAACGATCATGTGGGAGGCGACCGCCTCATGATCGAGCGTGGCGGTCGTGCTGATCACGCCGGTTTGTGCGTCCACGATGAACAGGCCGTTCGCATCGTCGAGGAGCGTATAGGTCAGCACGTCGTTCGCCGTGTCCGTGGCCGCCAGCGTGCCGACGATGCTGCCCATGGGCAGGTTTTCGGCGACTTCGGCGTGGCTGAGCACCAGATCGGTCGGCGCGGCGCCCAGCATGAGCAGCGCGAGCTGCGGGTCATGATCGGTGGCGCGGCTGCCGTCGAACTGCGCATTGAGATGGACGGCATCATATTGCGCATTCTGGGCCAGACCGCCGGTGACGAGGATGTTGTCGAGCTGCTGGGCGTTACCCTCGAACATATAGCTATAGCGTTCTTCGGCCGGCAGCAGTGTATTGAGGTTGGTCAGCATTCCGCCCTGCGCCGGATCGGTCAGCTGGGTCTGGGCGTTCTCGAAATAGAAACCGTTCCAGTCGCCGAGCACCGCGATGTTGAGCGACGGGTCGTCGGCCAGATGCTCCTGGATATAGGCCTTGACGCCCGCCGCCTGGGCGGTGCGGGCCGCGTCGCCCGCGGCTTCGGCCGGCTGCGTATTGCCCCAGTTCGGGTCGCTGCCGCCGCGCGAGGTGAAGTGGACGTCGATGGCGGTGATCGTCTGGCCCGCGAAGTTGAATTGCGCGACCAGCGGGTTGCGGCTGCCATTATAGGCTGCGCCGGTGATCAGTTCGGCGCTGCCATCGACATAGGAGACGCGATCGACATTGTAGAGGAAGCCGTTGCGAATATTGCCATTGGGCTCGCCGCCGGTCGAATTGGCCGTATCGGGCGCGATCTCGATATAGGCGTAGGTCTTGCCCGACTGGGCGTAGATGGCGTCGATCAGGCCTTGCGCCGTCACCGTGCCGGACAGGTCCGATCCCGTGCCGGCGCCGTCGGCGTCCTGGATTTCCTGGACGGCGATGATGTCGGGCGCATTCAGATTATAGACGATATTGTCGGCCAATATGTCGAACTTGTTGTCGCCCACATCCAGATTTTCGAGATTATAGGTGGCGATCGACAGATGATTGGCGTCCCCCGCCAGCGTCGTCACCTCGCGCTCCAGCGTCACATCCTTGGTGACGGTGACGGCTTCGGTCGCCAATATCTCATAATTGTCGAAGGCATAATTGACCACGCCGGTAACGCTGGCCAACTGGTCGCCGATGCTGTGATCGGGGGTGTAGCCAGGCAGGATCATGCTGTCGGCGTCGATCTGAATCTTCTCGGGATTATAGTCGACCGTGCCGTCTTCATTGGGGGAAATGGTGATGCCCCCGCGATCGTTCATGCCGGTGGCGCCTGCGCCATGCGAAGCCACGACGTCGGTTTCGCCAAAGGCGTTGGTGTTGGACACGGCCTGCGGCGCGTCGATGGTGACGCGCATCCCTTCCAGCGCTTCCCAGAAGTCGATGCCGTCATTGGCCGGGTCGTAATTGGTGAGCGGGTCATGGTCGATCGCCTGGGTCGGCGGGGTCAGCCCGCCTTCGCCGATCAACACCGCCGTCGGCAGTGCGTTGCCGTGGCTGGTGACGTTGACAGTCGGCGACACGATCTCCGTGACCGACAGGCTCTGCGCATCGCCGGCATATTCCGCCACCGTGCCGCGCACGCTGGCGACGTCGCCGACGGCAACGCCGGGCGCGGAGGAGGTGAAGACGAAGACGCCGTCGGAGGTCCGGTCATTGCCGTCGCTCACCGCCGATTGCAGGTAGAAGCCGTTGCCGGCGACGGCGGTGACGATGCCGTCAGTCATCACGGTCTGGCCGACATAGGCCGACATATGGCCTTCGCCCTGGATCGCGCCGATGGACAGCGCGATGGGATCGTCATTGACGATGGTGCCGGTGGCGCCGCCCCGGTCGATGACCACGTCGCCCGTCGCCGCGCCCAGCTGGACCGATAGGGTTTCGTTGGTTTCGCTGAGCGTGTCGCCCTTGACCGCGACGAGGATCTGCTTGGTGAATTCGCCCGCCGCGAAGCTGATCGTGCCGGACAGCAATGCGTCGGCGGTCAGGTCGTCGACGGATGCCGTGCCGTCGAGGACGACGGCATAATCGACGCTCACCGCATTGGCCTGACCGCCGGCGCGATGGACGGTGAAGACCATGTTGGCGGTGCCGTCGTCGCCCTCGACGATCCGGGCGTCGTCGATGCGCAGATGGCTGGGGCCGTCGGCGGGCAGGAAGGACTGGCCGGCGTTGAGCGAGCCGAAGCTTCCGGCCGAACCCGCGGTCCAGCTGAAATCGGCGGCGCTCGACCCGGCGCCGGTCAACTGGAGCGTGAGGCCGGCGCCCGGCGCGGGTTCCTGCGCCACACCGATGTCGGTGCTGGTCATGCCGGCGGCCGGGGTGCCCGGCGCGGCGGTGAAGGTGCCTTCATAGGACAGAAGCTGGATCACCGTGCCGTCGGGCGCGACCAGCGCGAAACCATCCGCGCCGCCATTCTGGATGCCCGCCCGCGCGAAGGAGAGGGCGCCGAAACCATTGCCTTCATCGTCGATCACGCCCGACAGGGTGAGCGTGTCATAGACCGGCGCAGCGTCCGGCGTGTTGGTCCCGTTATAGAAAACCAGCTTGTAGCCGGCGAGGTCGGTGCCTGCGACCCCGGCGATCTCGATCGCCTCGCCCGCATCGGTGCCGACATTGTCATAATGGATTTCGTTGACGAAGACGTTGGCGGCGGGCGCGGGCGGCGCGGTATCGTCATTGCTGATGGTGCCGGTTGCGGTCGCGCGACCGATCGTTGCGCCACCGGTGACATCGCTCAAGGTGACGGCAAAGCTCTCATTCGCCTCGAACAGCGTATCGCCCCGGACCAGCAGGCGGATTTCCGCCGTGGTCGCGCCGTCGGCGAAGGTCACATTGCCGCTCGTGGCGATACCCGCGTCAAAATCGGCCGCATCGGCCGATCCGAAGCTCAGCGTCCAATCGGCCGAAACCGCGCCAGTGCTGCCGTCCGTGCGGCTGACGGTGAAGATGATTTCCTGCGTGCCGCTGTCGCCTTCGATCACGCTGGCGTCGGCGATGCCGAGCGTGCCGGGTGTGGGGGTCGGGCCGGTGCCGCCGAAGCTCTGGCCATTATTCACCGTCCCCGCCGTCGCGCCATTGATGAGCGCCCACTGGAAATCCCCGGCGCTCGTGCCATTGCCGACCAGGCCGATCGACGTGCCGCTCTGCGCGCCGTCCTCATAGACGCCGACATTGGTGCTGGTCATGCCGGCGGCCGGGCCGTTGGCCGCCACGAAACTGCCTTCCCAGCTCAGGAACTGGACGACATTGCCCTGCGCGTCGACCAGCGCCACGCCGTCCGGCTCGCCATTGGCGCCCGATCCGCCATTCTGGATGCCGTTGGCGGGATAGGCGACGCGAATCGTGCCATAGCCATTTTGCTGGTCGGCGATCACACCGCTCAGCGTCTGGGTGCTGTAGCTGGCGCGCGAACTGGGATTGCCATTGTAGAGGACGATGCTCCATCCGGTGACGTCGGTGCCCGCCAGCCCGGCGATCTCCACAAATTCTCCGCTGTCCGTGCCAGCATTGTCATAATGGATTTCGTTAATGAAGACGTTCGACGCCATGACACGCATTTCCCCACAAATGGACCGCGCCCACCAAATCCCGCATGGACTTGATGTGTCGCGAAAAGTCAGACCTGCCGCCATCCCTAGGACGGGCAGGTGACAAATCTGTGGCGGTCCGAAGCGATTGCGATCGCCCGCGAATTTGCCCAAAAAAGAGGAAGGAGCGGTGTCATCGAACTGACGCCGGTCGGTCATCAAACTGTCCGTAGCGACACCTAAGTCGCCTCGCCCATGGGCGATCAAGACATCGGGCACGGGCACAAGGCATCGACCAGCCGCCTTTGGGCAGGTTGGGCAGGTCTGCTCGTGCAGGTCGAGCGTCTCACCCGGCGTGCGGACAGCGAGGATCTGTTGCACGACGCCTATGTCCGCATGGCCGCGCGATCGGACCGGCCGGACAATGAGGAGGCCTTCCTTGTCCGGGCGGCGGTCAACCGGGCGCGGGACGCCTATCGCCGGGAGAAGGTCCGAGGCGCGAATACCGGGGATGATGCGCTCGACATGGTGCGTGACGGTGGACCCATGCAGGATGAGGCGATCATCGCGCGGGCCAGGCTCGCGCGGGTGCGTGAGGGGATAGACAGGTTGCCGCCCCGGACCCGCGAAGTCTTCTTGCTGCAACGGATCGACAATCTTAAATATCGCGAGATTGCCGAGCGGCTTGCAATAAGCCAAAGCGCGGTCGAGAAGCATATGGCCAGGGCAATGACGTTCCTGGGCGATTGGACGAAGGATTGGTGAGTTCCGATATGTCCGGTGAGCGCCCATCACCCCGGACCGCCGCGGACTGGATCGCAAGGCTCAATGCGGACGGCAAGACTGCGGACGACGAGCGGGCCTTTCACGCCTGGCTCGCCGCGGATCCAGCCAATGCGCAGGCCTTCGAACGGGCGACGGATATCTGGTCGATCGTGCCGGGCGTCGGTGTCGCGCCCCCTCAGGCGCGGCTGCCGCTTGTGTCGCGCCGCCGGGTGCTGGCCGCCTGCGCTGGAACTTTGGTGGTGGGCGGTGGTGGCATGGTCGCCATGCAGGCAGCCTATGCCGGCACGCGCTATGAGACAGATATTGGTGAGCAGCGCCGCGTGCTGCTTGCCGAAGGTTCGTCTCTTTTCCTCGATGCCGATACGCAGGTTCAGGTGTTCGCCAATGCGCGCCGCCGGCATTTATGGCTGCGTCGGGGACGGGTTGCGCTCTCCGTAAAGCCCGCACCCATTCCCTTCGCCATAGAGGCCGGCAAGGGCGCGTTCACCGCCGATGCAGGCCGGTTCGACCTGCGGCGCGACCGGGATGATCGTTTCGCGATGACGTCCCTGGCCGGAAAGGCGGAGGTCGCGATCGACGGCGTGCAGCGTCGCATGTTGGCGCCGGGGGAGCGGCTGCAATCGGATGCGCGCGATGCGGTAAAGATCGACCGCCCCGACCCCGAGACGACGCAGGCCTGGCAAAGCGGCCGGGCCGCCTTTCACGACGATCCGCTGGATGCCGTGGCGGCGGAGGCCAATCGCTACAGCCGGACGAAGCTCGTGATCGCCGATCCGCACACGGGCGGGCTGCGGGTGAGCGGCATGTACCGCATGGGGGACAATGTGGCGCTGGCGCAGGCCCTGTCGCAACTATTGTCGATCCGTATGCGGCAGGTCGATGACAGGATATTGTTGGGCGGCTGAAAAAATCTTTTCCTCCGGGGTGAGGTATCGGTCCCCTGGTGCGTCGGGGGAGCGCGGCACCGTTGCCGTGTTCATGGGGGTGTTTTCGTGACCGTCAATTCATCGCGCAAGATGCGCCGTTCGCTTGTGCTGGGTGTCGCACTGGCCGCTTTCTGCGCCGTGCCCGCACAGGCGCAGGAGCGCGTGGTTTCCGTCCAGATCGCGGCGCAGCCTTTGAGTCAGGCGTTCGAAACGCTCGCCCGGCAGACAGGCACCGACATATTGTTCGCGCCGCAGGTTGTCGCAGGCATGACCACAGCGCCCGTCAGCGGCCGGATGGGTGCGATGGCCGCAGTCGAAAGGCTCATCCAGGGCAAACCCTTGGCGGTTCGCCGCCAGCCCAACGGCGCGTTGCTGATCGTCGCGGCGGCCGCCACGCCACTGGATGCCGCCAGCACCGCGACGACGGACACCAATCCCGACATCATCGTTACGGGCTATGCCGCCAGCTTGTCGGGTGCGCTGGCGGAAAAGCGCAAGGCGGCCAATGTCGTGGACGTGGTGAAGGCCGAGGATATCGGCAAGTTTCCGGCGCAGAATATCGCCGAAGCTCTTCAGCGTGTGCCAGGCGTATCGATCGTGCGCGATCGGGGCGAGGGCGTATTCGTCCGCATTCGCGGTCTGGGCGCCAATTTTCAGGTCGTGACGCTCAACGGCCGCGCCGCGGCGGTCAATGAGAATGTCCGCGACAGCGGGCAGAGCGGGCGCCAGTTCCGTTTCGACACGCTGCCGTCCGAACTCATGTCGGCGGTGGAAGTGATCAAGAGCCCGCGCGCCGACCTGGCCGAGGGCGGCATCGGCGGTATCGTCAACCTGCAGACCTTTCGCCCGATCGACCTCAAAAAGCCGATGCTGGCCTTTTCCGCCACCGCCAGTTCGCCGCGCCTTGCCGACACGGTCGATCCCCGCATTTCCGGCATGGCGAGCTGGGTGAATGAGGAAGGCACGTTCGGCGCTTTGATCGCGGCGGTCTATGACGAGCGCACGACGCGGCAGGATCGCATCACCGGTGTAGGCTGGACGGAAGGTCGCATCGACAGCAATGGCGACGGGGCGCTCGACGGCGATACGATATTGGTGCCGACCAGCACGCGGCCGACGCTGGAACGCGAAAATCGCGATCGCATCGGCCTGAACGGCGCAATCCAGTGGCGGCCCGACGACCGGTTCGAACTGAATGTCGATGGCCTGTGGAGCCGCCTCAACATCGATTATGACGAACTGACCTATTCGACCGATTTCTCGGCGACAACGCCGCGCGCGATCGTGCCGGGAACGGCGGTGATCGAAAATGGCGTGCTGACCAGCGCAACCGTGGCGACCTCGACCCAGATCGGGCGTGAGACGTCTCGCCTCGAATATGAAAACTGGCTGATCGGCGCCAATGCCAAATGGTCGGCCAATGGCTGGACGCTGGCTGCCGACGCCAGTCTGGGACGGGCCTATTCCAATACGCCCACGCCCATCTACCGCACCCGGTTGCTGGGCGCGGTCGGCAATGTCGCGTTCGATTACGGCAAGGTGGGCGACCGTCTGCCCAACCTGACTTTCCAGACGGCCGATCTGACGGAATCGACGACCCTGCCGGGCCGGCGGATCGAATATCGCGTCAACGATTCGCTGGACAAGCAGCGCGCCGCGACCTTCGACGTGACGCGCGACCTGGATGGCGCGGTGCGCGCGTTGCGGTTCGGCGCCAAATATGAGAAGCGCGACCGGACCTATAACCGCC
Source organism: Sphingobium sp. WR1 (assembly GCF_059693745.1). NCBI lineage: Bacteria > Pseudomonadati > Pseudomonadota > Alphaproteobacteria > Sphingomonadales > Sphingobiaceae > Sphingobium > Sphingobium sp. WR1. Next base: position 220,960 of record NZ_JCATID010000004.1, on the reverse strand, counting down.
GGGATATCAATTTCACCAGCGGCATTGCGGGCCAGCGCTTCGACGACAGCTATTTCGACGCCTTTCCGGTCGACGATTTTCTTGATGGCGTCGGGGGCATTCTGCCGAAAAACTGGGTGATGCCCGACCCCGATCGGTTCTGGGCCGCTGCCACCGGCAAGGAAGCGTTGTTGAGCGCGGACCTGACGCGCGGGGACCGCCGCAACAGCTATGCGATCGATGAACGGATTATCGACGGCTATGGCATGGCGGAATTCAGCTTTCCGGTCGGCGGCGTGACCATACGCGGCGATGCAGGCGTGCGCTACGCCCATACCCGCCAGACTTCGTCGGGCTATGCCGACAATGGCAGCGCGGCGCTGCCGGTTCGCTACGAGCGCAATTATGGCAATGTCCTGCCCTCGTTCAATCTCGTCGCCGAATTCACCTCCACCCTTCAGATGCATCTCGCCGTATCCAAGGTCATCACGCGCCCGTCGCTCGCCGATCTCGCGCCGCGGCTGACCATCAATTCCAACCCCACGGTGCTGACCGCGGTGGGCGGCAACCCGGAACTGCGCCCGTTCGAAGCCTGGCAATATGACGGCACGGTGGAATGGTATTTCGCGCCGGGCAGCGCGCTGATCGGCGGCGCCTTCTACAAGGACATCACCACTTTCGTCTTCCAGCAGACCCGCAATTTCGACCTGGATGGCCAGATTTACCGCCTGACCGCGCCGCAAAATGGCGGCAATGCCTATGTCGCGGGGGTCGAGATCGCCTATCAGCAACTGTTCAGGATGCTGCCCGCGCCCTTCGACGGCCTCGGTTTCCAGGCCAACTACACGCATACCGCCAGCAAGGGCACCTATGCGATGTCGGATGGAACCACTTTCCGCGACGATCTAACCGATGTGGCGGCGGACAGTTTCAACCTCACGGCCTTCTACGAAAAGGGACCGATCGGCGCGCGCGCCAGCTATAGCTGGCGGGGCAAGGTGCTGCGCGACGTCGGCGGTGCAGGCCTGGCCGCGAATAACGACGCAGCCTTCGGCAGCCTCGATTTCGATATTTCCTACAAGGTGACGCCCAATGTCACATTCGTGGTGCAGGGCATCAATGTGGCGGGGGGCGTCCAGTGGCAATATGTCCGCGACGATCGTTTTGCCGGCTACACCGATTATGGCACGACGCTGATGGCCGGCGTGCGGGCGCGCTTCTGATGGAAGGAATGATTATGAAGATTTTGTCCCGCAAGGCGGCGCTGGCGGCGGGCGTGCTGCTGGCCACGTCCCTTTCCTGTGCCCCGGCCCGAGCGCAGGAAGCGCGCAATATCATCCTCTTCCTGGGCGATGCGGGCGGCGTTCCGACCCTGAATGCGGCCGGGATCATGGCGAACGACCGACCCCAGTCGCTGTTCATTCAATCCATGCCCAATATAGGCCTGTCGGACACGTCGGCGCTGAACAACTGGGTCACGGATTCGGGCGCTGGCATGAGTGCCATCATGACTGGCCAAAAGACGGACAGCGGGATGATATCGGTCGTGCCCAAGGGCGCGGGCGGCGGCGTCGCTCCGGTGAAGAGCTTCCTCGAATATGCCGAGCAGCGCGGGCTATCGACGGGCGTCGTCACCAACATGAAGATCTGGGACGCCACACCGGCCGCCTGCTACGCCCATGTCGCCTCGCGCAAGGACCAGGATGAGATTTTCCGCCAGATGCTCGCGCCCCGTTTCGGGGACGGCGTCGATATCCTGATCGGCAAGGGGCAGGCGGATGCAGCCACCTCTTTCGCCAAGCGGCAGACGACGCCCGAGCAGGCCTTTGCAAAGGCGGGATATAAGTTCGGTGCTGACCCCGCGCTTGTGCGCGCGGCCGGGCGGGCAGCCATTCTGCGTGACGCCGATTTCGCTCCGATCCCGGCAGTGGAAGCGACGATTGGCCAACTCGCGCGCAATCCCAAGGGCTATTTCCTGATGGTCGAATGGGACATGCATACCGACAATCCGCAACAGGGCCTGCGCCATGTCGTCGAAATGGACGATATGATCCGCCGGGTCAGCGCCATGGCCGGCAAGGATACCTTGATCCTGTTCACGGCCGATCACAGCTTCGCGCTGCGCATGGGTGGAGGCGTGCGCGGGACGCCGCTTGCTCAGCAATATGCGGCTGAGGCGGCCAAGCCGGGCGCGACGATTGCGACCAATCCGGTGATCGGCGTCGAGGATGGTCATACGGGCGAGGAGGTTATCGCTGCGGCTTCCGGGCCGGGGGCGGAGCGCGTGCACGGTTTCTTCCCGAATACGCGACTGTTCGACATCATGATGCAGGCGATGGGCTGGAACAAGGAGTCCTAATGGCGCATCGGACGTGGCTTTGAGCCGTCGGCGGATGAATGTGGGTGGAGAGGTTGGCGATACCCCCTTCGCCTCATAAGGCAGCGCAGCGTCAGCCTTGCGCCGCCATCTTCTTGGCGATGGCCAGGGATTGGCGGATCAGGGGCATACGCTTGCGCTCGGTCCTGACCGCCAGATAGCCCTTGACCTCGATCAGCGAGGAGCGCGTGTCGAGCGGCAGGACGCGGATGCGGCTGTCGGGTGGGCATTCCTTTTCGAACATGAGGCTCATGCCGATGCCCTGCGCGACTGCTTCCCGGATCATTTCGCGCGTGTGGAGTTCCATCGTCTGACGCGGCGTGATTTCCGTGTCGGCCAGCAGCCGGTTCATCGCGGCCAAAGTGCGCGAAGTCGCTTCGCGCACCAATAGGATTTCCTGTCCCAGTCGTTCGAGCGGCAAGATGCTCGCCCCGTCATCAGGCCAGGAAGCGGGCAGGATGGCGACCAGCCGGTCGGCATAGAGCGGGGTATAGCTATAGTCGGTCTCGATCGGCGGCTCGCAGATGATGCCGATGTCGATTTGCGCCTTGAGCAGCAGTTCGTTGGTCTGCATGGCGTTGGCGATGGTGACGCGAAAATGGGCGTTGGGCACTTCGGTCTTGAAGGCGGCCATGAATTCGGCGGCATAAGGTGGCGAGTCGGTGCCTAGGCGCAGCAACGCGCCACTGTCGATGTCGTCCTCCCCCAAAAGCGCGCCGATCTCGTCGGCGATGCCGAACAGGTCTTCGGCCTTCTCGAACAGCGCGCGCCCGGCGGATGTGAGCGTCAGCGGCGGGCGCGTGCCCTCGATCAGCTTGACTTTGTAGCGATCCTCCAAGGCCTTCAATTGCTTCGACAAAGTCGGTTGGGAGATATTAAGCCGCCGCGCTGCCTTGCTGACGCTGCGTTCGCTGGCGACGGCGTAGAAGGAGCGCAGATGGAGGAAATTGACGCTCAAACTAACCCCCTGCTCCATGTGGAGCGACACCAGGCTCCTCGCCGATCCTACCGCCCCTGTGACGCAAATATGTTACAAGTTGGTCACGGCAGCGACATGCGCATCGGTCGCGGCCGGTGTTATGGTCGTTCTTCGAAACGATCCTGCTCGCAGCCGTTGCCTTCGTTCAGTAGGGCGATCGACTGGTCGACCAGCAGCGCGATCTGTGCGTCGCTTGGGGCGATGCGCCGGATCGCGACATGGAAGATGACGCTGCCCACCAATGTATTGAAAGCGAAATCCAAAGCCTCTGCGGACATGCCTTGCGGACCGAGGCGCCTGAATTCGCGCAGATAATATTCCTGCTCGCCCGATGAGTGACGTTTTATTGCTTCCGCGAGCTCGGGATGGTGCGGAGCGCTGACCGAGACGTTGAGCGTGGCGGGACCGCGAACGTCCGACATATATTCACGAAGCGCGGTCGCATGGGCGATCAGCACCTCGCGCGGGGCCATATTGTCGGTATTGGGTTCAAGGGCGCGGGACGTCTGGCCAAGGACCGCTTCCACCAGTTCGGCTTTGCCGGCAAAACGTCGGTAGAGGGTCGAACGGCTGCACTGCGCAAGCTCCGCAACCGCCTCGAAAGTCAGCCCTTCATAGCCTTTTTCCGCCAGAACCCGCCAAGCGGCCTCACGAATGGCGCTGTCCTTTTCCTCGTCGCGGGGTCGCCCGCGGCCGCGCGTAACTTCCTGTGCATAGGCATCCATATCGCTTTCTACCCCGTGCTGCGGTCGCACACAAATTTGTCACATAATATCGATACAGGCGCGTCTCGTAAATAGTGTCACGTCAAAGGGTGTGCCTCATGCTCCGAAATTTCCTTACCTTTTCCAGTATATTGGCTTTGTCTGCGACTCATGTATCTGCTGCGGATCGGGTGGCTGCCGATGGCGCGCCGGAGGATGTTTCCGGTCCGTCGGGCGATATCGTCGTCACCGCGCAGAAGCGCGAACAGCGTATCACCGATGTGCCGATGTCGATCAGCGCCTATGGCGGCGCCTTTCTGGACCAGATCGGCGGCACCGAACTGATCAAGGTTTCCGCGATAACGCCGGGGCTCGTGATCCAGTTGCAGGACAAGTTCGCGCCGGGTTTTTCAGTGCGCGGCATCACTTCCAACGATTTCTCGCCGCAGGCCGAACAGCGCGTCGCGGTGTTTCAGGATGGCGTCGCCGTGGTCCAGACCGCTTCGGCCTATGGCGAATTGTTCGATATCGACCGGATCGAAGTGGAAAAAGGCCCCCAGTCGACGCTGCACGGCCGTTCGGCGCTCAATGGCGGCGTTTCCATTTTCCAGAAACGGCCGACCGATGATTTGTCGGTCGAAGTGAAGGGCGGCGCGGGCAATTATAATTATTACAGCCTACAGGGCGTCGTGAACCTGCCCATCAGCGAAACGCTGGCGATTCGTTTCGGCGCGCTCAAGCGCAAGCGCGACGGCTTCGTCGATGATAGCGACGGCAGCGGCACCTATAATGCCGTCAACGCGCAGGCCTATCGCTTTGCGGGCAAATGGGAACCGTCGAGTGACTTCAAGTTCAACCTGGTCGCCACCTATGATGTCGACGATACCAAGGGCGGTGTGCCGTTCAAGTCGCACACCTTCCTGCCGCTCGACCAGACCACAGGCGCCGTGGTGGGCGATCTCAATTTCTGGACGCCGACACATCTCGACACGTTCGGCACGCTGCCCGATCCCTATTTCCACCGCGAAATCGTCGGCGTCAGCGGCACCGCCGACTGGCGCCTCAACGACCGGTTCAGCCTGACCTCGATCAGCGGCTATCGCTGGTATGATGCCTGCCAGTCGGGTGACAATGACGGGACGCCGACCAACCTGATCGCCTATCATCAATGCAATGATGGCGAACAGATCTCTGAGGAATTGCGGCTCAATTTCTCCGGCCTCGGCATTTTCGAGGGCTTTGTCGGCGGCAGCTATTTCCACGCCAATAACGGCATGAGCATGGAAATGGGCTACGACGAGCGGGCCATGGCGCTGCTGCTGGGCGGCGTGCTGCAACAGTTCGCACCGAAGGGCCTGACCAACGATCAGATCAACGCGCTGCTCGGATCGAGGGCGAACGCGCTCAAGGCGTTTCAGCTCGACCAGCAGCTGACCGGCGCCAAGATCGATACCTATGACCTCTTTGCTGATGTGACCGCGCATCTGACCGATCGGCTGGAACTGTTCGCCGGTGGCCGCGCGACCTGGGACAAGAAGGATCTGACGCTCCAGGGGCTGACGCCATTGGGCGTATCATCACTGACCGGCGGCGGCCTGCTGTTGCAGCCGACGCCCGGCAATGCGGTGATCCGGGGCAGCAACAGTTCCAGCAATGTCACCGGTCGCGCGGGCGTGCGGTACAAGTTGACGCCCGACGTCAATCTCTATGCCGTCTATGGCATCGGCAAGCGTCCCGAAGTGTTGCAGCTGAACCCCAGGACGCCATCGCAGCTGATCCCCACGGAGACGCTGAAATCGGGCGAGATCGGTGTCAAGTTCCGCCTGCTCGACGGCAAGCTGGTCGGCGACGCGTCGGTCTTCCATTATAAATATGAGAATTTCCAGACGCTGGGCCTGAAGGACGGCATCGTCGCCACGGTCAATGCGGGCAAGGCGGACGCGACCGGCTTCGAAACCCAGCTGAGCTATGAGATCAAACCGGGCATCTCGATCTTCGGCAGCTATGGCTACAATCATGCCCGTTTCCGCGCTGGCCTGTATGACGGCAATTTTTTCCGCAACAGCCCGGACCATAAATTCGCGATCGGCGGCAATTTCGAAGCGCCGCTCAAGGGCGGCACCATCGGCTTCGCGCCGCTCTACAGCTGGCAGTCGAAAATGTTCTTCTTCGAGGATAATGACCGGCTGGACCTGCAGCAGCGCACCCCGGCCGCCTATTCGGACCGGGTGGTCGACGAATATCAGAATGGCTACGGCCTGCTCAGCGCCCGGATCACCTTCACGCCCGCCGACAAGCGCTGGAGCTTCGCCCTGATCGGCGACAATCTGACCGACAAGAAATTCATCGTCGATGCCGGTAATACCGGCGACTATTTCGGTATTCCGACTTTCATCGCCGGTACGCGCCGCACCTACCGCGCCGAATTCGGCTTCAATTTCTGACATCGTTCAACAGGAGACGCTGCATGACTTCCATCAAGACACTCGCGCGTCGTGCGCTCTTGGGCTGCGCCCTTGCTTCGCTGGCCGTTCCCGCGCTGGCGGCCGACGACAGCTTCACCATCGCGGTCATTCCCGACACGCAGAATTATATAGACTATACCCATCAGAAGGCGGAGGGCTTCGCCTTCGACGCCAGCCAGCAGTTTCTGGACCAGATGGCCTATATCGCCGCCAATCTGGAAAGTGCGGGCGGGGACATCGCCTTCGTGACGGCGCTGGGCGATGTGTGGCAGCACCAGACGCTGCCGATCGACCCCGCCCATGCGGCGCGCGGGTTCAAGCGCGTGGCCAATCCCATCATGGACACGCACTTCGCTCCGACGCCCAAGGTGAAGACGGTCGAAATGCCGATGGCGCGCAAGGGTTATGAGATGATCGCGGGGAAGGTGCCATTCTCCGTCGTGCCCGGCAATCACGATTATGACGCGATGTGGACCGACGCCAACCATCCACCCGCTGCGCAGTTCAAGGATATGTCGAGCCTGGGAATGTTGCACGCAGGCGGCCTCACCAACTTCAAGTCGGTCTTTTCCGACCAGTCGGACTTCTTCAAGGGCAAGAGCTGGTATGTCGCCAGCCATGACGACGGGGCGGACAGCGCGCAGATCTTCACCGCGGGCGGCTATAAATTCCTGCACATCGGCCTTCAGTTCGACGCGCCCAACGCCTCGCTCGCCTGGGCGGCATCGGTCATCAAGAAATATCCGGGCCTCCCGACGATCGTATCGACCCATGACTATCTGGACACCAGCGGCGCGCGGATCGCCAATCCGATGATCGACAATGCCGCCGTCGACCCGGAAGATAACAACCCGCAGATGGTGTGGGACAAGTTTCTGAGCCAGCACGACCAGATTTTCATGCTGCTGTGCGGTCACGAACATGCCCAGGCCTTCCGCGCCGACGACAACCGCTATGGACACAAAGTCTATCAGATCCTGTCCGACTATCAGGCCCGCGGCCAGACCGCCAAGGATGCAGGCGTGAAGCTGCAACAGGGCGAGGGCATCGGCGATGGCTGGCTGCGCCTCATGACCTTCGACATGGGCGCGGCGACGCCGGCGGTGAAGATCCGCACCTATTCCACCCACTATAAAAAGCTGAGCAGCGAAACGCCGGACTATGCCGCCTGGTATCGGCCCGTTGAGCAACCCAAGATGGACGATGCGACCTTCGTGAAGGGTGATGAGTTCGCCATCGACCTGACCGACTTCCGCGCGCGCTTCGACAAGACGGCACGCATCGATAACTGATCGGTATGCGGCGCGGACCTGAGTTCGCGCCGCAACCCTGGCCCGTGCGTCTATGGTCGCTATGCCTCATATGCATTGGCCTTGATCGGCCGTTCGGCCCAAACCGCCCGTGACGCAGGATTGCGACAGTTGGTCACAGGCAGGCAAGGGCAGCATGAACCGAGAATTTGACGTTGCGGTGGTCGGGCGCGGCATAGTGGGCCTCGCTCATGCGCTGGCGGCAGCACGGGCGGGCAAGCGCGTGGTCGTGATCGACCGCAATGCGCGCGCTACCGGCGCAAGCATCCGCAATTTCGGTTTCGTCACCGTGACTGGGCAGGAGCGTCATGGCATGTGGCCGCTCGCCCGCCGGACGCGGGAGATATGGGCGCAGGTCGCGCCGCGCGCGGGCATTGCCGTCGAGCAGACGGGATTGGTGCTGCCGGTGCGGCGCCAGGCGGCGGTCGCCGTGCTGGATGCGTTTCTCCAGACGGAAATGGGGGAGGGCTGCAACCTGCTGACCGACACGCAGCTTCGGATGTTGGACCCCGAAACGCCTTTCGCCCGTTGCGAAGCTGCACTGATCAGCCCGCATGAACTGCGCGTCGAGGCGCGGGAGGCGGTGCCCAGGATAGCCGCCTGGCTGGAGCGGGACATGGGCGTTACCTTCGCGCCGCCGGCAAGCGTGACCGGCTGCGAACAGGGACGCATCACTACCAGTAACGGAGCTTATCGGGCGGAGGCGACCTTCGTTTGTCCGGGCGAGGACCTCAACGCGCTGTTCCCCGATGTCATGGCTGCCCATGACGTTACGCGCTGCAAGCTTCAGATGCTGCGCCTCGCTCCGCCCGGCTATCGTCTCGCGCGGCCGGTGATGAGCGACCTTGGCCTAGCACGCTATGAAGGCTATACCGCACTGCCGCAGGCGACGGCGCTCGCCGCTCAATTGCAGGCGGAACAATCCGCGCAGATTGACGCGGGCGTCCATTTGATTGCTGTTCAGTCCGGCGACGGGTCGCTCGTCGTCGGCGACAGCCATGACTATGGCGATACGCCCGACCCCTTCCACCATGAACGGATAGACGCATTGATGCTGGACGAGTTCCGCGCGGTGCTGGGCGTGCCGCCACCAGTCGTCGAACGCTGGATCGGTGTCTATGCCTCCTCGTCCAAACAGAATTGGTTCACCCACGAAGCCGCGCCCGGTGTCCATGTCACCTCCGTGACATGCGGCGCTGGCATGTCCAGCGCCTTTGCCATTGGCGAACGGGTGGTCGGCGCGGCGCTCAACGCCCCGATCAAGGAGATTGCATGATGTCGGATATTGTCGCGGTGCTGTTCGATTGGGCAGGCACGATGATCGATTTCGGCTCCCGCGCGCCGGTCATGGCGATGGAGCAGGTTTTCGAGAAGGCTGGCGTTCCGGCCGACGAAATGATTATCCGCCGCTATATGGGCATGGCCAAGCGGGAGCATGTCGTCGCCATCCTGTCCGAAGACGCGATGGCGGAACGCTGGCGGTCGGTGAAGGGCGGCGCATGGAGCGAGGCGGATGTCGACGCGCTGATGGTCGAGCTGGAACCGGCAATGGCAGCCAGCGCCGCGCTGTGCCGCGATCTCATCCCCGGCGCAGCGACGGCTGCCTCGGCATTACGGCACAAGGGGATCAAGGTCGGGTCGACCACGGGTTATACCCGCGCGATGATGGCGGACATCATCCCCGCCGCGGCCGAGCAGGGCTATACGCCCGCCGCGATCGTCTGCGCCGGGGAAACCGCGATGGGGCGGCCGGCGCCGCTGATGCTGTGGCAGGCGATGGCAGCGCTTTCCGCCTGGCCCGCGGGATGCTGCGTGGCCGTGGACGATGCGCCGGTCGGCATCATCGCCGGGCGCAATGCAGGCTTGTGGACCATCGCCGTTGCCGGATCGGGCAATGGCGTCGGCATGGCCTATGACGACTTCATGGCGCTGTCGGCGGAGGAACGGATGACGCGCATGGCGTCGGTTATCGCTGCCTTTGCCGATGCGGGCGCCGATTTCGTGATCGAAAGTGTCGCCGATCTTTGCATTGCCATCCGGTCGATAGAGGAAGCGATGGCCAAGAGGCAGCAGCCCGGCGCCGCCGCCACCCGCACGCTGATCGGCCAGCCGGCGTGACCGCGTTGGTGGCGGAGCGCGTGCCCCATGGTCGGACGCTGACGGAGCGTCTGGCGCAGGCGCATCCGGCGCTGTTCGCGCTTTATGGTGGTCTTGTCGCCTTCGCTGCCTATTTTTCCATGTATGCCTTCCGCAAGCCCTTCACGGCGGCGACCTATGCTGACGCGCCGGGCTGGGAAGGGGTGATCGATTTCAAGATCGCGCTCGTGATCGCCCAGGTTGCGGGTTATGCGCTCTCCAAGTTTATCGGCGTCAAGGTCGTGTCCGAAATGGCGGCGTCTCGGCGCGGCGTGGCGATCATCGGCCTGATCGCCGCTTCCTGGATCGCGCTCCTGCTCTTCGCCGTGGTGCCGCCCAACTGGAAGGTCGCGGCCCTGTTCCTAAACGGCCTGCCGCTGGGCATGATCTGGGGGCTGGTCTTCGGCTATGTCGAAGGGCGGCGCACCAGCGAAGTGGTCGCGGCGATCCTGTGCGCCAGCTTCATCATATCGTCGGGCATGGTGAAATCGGTCGGCCTCTGGCTGATGACCGACATGGGTGTGGGTGAATATTGGATGCCCGCCGCGACCGGCATTATTTTCATGCCCCTGCTGATCGTCGCGGTCGTGGGCCTCGCGCAACTGCCGCCGCCGACGCCGGAGGAGCAGGCCGAGCGCATGGCCCGGCCGCCCATGCCGGCGGAGGCGCGCCGCGCTTTCCTGCGCCACTATGGTCCCGGCGTCGCCTTCCTTGTGCTCGCCTATATGCTTTTCACCGCGATCCGCGATTTCCGCGACAATTTCGCCGCGGAGATCTGGGCCGACCTGGGCTATGCGGGTGTGTCGAGCGTCTTCACCGCCAGCGAGGCGCCGATCGCGCTCGTGACGCTGGTGATCCTCGCCAGCTTGGTCTTCATCCGCGATAATATGCGCGCGTTGATCGTGATCCATGCCATCGTGCTCGCGGGCGCGGCGCTGATCGGCCTGTCGACATTGGCCTTCCAGATCGGCTGGCTGTCGCCGCTGAACTGGATGATCCTGTCAGGCCTTGGCCTCTATCTCGGCTATACGCCGTTCAACGCGATGCTGTTCGACCGTCTGGTGGCGGCAAGCCGTCGCGCCGGAACCGCTGGATTCCTGATCTATGTCGCGGATGCTTCGGGCTATGGCGGTAGCGTCCTGCTGACGCTGCTGCGCAACATGCCCGGCGTCACGATGGACTGGCTGCACTTCTTCATTGCGCTTGCCTATGCCGGGGCAGGACTCTGCCTGGTCATGGCGACAGCCTCCATCGCCTATTTTACCAAGAGACTGAGCGGAGGCAGATAAGACGTCGAAAACCGATCAACGTTGACGAATTTCGCCTCGCACGGCCCGGCTGTGCGAGGCGAAGTTCGTCCTGCTTTTCTATATTCACGTCTATTGCTGCAATGCACTCAATGAATTGGAGGCATCGCAGCATGTCATGGCAATGCATTCGTCATGATCCGGCCGCGCAAAAAAGGCGGCGCTATCAATCGAGGGGTGACATCATGACCAGGTTCGTTCTTCAGTCCGCAGTCAGCATTGGCACACTTGTCTTTGTAACCGCTGCACAGGCGGAAACGGCTCCGACGCCGGACGCCGCGTCCAGCGACATCATCGTCACTGGAACGATCGTCTCGGGCGAGATGAAGTCGATCGAGGCGCAGCGCAAGGCCGACAACATCGTCAATGTCCTGACGTCCGACGGCATCGGCCGCCTGCCGGACCGCAATGCCGCCGAAGCCGTGCAGCGCCTGCCCGGTGTCGCCATCGAGCGCGACCAGGGTGAAGGACGCTTTGTCGCGGTGCGCGGCCTGCCGTCGCAATGGAACTCGACCCTCATCAACGGCAACCGCCTGCCGACCGCCGAGGAGGAGACGACCAGCCGCGCGACCGCTTTCGACTTCTTCCCATCGGAACTGATCGAGCAGGTCGTCGTCGCCAAGGCGATCACGCCCGACATGGAGGGGGATGCGATCGGCGGATCGGTCAATTTCATAACCAAGACCGCGCCGGACAAGCGCACGCTGCAACTGACGGCGGGCGGCAATTATTCGGAAAAAGCCGACAAGGCGGGCTTTCTTGCCAGCGCGCTCTATGGCGATCGCCTGGGCGACGGCAAGTTCGGCTTCGTGCTGTCGGGCACCTATTATAAGCGCCATTGGGCGACCGACAATTATGAACCGCGCCGTGGCGGCGACGGTATCGGCATCACCCGTCTGGAACTGCGCGACTATACCGGCGTGCGCGAGACGATCGGCCTCAACGGCGCCATGGAATATGCATTCGACGATGGTGGCAAGCTCTATGCGCGCGGCATCTATGGCTCGCTCAAGGATGACGAGACGCATTACAAGCACCGTCTGAACTTCGCCTCCAACCGGGTCGAGGTGCAGAATATCTTCAACACCCTCATCACCGAATTGTCGGGCGGCGAAGTAGGCGGCGTTCACATGCTTGGGTCGGGCGGCGCGAAGTTCGATTGGAAGGCTTCGCGTTACGAAAATCTCTTCCACTATGGCGACACGCCCGATGGACGCGACAACAGCTATTTCGTGGTCCGCTTCGACCAGCGCAATGTCGGCTATCAGGGGCTGGAAAATCGCGGATCGGGCAATCTTGCCTATAATGAGATCGATGGCGGAACCGATCCGGCCAACGCGATCAGCAACCATCTGCCCTCCTCCTTCCAGATGGACCCGTCGTTGACGCGGCTCGCCAATGTCGAACTTTACAAGATCCGGGTGAAGGAAACCGACCGAATCGTGCTGGAGGGCAATGTCACGCTGCCCGCCAGCGACACGCTGACCTTCAAGGCCGGCGCCAAATATCGCGACAAGCTGCGCGACGCCTTTTTTGAGGATCTGTTTTACACATGGAACCCGGCGGCGGGGCCGGTGCCGACGCTGGCGGACTTCCCGCTGATGAACCAGCCGGGGCGCGGACAATATCTGGACGAGCTGGCGATCGGCTCCCAATATAGCGCGCAGTTTTCGCAGGTCGTGTCGGAAAAGGATCTGGTGGACTGGTATATCGCCAATCGCGGCAATCTGGTGCTGGATGCGGCGGGGTCGGCGACGGCGGAAAATGGCGGCGCGCTGGGTCGCACCTTTCGCCTCTATGAAAAGCAGACCGCCGGCTATGTCATGGCAACCTGGAACCCCAGCGATGCCGTGACGCTGCTGGGCGGCATTCGCCTGGAACACACCAAGACCACGGTGGCGGGACAGGTGCTGATCAACGGCGCGCTGGAAAAGGAGCGCCGTTCGAACGATTATCTGTCGGTCCTGCCTTCGTTGCACCTGACCTATCGGTTCGATGGCGACACAAACCTGCGCGCGGCCATCACCCGCAGCTTCGCGCGGCCCGACTTCGGCGACCTGGCGCCGGGCGGAGCGTTCAGCGAAGCGGATCTGGAATTTCAGGGCGGCAACCCGGACCTGAAGCCGACCTATGCCTGGAACGCCGATCTGCTGTTCGAACATTATTTCGGCAATGACGGCGTCATTTCGGCAGGCGCCTTCTACAAGCGGATCAGCGATCCCATCTATGATTCCCGCCGCATCGGCACCTATCGCGGCATCGATGGCGTCGCCTTCCTGACGCCGGCCAACGGCGCATCGGGCGATCTCTATGGTTTCGAATTCAACCTGCAACGCCGCCTGACCTTCCTGCCGGGGCTGCTGTCGAATCTGGGGGTCAACGCGAACTACACGCTGATCCGCTCCAACTTCACCCTGCCGGACGGTCGCGAAGTGCGGGTGCCGCGCCAGGCGAACAACCTTGCCAATGTCGCGCTTTATTATGACGACGGCCGCTTCTCCAGCCGTCTAGCCATGAACTATAAGGGCGCGTTCATCGAGGAATATGGCGCGGACGCCGCCAGCGACAGCTATTATGGCGCCTATACCAGCCTGGACCTGACGGTGAACTGGCAGTTGACCCCGTCGGTCACTTTGTTCGGTGAGGCGAGCAACCTCACTAACCAGAAGCTGCATTATTATCTGGGCAACAAGGGACGGCCGTTGCAGGTCGAATATTATGGCCCGCGCTTCCTGCTCGGGGTGAAGGCCGCGATCTTTTGATATAAGCGGCTCGGCCTGATGATCATTGGGCCGAGCCTTCCCATAGACTATTTCTTTGCGCCGTTTTCGGTCGGCACGACCACCCCCTTGTCCTTCGCATAGCGGGTCCAGTCCTCGACCAGTTCCTGGAGCTTTGCCGGTTCGCTTGCCGCCAGGTCATGGGCTTCCGCCGGGTCCTGGGCGACATTGAACAGCTGCCATGCGTCCGTGCCGTAGCTTTTGCGCGAGTATGTGCTGGCCGATGTGGGCAGGTAGACGGCCTTCCAGTCCCCCTTGCGCAGCGCGCGCCGGTAGAAAAGCTCCGTTCCGACCGCTTCCGTAGGCTGACGTATCTCCGCCGCCTCGCCGCTCAGCACTGGCCGCAGGCTATGGCCCTGGAAGGGCAGGATGGCGTGGCCGGCGAAGGTTGCCGGCTGTTTGAGGCCTGCCAGATCGAGCAATGTCGGCGCGACATCGGTCACGCCGAGGAAGCCGGTGGCGATCCGCCCGCCGGCGACTCCGGGGCCGGCTGCAAAGGCGGTGACGCGCGTGCCCCCTTCTGTGGGATAGCTTTTCACCAGCCATGAGGGCGAACTATTGGCCTGCGCCCAGCCGGGTCCGTAGCCGACATAGGATGTCGCCTTGCCGATATTGCCGAGGCTGTTGTCTATGTGCAGCCTGGCCTTGCCTTCCGGGTTCGGAACGGCCTGATGAGGGGCGTCGATGACATTGCCCTCCGGCCCGTTGTCGGAAAGGAAAAGAATGACCGTGTCCTCATATTTGCCGAGCTTCTTGAGCGTCTCGACCACGCGGCCGACATTCTGGTCCATCCGATCGACCATCGCCGCATAAACCTCCATCTTGCGCGACTCGATCGCCTTTTCCTCCGGCGTCAGCGACGCCCAGGGCTTTACATCCTGCCAGTCATGCGGGGCAAGATTTGCCGGGACCAGTCCCAGTTCCTTCTGCCGGTTGAGCCGGGCCTCCCGCAGCGCTTCATAGCCGGCGTCGTAACGCCCCTTATATTTGGCGATCACCTCCGATGGCGCCTGAAGCGGCCAGTGCGGTGTCGAATAGGGCAGATAGGCGAAGAAGGGGCGTTGGTCCCCGGCGCCTTCTTCGAGGAAGCCGATCAGCCGATCGGTGAAATAGTCCGCCGAGAAGCGCCCCTTGGGATAGGCGACGAGCTTGCCATTATCGCGATAGGTGGGCGCCGCGTCGATCGCTTTCCATGCCTTGTTCTGGTCAGCGCCGAAATGATTGCCCAGTCCCTGGAGCAGGGCATAGGATCGTTCGAAGCCGCGCGCGGCCGGGCCGCGTTCCGGCGTCAGGCCAAGATGCCATTTGCCCGACATCAAGGTTCGGTAGCCGCCCTGGTGCAGCAATTCGGCGATCGAGGCGACACGGTCGTTGAGATAGCCTTCATAGCCGGGCTGGCCGATCTGATCGGGCTGTAGCACTTCGGCCATGCTGCCCAGGCCCGCCTGGTGATTGTCGACCCCGCTCAACAGCATCGAGCGGGTCGGTGAACAGGTAGGCGCGGTGTGGAAGCCGGTGAACCGGACGCCGGACGAGGCGATCGCGTCCAGATTGGGCGTCTGGATTTCCCCGCCGAAAGAACCGAGATCGGACCAGCCCAGATCGTCCGCCACGATCAGCAGGAAATTGGGCTGATGCGTCGTCGAAGCGGGCACAGTCGGGACGGCGTGGGTGTCCGCGGCGGTCTGGGCCTGCGCCGGGATCGTGTTCGACAACATAGTTCCGGCAAGAAACATTAACAATTTCAATTTCTTATTCACTCGCCCATCTCCTGATCCGATTCCGAATGACAGCCACGGCCTAAGCGAGCGGGAAACGGATTCGAAACAATCAATTGTCTACTTCATTGATAGAAAAAATGTCTCGCCAAAAGTCCAGCCAATTCTCTACTCGCTCCATTGAGAAAGACTCAACCTTGTCAGTCGCCAGAAAGGGGGCCTCATGACCGCGCCGCTTCATTCCACATCTCTTGTCGTGCTCGCAGCCGTGGCAGCGGCAAGCGCCATGGCTCCAGCGCAGGCAGCAGAGGCTGCTGCTGCGACCCCAGCGCCGGAAGATGCGGCGCTGGATGCGCCGGACGGCGGCGGGCGCGAGATCATCATCACCGCGCGCCGGCGCAACGAGAAGATCCAGGACGTGCCCGTTGCCGCCAACAGCTATGGCGGGGAGCAACTGGCCGCGACCCGCACCTATAATCTGCGCGATCTTCAGGCGCTCAGCCCCAGTCTGGTGGTGACTGTCACCAATCCCCGCAATACCAGCATCAATATTCGTGGACTGGGCAACAATGTCTCGGTCTATAATGACGGCCTTGAACCGGCCGTTGGCGTCTATATGGATCAGGTCTATCTGGCGCGTCCGGGTCAGGCGGTATTCGACCTTGCCGATATCGAACGGATCGAAGTATTGCGTGGACCCCAGGGAACGCTGTTCGGCAAAAACACATCTGCCGGCGCGGTCGTGATCACGACAAAATCGCCGACTTTCGATCCGGAATTCGGTGGCGACGTCACCTATGGCAATTATGACTTCCGCCAGTTCCACGCCTATGCGAGCGGTGCGTTGGTCGACGACGTGCTTGCAGCGCGTCTGTACGTATCGAAAACGGATCGGGACGGCTATGTCACCAACCGCTATGACGACAGCAAGACGCAGGACTATCATGATTTCGGCCTGCGCGGACAATTGCTGTTTACGCCGACCGAGAATTTCAGGCTCCGTATCATCGGCGACTATGGTTTCCAGAAATCCCAGACCGCAGCATCCGTGCTGGCGGGCGTGATCCGCACCTATGACAATGGCGCCAATTTCGCGAACAACTATACCGATCGGGCAACAAGACTAGGGCTGGAGACTGTGACAGCGGCGCCGGGCGACCGTATTGTCGATGTCGACGGCAATCCGCGCTATAAGATGCAACAGGGTGGCGTTTCCGCCATTGCCGATCTGAGCCTGTCCGGCCACACGCTGACATCGGTCACGTCCTGGCGCCGCTGGGACTGGTATCCGCACAATGACGGGGACAGCACGCCGCTCGATGCCGGTACCGATTTCCACCAGAGCAACAACCAGCAGCAGTTCAGCCAGGAATTGCGCATTGCATCGGAAGGCGAGCGCAAGGTCGATTATATCGCCGGTGTCTATTATCTTTGGCAATCGATCAAGGCCGAGGCGCTCAATGCCTATGGGCGGGATGCGGCGGCATGGTTCCTGGCGCCCAGCGTCGATCCGGTCGTCGGCGCCGCGGCCCTCAACGGCTATACCATCATCAGCCATTCGAAGCCCGTCACCAACAGCTATGCCGCATTCGGACAGACGATCTGGCACATCACGCCGACGGTCGATCTGACCACGGGGTTGCGTTACACCTATGAGACCAAGAGCGGCTGGTTCGATCAGGAAGCGACCGGCGCTAGCCTCGACGGACTGACCGCCGCGCAGCAGGCGGCCGCCCTTTCCATCCGCGCCCGCTACGGTGCCGCCAACTTCTACGAAGCGCGCACCAAGGAAGGCCGTCTGTCCGGGCAAGCGACGCTGTCCTGGAAGGTGACGCCCGACGCGCTGCTTTACGCCACCTATGGCCGCGGCAACAAATTCGGCGGCCTCAATCTGGCCAACATCACCACGACCGGTCCCTATGCGGCCAACCCGGTGATCAAGCCCGAAACCATCGACAGCTATGAGGTAGGGCTCAAGACCAGTTGGTGGGCCGACAAACTCAGCGCGAACCTGGCGGGGTTCTGGACGGACGTGAGCGATTATCAGACGACGATCGTGGACGTCGACCGCAACAACATCTCCTTCTTCACCAATGTCGGCAAGGTACGCACCCGCGGCATCGAGGCGGATGTGCGCGCCAACCCGACGCCCTGGCTCTCGCTATACGGGTCGGGCACCTATACCGATGCGCAATATGTCAGCTATTCGACTGCGCCCTGCCCGATCGAGATCATCGGCCAGAGCTTGTGCGATCTGTCGGGACGGCGCCTGCCGGGCGTTTCGAAATGGGCCTTTTCCGCTGGCGGTGAAGGCAAGGCGCCGGTCGGAAAGGCGCTGGGTCATGATGCCGAGATATATCTGGGCGCAGACTATAGCTATCGGTCCAACTATTATACCACGGCCAGCCTTTCGCGCTATTCACTGATCGCCGGCTATAGCCTGCTCAATGTCCGTATCGGCATCCGTGCGGTCGACGGTCGCGTCGATTTGCAGCTTTGGGGTCGCAATCTCTTCAACAAGGATTATTACCAGAGCCTGTCGGCCGCCAAT
Organism: Sphingobium sp. WR1; assembly: GCF_059693745.1. Taxonomy (NCBI): domain Bacteria; kingdom Pseudomonadati; phylum Pseudomonadota; class Alphaproteobacteria; order Sphingomonadales; family Sphingobiaceae; genus Sphingobium; species Sphingobium sp. WR1. Next base: position 202,654 of record NZ_JCATID010000004.1, on the reverse strand, counting down.
ACGGGCGCGATCACGGGCACGCTGGGCGATCCGCGGACTTATGGCGTGACCTTGCGGACCCGCATCTAAAGCAGAGGCGGCGCCCGCAATGCCCAAGCGTTGAGCCGTCAACTCAGCCCGGCCCTTCGTCCCTTTGGGCGAGGTGCACGAGTTGCAGGAATTCCTCGCGCCAATAATTGCTCTGGCCGCCGGCGAGACGTGGGATATCGGCATAGCGGAAGTCGCCCAACCGCGTGTCGCCGCGCAGTTTTTGGCCGAAGGCCGCGACCGCCACGGCGAAGGCCATGTCGCCTTCGGGTCTTGTCGCACCGGCCAGCAGCGTGGCCGGGATCGGCCTTTCGATCAGGCTGCTGCGGCTACCCCCGGGCAACTTGTAGCGCAGGCGGACCGTGGCGATTTCGCTGATGTTTCCCGCCTGCGCGTCGGGCGCGGGGCTGACGGCATATTTGCGCGGAGCGGTCCATCCCTCCTCACCTTTGGGGACGATTTCATAGAGCGCCGTCACCTGATGCCCTGCGCCGATCTCGCCGGCATCGACTCTGTCGTCGGTGAAATCCGCTTCGGCAAGAGCGCGGTTTTCATAGCCGATCAGGCGGTATTGGCTGATCATGGCGGAGTTGAATTCCACCTGCACCTTCACGTCTTTCGCGATGACGAAGAGGGTGGAGGAAAGCTCCTCTTCCAGCACCTTCCGGGCCTCCATGGCGCTATCGATATAGGCATGGTTGCCATTGCCGAGGTCCGCCACGGCTTCCATCATCGCGTCATTGTAATTGCCCTGGCCGAAACCCAGCGTGGTGAGGGTAATGCCGTCTTCGCGGTTTTGCCGCACCATCTCTTCCAGACTTTTCTGGTCGGTCAGGCCGACATTGAAGTCGCCGTCGGTCGCCATGATGATACGGTTGATGCCTCCGGCGATATAGTGGGCGCGGGCGGTCGCATAGGCCAGTTCGAGCGCCGCGCCGCCCGCGGTCGATCCGGAGGCATCAAGTCCGCTCAGCGCCGCCTTGATCTCGGCCGGTTGATGGCTGCCCTCGACCAGCGTTTCGACAAAGCCCGCATAGGTGACGATCGACACACTGTCTTCGGGGCGCAGGTTGTCGGCAAGCATGGAAAGCGCTTGCTTGACCAGGGGCAGCTTGTCCGCATCCTGCATCGATCCCGACACATCGACCATGAAGACCAGATTGGCCGGCGGTCGCTCTGCCCGTGCGACATCATAACCACGAAGGCCAATGCGCAGCAGGCGCGTGCCGGGATTCCATGGCGTGGTCGACACGTCCGTCGTCACGCTGAAGGGGATGGAGCGGTCGTCGGGCAGGGGATAGTCATAGCGGAAATAGTTGATCATCTCCTCCGTGCGCACAGCGTCGGCCGGGACGACCTGACCGCCCAGCAACATGCGCCGGACATTGGCATAGGCACCGGTATCCACATCGACCGCGAACGTGGACACGGGTTCGGCCGCCACCTGATGGATCGGACTGACCGGGCGGCCGTCATAGCGTTCGCCATCGTTTCGGGCGGCCGCGCCATTCGCCGCTTCGCTATAGGCCTGACCGCTCGGTGGCTGGCTGCATCCGGCGAGGATCAGGCTGGGGCAAAGGGCCAGGGTGATTGCCAGGCGAGAGCGCATCCTTGTTTCTCCACTGTAACAGTAGAGAGAAAAATAGAGGCGGCAAAACGGGGCTGGCAAGCGACGAATGGAGCCTTGCCGGGCCTCGTGCCCAGCCGCCGGCGAAAGCCGCAGGGCGTTACCGACGGTTTTCCGCCCTTTCCGATGCGGCCTGCACATCTTCTGCACAGGATCTGCGCCAACTATTGACCGGCCGCACCCGACGATCTGCTTGGGCGCGTCGCATCTTGCCCGAAATTTCGGGGAGATAGTTGATGCACGCTTCCGCCTTGCCCTTGACCGCGCGCTTCCGATGGAAGTTGGCGCCCGCCGTCCTGATTGTCTGGATCGGTGACTGGCTATTCTGTCAGCGGCATTATTACGGCGGATATCTGGGACTTTTCACGCTGGCCGTGCTGGGCGCATTGCTTGCGGGGCGGCCGGCTGTGTGGCGCGACCGGCGAGCGTGGATGGCAGTGGCTGCGGCGGGCCTGTTCGGACTGGCGCTGGTTCACGATGCGAGCCTGCTGGCCTGGCTCCTGTTCTGGACGGCGGCGGGCATGGCCGCGCTGATCCCGGCAACGACGCGCATCGATGACGGATGGCGCTGGTTGCAGCGCTTGCTGTGGCAAGCTGTGCGGGCGCCGTTCGGCCCGCTGATCGATCTGAAACGCATTCTGAAGATAAGGGCGGCGGGGCGTGCCGGTCGCTGGAGCCTTCACGCCGCCTTGGCGGTGCTCGCTCTCCCGGCCATTGGCAGCGGGGTGATCCTCGGCCTGTTCGCTACGGCCAATCCGCTGATCGAGCGCTTCCTTTCGTCGCTGTTGCTGCCGGATCTGTCGCCCGAACTGATCGTGCGGCTGCTGTTCTGGGGACTTCTCTTCATCATGGTCTGGAGCCTGTTGCGCCCGCGTCTGCCGCGGCGTCTGCTGCCGACCTTTGACGGACGGGGCGAATGGCGCCTGCCGGGCGTGTCGGTCGCTTCGGTGACGCTGTCGCTGGTCCTCTTCAACCTGATCTTCATTCTCCAGAACCTGATGGACATTGCCTGGCTTTGGGGCTGGGCACCGGTGCCCGAAGGCATGACCATGGCGGACTATGCGCATCGCGGCGCCTATCCGCTGATCGCCACGGCCCTGCTGGCGGCCTTGTTCGTCCTCGTAACGTTGCGGCCCGGATCGGAAACCGCGTCGAACCCCGCGATCCGCAAACTGGTGATGCTGTGGATCGGTCAGAATATTTTTCTCGTCTCGTCCGCAATGCTGCGGACGGCGGATTATATCGAGGCCTATTCGCTGACCCGCCTGCGCATCGCGGCGCTGGTCTGGATGGCGTTGGTGGCGTTCGGGCTGGTAGCGATCTGTTGGCGGCTGCTGTATGACCGAAGCGCGGCCTGGCTGATCAACATCAATCTGGCGGCCGTGGGACTGGTGCTGACGATAGTCTGCTTCGTCGATCTGGGGGCGATTGCGGCGCAATGGAATGTCCGTCATGCGCGGGAGGTCGGCGGTCAGGGCGCGGCGCTCGATCTCTGCTATCTCAACGCATTGGGCGATTCCGCTCTGTTGCCCCTGTTGTCGCTGGAGCAGCGCGCCGATCTGCGGCCGGAGCTTCGCGAACGGGTGCAGTCGATACGACTGCGCCTCTATCGGGCGCTGGCGGAGGATCAGCGTCGGGGCTGGACGCTGTTGGGGCAAAGGCGGCTGGAAAAAGCGCGACTCATGTCAGCCCAGCAAAAGCCACCGGCGCTGACGCCGGGGCCGAGGGATTGCGCTGGTGCGCTGATCCCGCCACTGCCTGCTCCCCTCCGGAGCCCGACAATCTCGACCGCAAGACCGTCCGTGCGTTGACAGAGGAGCTTGGGAAATGATCCTATGTCCCATGCCCAGCACTATCCTGATCGTCGATGATGATCCCCATATCCGACAGCTTCTCGTCTTCGCCTTCGGCAAGGCGGGACTGGACACGATCGAGGCCGCCGATGGCGAGCAGGCACTGGACAAGGTCGAGCGGCACGCGCCCGACCTTGTCATCCTCGACATCAACATGCCGCGCATGGACGGGCTGGAGGTCTGCCGCAGGCTTCGGGCACAAAATGACGTGCCGATCTTCTTCCTCTCCTCGCGCGACGATGAGATCGACCGCGTGCTGGGCATCGAACTGGGCGGCGATGATTATGTGGTGAAGCCTTTTTCCCCGCGCGAAGTAGTGGCGCGCTCCATGGCGATCCTGCGCCGCACCGCCGCCCGGCCGCCGGCGGTGGAAAATGTCGGCGTCATCCGCCATGGGCTGCTCAGCCTGGACACCGAAAGCTGGTCTGCGCACTGGCAGGCCCGGGAGGTCGGCCTGACAGTGACCGAGTTCACCATCTTGCGCACTTTGCTCGCCATGCCGTCCCGTATCTTTTCGCGCGATCAGATCATCGATCGTTTCCGGGGACCGGGCTTTGCGTTGACCGACCGGACAGTGGATAGCCATATCCGTAACCTGCGCCGCAAATTCGCCGATGTCGGCGGCGTCGACATCATCGAGACGCGCGCCGGGATCGGCTACCGGCTGGGCGGATGCAGCGGGACGGCGCCGCCTGCATGATGGCAGGGTTCAAGGTGCGGATCGCCCGGCACTGGCCGGTGCTGCGGCTGCGCACGATATTGCTCGGGACTTTGCTGTTCGTGGCGGCGTTGCCGGGCTTCGGGGCGGTCTTCCTGCGCGTCTACGAAAATGCGCTGGTGCGACGGACCGAGGCGGAACTGGTGGCGCAGGGTGCAGCCCTGGCGGCAAGCGCGGCGGTGGTCTGGAAGGGGATGGTTGCCCGCCCCGCCACGCCCGCGCCCCCGGTGCGCTATCATGACCGGATGACCGAGGTGGACCTGCGCTCCTCGCCAATCCTTCCACCGCGGCCGCACGCGACGGTAACGCGCGACCGACCCGATGGCGCGGCCGTTGCGCTCGCGCGGCAGATGATGCCCGCCTTTGCCGAAACCAAACTGACCACCTTGTCGTCCATTTTGATGCTCGATCGGCACGGCGTGGTGCTGAACGGTCGGGAAGGCGGGCGAAGCCTGGCTGCTCTGCCGGAAATCCGGGCGGCGCTTGGCGGCCGGGCGGTAACGGTCTTGCGAGAGAATGAGGGCACGACAGCCCGCTATCCGCTGGAGTGGCTGAGCCGCGCCGCGAGTATCCGGTTGCATCATGCCGTGCCGATCAGTGTCGACGGGCGTGTTGTCGGGGCGCTGCTGATATCGCGATCCCCCCGTGCGCTTTTTCTGGGCATCTATGAGGATCGGGGCAAGATCGCGCTTGGCGCGTCGGCGATTTTCCTGCTGTTGATCCTGCTTTCCGCCGTGCTGTCCCGTGCGATCGTCAGGCCGATCGAGGGGCTGAGCCGGGCGACCCGCGAATTATCCTCGGGTCGTCGGGTCGCGCCGCGTCATCCTTCCCTGCAGGTGGTCGAAATCCGGGCGCTCTATCAGGATTTCGAGCAAATGGCCGACAGTATCGAGAAACGCTCCCGCTATCTGCGCGACTTCGCGTCCTCGGTCAGCCATGAGTTCAAGACGCCACTGGCTGGCATTTCCGGCGCGATCGAACTGCTGCAGGATCATGGCACCGATATGACGCCTGCCGACCGGGAGCGTTTCCTGGCCAATATGGCCGCCGATGCGGAGCGCCTGTCGCGGCTGGTGCGGCGGCTGATGGAACTGGCGAGAGCGGATGTGCTGGTCGGCGAACGCGATACGCGGACAGCGGCCGCGCCGGTGCTGGCATCGGTGGCGGACGCGCTGGCGAGCAAGGATTTCGCCGTCAATCTCCATGTGCCTGAACGGCTTCCCTCATTGACCATGGACGCGGGGGCATTGGAAACCGTGCTGACCACGCTGGCCGACAATGCGCGACAGGCTGGGGCGTCACGGCTCGATATCATCGTCACGGCGCGGGAGAATGTCGCATGGATCGATCTTGTCGATGACGGACCGGGCATTCCGCCGGGGGACAGGGACCGCATCTTCGATTTTTTCTTTACCAGCAAGAGGGGAGAGGGCGGCACCGGCCTCGGCCTCGCAATCGCCCGGTCGCTGCTCTTTGCCTATCGCGGGGAGCTGCACCTGCTTCCTACCGACCGCGGCGCGCATTTTCGACTCACTGTGGGGACGGCATTTCAAGGAACGGCGACTTAGGCGTCGCCTTTTTTGCCTCAGGGCCTGTGCAATTATGCCATCAAGCGCGGAGAGGCCGCACCGTTCAAGGCGGAAACCGTGCCCCACGCTACGGCGACGCAGCGCCCATGATCAGGGATGCAGCCGCGTCGCCGGCATCGTCCATATAACCGGCGTCACGGTGGAGAAGCACGACAGCAAAGGCTCCGTCGAGGAGAAGCATGATCTGCCGTGCCAGTTGCCGGGCGGACGCAGGCGGCAGCGCGTCGTCCAGGACTGAGCACAGCCAGTCCTCGACCCGCTTCTTGTGCGCGCGCCCGGTTACGATGGCGGGGTGTCCTGGCATATTGACGAGTTCGACCGACGTGCGCAGGAAACCGCATCCCTTCCATCCGGGGTGCCGGGCAGAGGCGGCGAGATTGCGGAAGATGCCGCGCACCTTGTCAGCCCTGTCGCCGTCGGTTTCCGCGAACCAGCGCTGGAACAGCGCCAGATTGGGCTGATCGCGCGCTTGCAGATGAGCCTCGATCAATTCGTCCTTGCTGCGAAAATGATAATAGAGCGTCCTCTTGGTCACACCCGCCTTTTCGGCAACCCCATCCATGCTGACGGCGCGGATGCCTTCCCTATGAAACAGCTTTCCAGCCGCTTCGATGATGCGCTCGCGTGTGGGGGCCGTCGCCTTCTTCATGCGGCAGATGTATACCGACTAGTGAATATACACAATTCTTCCGGCGGTCTATCTGGCCGGCATGAGTTCCGCAGCTTCCGACAAAGGCATGACCGGAGAAACGATCGAGATCATATGTCGTGATGGCGTGCGCCTTGGCGGCCATCTCTGGCCCGCGTCGGGCGATGGACCGGCCCACGCCGTCGTCATCAACAACGCCACCGGCGTCCTGGCGCGCTACTATCACCGTTATGCCCGCTTCCTGGCCGGGCACGGGTTCGACGTCCTGACCTATGATTATCGGGGTATCGGTCAATCGCGGCCGGATCGGCTGGTGCGCTGCGGCTATCGCTGGCGGGACTGGGGTGAGCGCGACTTCGCGGCCGCGCTCCGTTTCATGGACGAGCGGAAGCGCGGCGGCTCGCTCATCGTGGTCGGGCACAGCATCGGCGGATTCCTGCCCGGCCTGGCCGACAATGCGCCCGCGATCGATCGGATGCTGACGGTCGGCGCGCAATATGCCTGGTGGGGTGATTATGCCTCCGGTCGCCGGTTGCGCCTCTTCCTGAAATGGCATGTCGCGATGCCGGCTCTTACGGCGGCGTGCGGCTATTTCCCCGGTCGCCGGCTCGGATGGCTGGAGGATCTGCCGGCAGGGGTCGCCAACGAGTGGAGTTTTCGCGGCCTGCGTTTCGAACGCAGCCATCCGGTTGCCGAGCGTCAGGATAGGCTGCTGCGGATGGCAGCGGTTACGGCGCCTATCCTGGCGGTGGCGGTCTCGGACGACGAACTCGGCACCGTGCCGGCCATTCGCCGCACGCTGGCATATTATAGCGGCGCCGAGCGAACGGCGGTGCTGCTCCGGCCCTCCGACTATGGCCGCGAGACGTTGGGCCATTTCGGCCTCTTTCATGATAGCCATGCTTCCGACTTCTGGGTCGATACGCTGTCATGGCTGCACGAGGGGCGAAATTCGTGGCCGGACAAAGTGGTTTCCGATCGCGAAGGCCATCTGATGCGCAGCCTTGCCGGGCGGAGGCTGCTATGATCGGGCGGCCGCGTTGGTCGGTCTGTCCGATATAGCGTCATGGGGATGAAGATGGCCGACAATCCTGACTGCTTCTTTGCCGGCAACGTGCCGCTAGACCGCATAGCGGCAGCCACGCGCGACTGGCTGGCGGTGGCGGCGGATCGGCCGCTGATCCTGGGTCTGTGTGGCGCGCAGGGATCGGGCAAGTCGACGCTTGCAGCGGGGTTGCGGACGCTGATGGCGCGGGAAGGGCGGCGAACGGCGATTCTGTCGCTGGACGACCTCTATCTGGCGCGCAGGCAACGCGCACGTTTGGCGGCGGATATCCATCCCCTGTTCCGCACGCGGGGCGTGCCCGGCACCCATGACACCGTGCGGGGCATCGCCATCCTGGAGGCGGTGAAGGCCGGCGCGCCGGTGCTGTTGCCGCGTTTCGACAAGGGGCAGGATGAGCCTTTCGGGGACGGAGAAGCCATTGCGGGGCCGATCGATCTGCTGATTTTCGAGGGCTGGTGCGTCGGCGCCCGACCACAGCCGGAAGCGGACCTTGCCATACCCGTCAATGCGCTGGAGCGGGATGAAGACGCCGACCGGATATGGCGCCGCCATGTCAATCATCAGCTCCGCGGTCCTTATGCCGAGCTGTTCGCCTGGATCGACCGGCTGGCGCTGCTCGCCGCGCCCGATTTTCCGGTGGTGCGGACATGGCGCGGACAACAGGAAGCGGCGCTCGTCGCCCGCGGCGCGAGCCGGGCGATGGACGCGGCGCAGCTCGACCGATTCGTGCAACATTATGAACGGCTGACCCGGTATATATTGACCGAGATGCCGGACCGGGCCGACCTGACTCTGCCACTCGGAAGGGATCGGCGATTGAGGACCGGGCCATCATCATAATTGCTGCATGATCGGGATCGATGTGGGTGCCAAGCGGCTCCTGTTGCGCTGCCGACCCTGGCGACGCGGTGGTCACAAGAAGGGTCGTTTCGTCTTCGAATCGTAACCTGTGCCCTATAGGCGCGCCGGGGTCATCCTCCTTCAGGACATTCGGCCTTGTTTCCGATCCGCCGCGCATCGACGCCCGAAGACCAGCGGGACTGGACAGCGGTCCGTTCCGCCCTCGTGCGCTATGTGCGGGGCAGGACCGGCCGGTCGGACCTGGCGGAGGATGTCGCGCAGGAAACGCTGACGCGCCTCATCGCGCTGCAGCAGCGCGACGAAATCGGCAGCGTCTATGCGCTCGGCTTTCGCATCGCCGACAATCTGGTGGTGGACATCTATCGTCGCGAGGGGCGCCAGTCCGGGGAAGTGGACGAAAGCATGGAATGCACCGCGCCCTCGCTTGATCGCGTCGTCCATTCGCGCCAGGCGGTGGCGATATTGACCCGGACGCTGCAACATATGCCGCCTCTGCGGCGCGAGGTGATCGTGCGACGGCGGTTGCGGCGCCAGAGTTGCGCGGCGATCGCGGAGGAGTTGAAGCTGAGCGTCAAGGCGGTGGAGAAGCATATCACACGAGGCCTTGTGGACCTGAGAACGGCGTTCGAGCGCGCCGGGCTGGGCCCGGAATGGCTGGGAGAATGACCATGGCGCAGCAGCAGGACCGGGAGGCTGCCTTCTGGGTCGAACGGATGAGCGGACCCGCGCCCGCGCCCGACGTCGCGCGCGCGTTCGACACATGGATCATGGCCGATCCCGATAATGTCGCGCGTTTCGGCCGGATGCGGGCGCTTTGGGAATCCGACGCTATCGTCCAGGCGTTGTCGGAGGTCGCATGGCAGCGGCCGCGCCCGCATCCGGTGCGGGAAGCGCTGGATTGGATGATCGCCTTCCTGCGCAGGCCACTGACGCTGGGCGCCGGGGCCGCGCTGGCCTGCGCGGTGGCGGCGGCGCTGCTGCTGCCGCGGGTGATCGTCGATCGGTCGTTCGAAGTCCGGCCCGGCCCGGTGCAGCGCATTGCGCTGGCCGACGGCACGCAGGTGACGCTGAGCGGCGGCAGCCGGCTGACCGTGCATATCACGCCCTGGTCGCGCAGCGCGACGCTGGAGAAGGGCGAGGCCTTCTTCGACGTTGCGCATGAACGCTGGCGCCGCTTTGCCATCGCCAGTGCAGGTAAGCAGATCCTGGTCCTGGGGACGGCATTCGACGTCGACCGGCAGGGCGGGGACGCCGTTGCGGTGCGGGTCTATCGCGGGCTGGTGGGCGTCGAGGCGGCGGACGGTTCGGCATGGCGCCTGCCGGCCGGCACGGCGATCCGCATCGTCGGCAATCGTGGCCGTCGGCTGCCCGCCCCCTTTGGCGATGCGCCCGGATGGCTGGGCGGTTGGTACGAGACCGAAGAGGCACCGATGCAGCGACTGGTGGATTGGATGAACCGCTTTTCGGCAAAGCCGGTGCGGCTGGCCGATCCCGCGCTGGGGATCATTCCCGTCAGCGGCCGGTTCCGGGTGTCGGATCCAAAGATGGTGCTGGAAGCGCTGGCGGCGACGCATGATCTGCGCTGGCGGGAGGAAGATGGGAGCTATGTTCTTGGCGATCAGCTCTGATGTCATCGCAAATACATAATCATGTAATTGAAAAGTAATAATTTTCTTTTGTAGGGTTTGGATCATGAGCCACGTCTCCCGTTCGACATTCGTCTGAATCGGGGGAAATATGTTCTTGCCTAGCTTATTGAAATGTTGCGCGTCCGGCATCGTCCTTGCGACTGTCGCGCTTCCCGCGACGGTCGCCGCCGCGCCCGACACGGGCCAAAGCTTCCGCTTTTCCATTCCGGCGCAGGATCTGGCCGGGGCATTGGCCAGCTTCTCGCGCGTGACCGGGATGCAGCTGTCCGCCTCGCCCGATGCGCTGCGGGGGCGGCGCAGCCACGCGGTGAACGGCCGGATGAGCGCACAGCAGGCGTTGCGGACGTTGATTGATGGCGTTGATGTCGAGGTCCGCATCGTCGGCACGACCGTGATCGTGCGCCCCGGCGCGCTGACGCGCCCTGTCGCCGCACGCAGCGGGGAGGCTGCCCCCGCGCCGCGCGCCGCCGCTGTTCCGGTTGCGGGCGCCACCGAAGCACCGCAGGCGCAGATCGTCGTTACCGGCTTTGCCAAGGCGGTGAACGCGTCGCTGGAAACCAAGCGCCAGTCGGACAAGATTTCCGATACGGTGACGGCCGACGACATGGGCGAACTGCCCACCAACAATGTCTCGGAATCGCTGGCGCGCCTGCCCGGCGTCAATGCGGTGCGCAATCATACGACCGGTGAGGGCGACCGCATCACCATTCGCGGCCTGTCGACCGAACTCAACAATTATTCCATGAACGGCGTGCGGTTGGGCGGCGCGGGATCGCGCGACGATAATTTCTTTAGGGGCGTCCGCCTCAGCGTCCTGCCGCCTGACGGCATCAAGCAGATCACCGTCTACAAATCGCTGACGCCCGACCGCGACGGTGATGCGCTGGGCGGCTCCGTCGATATCCAGACGCCGACGGCCTTCGACCATGACAGGACCTATGTCCGCCTGTCCGCGGAGGGCGGCTTTCTCGACAAATATGACGACCGCAAGTCGGGCCAGTTATCGGGCGCCTTCGGCAGGCGGCTGACCGACAATCTCGGCGTCTTCATCTCCGGTAGCTGGAGCCGCCGTCGGTCGCAGTTCGAGCAGAATGGCGTCGATGGGGACAACCAGCCGATGAGCTGGTATGAGAACAGCGAGACCTTGGGCTGGGACCCCAACAAGTTCGTGATGCGCGGCATGGACATCGCCTTCGGCGAGACGGACGTGAAGCGCTGGGGCACCAATGGCAGCCTTGACTACAGATCGGACGATCACGACCTTCACCTGCGCGGCCAATATAACAAATATCAGAAGGAGGAATTTCTCAACCGGCTGAATTTCCGCAACGACACCGGCCGGAATTCGGCTCGCTTGGTGCAAGTGGACAGCAGCGACACCAGTCTGGCCCAGCCCGATGACAATGTCGTCGGCTATGACGAGGAACTGGGTCGTATCTATGGCTACACCACCGCCCAGATCGAGGATCAGGATGGCGACGGCATCATCACTGACGCCGACCGTTCCTCGCGCTCCTTCTACAGCCTCTATGGCGGGTCGGGCACCTGGGATCCGCAGGGTTTCCGTCTGCGACGCTTCTGGGAAGGATCGCGCGAGACAGGCAGCCTCGCCTCGGCCAATTTCGGTGGCGTCAGCCGTTTTGGCGCAGTGACGATCGATTATGACGTCTCCTATTCCCAGTCCGAGGATAATCTGGATGACGGCTATGAGCTGGAGTTCCGCAGCGACAAATATGGCTGGCTGGGAAATACGGGCGTGCTGTTCAGCAGCGCGGGTGACAGCCGCTTTCCCAAATGGCTGCTTAACGATGCCGGCATGGCGGCGGTGCAGGATCCGTCGGAATATGCCTTTGCCGGCCTGTCCGGCGAAATCGGCGGCAGCAGCGAGAAATTGTGGCAGGGCCAGTTCAACCTGCTCTGGAAGGTGGAAAGCGGCTGGCTCGACAGCATCAAGGTCGGCGCCAAATATTTCAACTCGCGCCGCCGCACCTATAGCGGCGAGTTCCTGAACCTGGACGCCAGTGGCACGCTCGCCGACTTTTCCGCCTTCTACGGCAAGGCAGTGACGAGCCTGTTCGGCGGCCAGTATAGCGGCCTCTATCGGCTCGGCACGACGATCGACAATGGCAAGATGCTGGCCGAACTGGGGCGCGCCGAAGAAGGGCAAAGCAGCGTGTTCGACGGCTTCGCCGTCAGCCCCGCCGACGCGGTGATCACCGATGAGGACAGCTTTCGCTTCAATGAGCGAGTCATCGCCGGTTATGCCATGGCAACGGCGAAGGTCGGCAAGGCGACCTTCATCGGCGGCGTCCGTGTCGAAACGACCCGCAACAAGATCGAGGCCTATAATCTGGATGAGGTGCAGGGCGGCCGCTATTCGACCGACCGCAGCGACTTTACCAATGTCCTGCCCTCCCTGCACATGATCTACGATTTCACGCCGCGCACCAAGCTGCGCGCGGCGGCCTGGACCAGCTTCGCCCGGCCGGACATCGCCCGTATGAGTTCGGCGCGCGAATATGGCTATGACACCGATCCCGATGGTGACGGCGAGGAAAACCCTACCAGCGACTGGGTGCTGATGTCGATCGAGCAGGGCAATCCGAACCTGAAGCCCATGCGCGCGATCAACCTGGACCTCAGTCTTGAACATTATGAAGGGGCGACGGGCGCCTATTCGGTCGCCGGATTCTACAAGCATATCAAGAATTTTCTCTATCGCTCTTCGTCCAGCAACATCCGTAACGGCACATCAGGCGAGAATATCTCGCCGGAAGGCGTAACAATATTGATGCCCAACAACGGCAAATGGGCGGAGGTCTATGGCATCGAATTCAACGCCCAGCAGATATTGCACTGGCTGCCGGGGCCGCTTGGTTCGCTGGGCTTCGGCGTCAACCTGACGCTGCAGAAGTCGCGCGCCGAAACCGGCATCAACTGGCATCCCGAAGGCTATACGCTGCCGCTGGTCGAAACGCCGGGCCGCATCGCCAATGTGCAGATCTTCTGGCAGCGCAAGGGCTGGGAAATCTACGGCGCCTGGACACACCAGTCCAAGTTCATGGAGGGCATTCAGGATTTCGGCAACAATCCCTATGAGCAGGGCTACAGCTTCGTCGACCTGACGCTGCGCAAGACTGTGTTCGGCAAGTCCACCGCCTCGCTCCAGGTGCAGAATCTCTTCGACGCCCACACTTATTGGTACACCGTGTCATCGGGCACGGGAGCCAGCCGCGCCTATATCAAGAATGGGCGCAGCATCACGGCCGGGCTGAATTTCGTTTTCTGATCCCGATTACCCTCTCCCGGGCGCCCCATTTTCACCGCGAGTATCCATCCATGATCTCTCCCCGCCTGCTTTTCCTCTCGACTGCGCTCGCCCTTGCGCCGGCCGCGTCCGCCCAGACGCCGGCCGAACCGCCGCTCGCCCCGGCGACGGTCAGGCCCGAGCGCATCATCCTCAACCTCACCGCCGATCCCGCGCATGAGATGGCGATCACCTGGCGTTCGGCGCCGGGGCAGGCGGGACAGGTGCAATATGCCGAGGCGACCGACGGGCCGGATTTCGTGAAGGCGCCGCTGGCCCAGCCCGCGGGCGACGAGGACGCGACCATCGCTGTGCGCGAGGATCCGGCCTTCCGCGCCAGCTATCACGCCGCGATTCTCAAGGGGCTGAAGCCCGCCACCGTCTATGCCTATCGCGTCGGGGACGGCGCGACTTGGTCGGAATGGCTGCAATTCCGCACTGCAGAGGCAGCGGAGAAGCCCTTCCGTTTCATCTATATGGGCGACATGCAGAACCAGATATTGTCCGAAGCCTCGCGCACGCTGCGCATGGCCTTCCGTCAGGCGGGGGATGTAGCTTTTGTGATCCATGCGGGCGACCTTATCAACCGGCATGACAGCGACGCGGAATGGGGCGAATGGTTCGCCGCCGGCGGCTTTCTCTATGCCCAGACGCCGCAGATGCCGACGCCGGGCAATCATGAATATGGCCGGGGACCGGTGCTGAACCCGCAATGGCGTCGCCAATTCACCTTGCCCGAAAATGGACCGGCAAAGATCGACCGGCTGCGCGAGACCAACTGGTATACCGATTATCAGGGCCTGCGCCTGATCTCGATTGACGCGCCGCAACTGCATGGCGACGGCGAATCCCGCGCCGCCATCGTTCAATGGCTGGAGCCGCTGCTGGCGCACAACCCTAACCGCTGGACGGTCATGTTCCTCCACTTCCCGCTTTTTTCCAGCGAACCCAAGCGGGACAATCCGCGCGTACGCGAAGCCTTGAAGCCGCTGATCGACAAATATCGGGTCGACCTGGTGCTGCAAGGCCATGATCATGGCTATGCCCGCGGCGCCATCGGCCCCGACGGCCCGGTCGAGGATGGGGAGGGCGCGACCTACGCCGTCTCGGTCGCCGGACCCAAAATGTACGACGTCGCCTCCTTGCCCTGGGCGCGCAAATCGGCCTCGCGCACGCAGGCCTATCAGCTGATCGACGTCGGTCATGACAGCCTGACCTATCGCGCTTTCACCGCGACCGGCAAGCCGCTGGACGAGGTTGTCCTGCGGAAATAATTCGCATTCTTCTGGCCCGTGGGTCATGCCGATCTTCCCGCAAGCCATGGCGCGCAGGTGAGGGCTGTGGCTTGTTCTCGAATAAAGAGAACCGCTCAAACACCGCTGATTTGTTCAAATTGACATGAGATCGGATCACATCATCTATTGGAATTTCTCGATACATGCGGGCTATTGCAAATAGGTGCGCATGAAAAGGAAGGATATTCGTACCCGACGATCCAACATCATAAGAAGGCGAGAATTTATCATGGGATTTGCGCCGCGTGATTTTCTACACCTCGCCATATCGCTCCATCTCGGGGAGCCATATGGCAGGAAAGGATCAAGATCATGTCCACAGCCGCAGCCGAACGGACTACCGCCAATTTCGACATCCGCCCGCTTCAGCCGACCATCGGCGCGGAGATCCATGGCATCGACATTTCCCGGCCGATAAGCCCGGAGGTGCGGGACGCGATCCGCACAGCCGTGCTGCAATATAAGGTCGTCTTCTTCCGCGACCAGCAGCTCGACAATGAAAGCCACGCCGCCTTCGCGCGCCAATTCGGGCCGCTCTACACACATCCCAGCACGACCCACGATCCCAAGGTCACGCCGATCCACAATATCTCCGCGCTGGACAATGCCCGCTTCGACAAGCGCCAGGCCAAGGTGAAGGTGAAGCCGGGCGAAGCCTATCATAGCGACACAAGTTGGCGCCTGGTGCCGACCTGGGGCGCGGTGCTGCGCGCGGTCGACATACCGCCGGTCGGGGGCGACACCGTCTGGGTCGACGCGCATCTCGCTTATGAGGGGCTTTCGGACGAACTGAAGGAGAAGCTGAAGGGGCTGCACGTCACCCACGACTATCGTCCGGCCTTGCTGGCGGACGGTCATGACTATCCGATCGTCGCGCATCCGGTGGTGCGAACCCATCGGGAAACCGGCCAGAAGATACTTTGGGTCAATCTGACGCAGGATCCGCAGATATTGGGCGTCGACCTGGCGGAAAGCCGGGACCTGATCGACCAGATATTGCTGCAATATAAGCGGCCTGAATTCCAGGTCCGCTTTTCGTGGAAGCCCGGATCGGTCGCTTTCTGGGACAATCGCGCTGCCGTCCACTATGCGGTGCGCAACTATGGCGATTATCCGCGCCTGCTCCATCGTGTCCTGATCGCCGACGAACCGCTCTACGCCGATCTCTGAACGGCGCGGCGGCGATGACCGATCCGGTCGCATCCGATTCGAACGGAACGGGGGTGGCGCGACGCCATCTCCGTCTCTGGCTGTGGGGCGCGCTGGGGCTGGTGCTGGCCGCGCTGACCTTCGCCCTGTTCCGTCCGGCATCCTGGGGCGCGGCGGATGATGCTCGGACCCTGATCGTGGGCGATCAGCGCGGAGGCGCGCGTGCGCTGCTCAAGGCGGCGGGAGAACTGGACCATGTGCCCTATCGGATCAAATGGGCATTGTTCCCGGCTGCCTCGCCATTGCTGGAGGCGCTGGATGCCGGCGCGATCGATGTCGGCGGCATTGGCGGGGCGCCCTTTGCCTTCGCTTATGCCGGCGGCGCGCATATCAAGGCGGTGACGGCCTACCGACCCGCGGGTGAACATGCCGGCAAGGCGTCGGCCATCATCGTGTCGAAAAATTCGTCCGTCCGCACCCTGGCCGACCTGCGGGGCAGGAAGGTGGCGACGATCCGGGGATCGGCCGGGCAGGATCTGGTGCTGCGCCTGTTCGAACGGGCGAAGATCGATGCCAGCACGATCCGCTGGACCTATTTGTCCAACGGCGAAGCGAAAGCGGCGCTGGCGTCCGGCGCGATCGACGCCTGGGCCACCTGGGGCAGCTATGTCGGCATCGCCGTGCTGGAGGATGGCGACAGGATATTGGCCGATGGCGGTAATCTGCCCACCGGCGTCGGCTTCTATGCTGCCAATGACAAGGCGATCGAACGGAAGCGCGTCCTGCTCGGCGATTATATCGCGCGCCTGGCGCGGGCGCGGGCCTGGGCGCGCAATCATCTCGACGACTATGCCCGTATATTGGCGCAGGAAACCGGCATCCCCTTTGCGGTGGCGCGTTTCGCCGCCCAATCCTATGTCGGCGATGCGGTGCCGATCGATACAGAACTTGTTCGCGAACAGGGCCGGATTTTCGAACGCTATCATGCGGCCGGGATTATCCCGGACATTCCCAGGGCGGACAAGGGCTATGACACATCGTTCAACCGGCAGGTGGCGGAAGCAATCCGCCCCGCCGGCGCATAGACGGTGGGCAGGATGTCGATGTTCCTCTCCCGCCGTCATGCGCTGGTCGGCCTTGCCGCAACAGGCCTGCCTGTCGGCTGCGGCCGTCACGAGGCTAATGCCACGTTCATTATGATGCGCAAGAATGGCCGCCTCGCCGTGCCAATCAGAATATCATCATCGATACGTTCAGACTGGCGGAGAAAATAGAAATAAACAATAGATCGATAAATATTCTCTATAGCTATAAATATTTTTTGCCGATATATTTTTAATTTTAATTCAAGTTTAAATAAACATTTTCCAATTTAACTTGATTAATTTGCCTTGCTGCGACCGATAGCAATCATCCCTGAAAATACACGTCTCAGGGAATGAAGATGATCCTATTGCCTCTGCTGAAGCACACGGTTTCTACCGTCTCTCTCGTCGTCGCGCTCGCCTGCAGCGCCCATGCGGTCGATAAGGTAGAGCCGGCCGCGCCCGATGACGCAATCGCCGAGGGTGGGGCCATCGTCGTGACGGGTGTGCGTGGCGCGCGTCCCCGCACCGTGGCCGACAGCCCAGTCCCGATCGACGTCATCGATACACGCGAACTGCAGGCGACCGGCCGCGTCGGCCTGAAGGATATATTGGGCAATATCGTCCCTTCGCTCACCGTTCCGGCGTTGGGCGGCGGCGGCACTTCCTCGGGCGCCAAGCCGATCTCCATCCGTGGGCTGAGCGGCGACTATGTGCTGGTGCTGGTCAATGGCAAGCGGCGGCACACGACCTCGCTCATCAACAATCTCTCCCGCGTGTCGGGCGGCAGCACCCCGGTGGATATCGACCTGCTCGCCACCAATGCCGTCGGCCGGGTGGAGGTGCTGCGCGATGGCGCCGCTGCCCAATATGGTTCGGACGCGATATCGGGCGTGATCAATTTCATCCTCGATGCCTCGCCCGAAGGTGGCGAGTTCGCCGCCACTGCCGGCAGCCACTATGAGAAGGGCGGGGAGCTAATCCAGCAATCGGTCAGCTACGGCACCCGCCTGGGCGCGGATGGCGGTTTCGTCCGCTTTGCGGTGGAAGGCAAGTTTCACGACCGCGCCGATCCGTCCGGCGCGATCGTCGCGGCCTCCGTCGATCTCTATCCCCGCCTGGCGGACGGCTCGCGCGATCCGCCCGAAGCGACGATCGATCGCAATCGCGCCGGCAATTATGGTCGCACCAATCGCGACTACATCGTCAACGGCTCCTATAATGCCGAACTGCCGGTCAGCGACGCCACAACGCTCTACAGCTTCTCGACGCTCAGCTACCGCGACATCAAGGACGGCCGCGGACAGTTCAACGCGAACAACATCAACGCGCTGCCCGAAATCTATCCCAACGGCTTTCTGGCGAAACGCCGCATCTGGGAAACCGACTTCCAGGTCACGACCGGGGTGCGCACCAGTCTGGCCGGCCTCGACGCCGATTTCAGCAGCAGCTTTGGCCGGGACGATGCGAAGCTGGGCGCGGTCGACACGCTCAACCCGTCGCTGGGGCCGGGCAGCAAGACCAGCTTCTTCATGGGTAAACAGATTGCCAGCCTCTGGGTCAATAATGCCGATTTCAGCCGCGCCTTCGACCTGGGTCTGGCTGAGCCGCTGACCCTGGCCTTCGGGCTGGAGCATCGGTGGGAGCGGTTTCAGAACAAGGCGGGCGAGCCGGACAGCTATCGCGATGGCGGCTATGTGATCCCGACCGGCGCGACGCCCTTCGAACTGGCCTTTGGCGGCCAGCGCCCGGCAGCCAGCCTCGTCTCCTTCACCGGCACGACGCCGGCCGATGCCTTCGTCCTCACCCGCAACAATGTCGCTGCGTCTGTCGATATCGGTGTCCACATCACCAGGGCATGGTTCGTCGGTATTGCCGGCCGGGCCGAACATTATACCGACAGTTCGGGCAATACGGTCAGCGGCAAATTCTCCACCCGTTACGAGATCGCATCCGGCTTCGCCCTGCGCGGCGGCGTGAACACCGGCTTTCGCGCGCCGTCGCTGGCACAGCAGGGCTTCTCGACCTCACAGAACACCAGCATCACCATCGATGGCGATCGCGTGCCGCAACTGGTCAAGTTCCTGGCGCCCAACGATCCGATCGCCGGCTATTTCGGCGCCAAACCGCTGACGCCGGAAAAGTCGTTGAACTTCACGGCGGGCGCGACCTTTGAAAGCGGCCCGTTCCGCCTGACCATCGATGGCTATCAGATTCGCATCAAGGACCGGATCGTGAAAACCGAAATCCTCAACAGCGCGGAAGCCAGGGCAATTCTCGCCAGTCCCGAAGTGACCGCCATCCTCGCCGCGCGCGGTGTGCCGGGCATCAGTAGCGCGCAATTCTTCATCAACGGCGTCGACACCCGCACGCGCGGTATCGATGCGGTGGCGGAATATATGCTGCGTACCGGCTCGCTTGGCGATTTCAAGCTCAATGCCGCCTATAGCTACAACAAGACCAGGCTGCTGAGGGTGGCGGACAATCCCGGCAACCTGTCAAACACCATATTGTTCGGCCGACAGGCGCGTGCGGACCTGACTAGCGCAACGCCCCGCGACAAGTTGGTGCTGAGTAGTGAATGGACGATCGGTCCGGTTCGTAGCCTGCTGCGCGTCACGCGCTTCGGCAAATATACGGAAACCGGGACCAGCCAGACCTCTACCGCGGATGACCGCACCTTCGGTCCCAAATGGGTGACTGACCTGGATATTTCGGCGCAACTGACGTCGATCATCAATGTAGCCATGGGCGCGAACAATCTTTTCGACATCTATCCCGATGCCATCGGCGTCATCCAGGCGAATACCGGCTCCGGCCTCTACGGCAATTTTGCGCCCTTTGGCCTGAGCGGAGGTTTCTATTATGCGCGGCTGGGCGTGAAGTTCTAAGAGCCGTAACGGCCTCAACCATCGATCCAACGGCGGCGCGCTCTGGCGAACGGGACTGGCCATGGCCTTTGCGTCGGCAGGCGGGTTTGGGGTAGCCTGGACCGGATGGAAGGAGAGTCTCCATGCGTGTCCTCATTCTCCCGGTCCTGATGCTTCTGGCGACGTGCGGTTCGGAGCCGCGTAACGAATCTACCGGTGGCGAGGCTGCACCCGACCTTGGGGCGAATACCGCCGAGGCGCTCCATCCGGCACCAGCCGCCACCGGTGCTGCGTCGCCACCGCCGCGTGATATCGCCCTGCCCGAATTCGCTCCCCGCTATCCGGGTTCAACGCTTGCCGCTGTAGTCCCGGCCGCCACCGAGGGTGGAAGCCATGAGGTGCGGTTGACGACCTCGGACGCCGCCGACGCCGTCATGGTCTTTTACCGGGACAGATTTGCGGCCGCCGGCCTGCGCAAGACGTCGGACTTTCTGTCGGGAGGCACAGGCATGATGTCGGCCATCGGAGCGGGGCGGAAGGCCGCGATCGCGATCACCAAGGAGGCGGATCATACGGCGATCATTCTGACTTATTCGGGCAAATGAGACGCGGGCTTGACAGCAAGGCCCGGGAATTGGCGTGTATAGGGCAGAAGGGAAGGCCCTGTGGATGAATGGGATGGTTTGTCGCGCCTGTTGGGCTCAGGCGCACCACGTCCATATGTTCATCGAGATTCCACCGTACGTCCCGGGCAGTGATTCGTCCGCCGTCGTACGTCCCGGGCAGTGATTCGTCCGCCGTGCCAAGGAACGGTGATCGCGGCGAAACCAGCGGTGTTCGGCCTTATCCGAAGAGTGACGTTACACCGAAGATAAAGAGGGCGATATCGATCGGTTCGGCGGCATCGACCCGCGCCGGTGGCCGACTAGTCGCAATCAACTGCGTGCGACTAACCCGTCGCGGTCCCGACGGTAGAAAGCAGCATATCCAGATAGGGATTGACGGTGTGAGAGACCGGCGGATCGAGACGCGCCCGCCCTGCAAGATGTAGCATGACAAGCCCATGCACGGTCGACCAGAGCAAATGGGCGGTCCGCACGACTGCCTTTTCGTCGCAGCGGGGATTCAGCCGCTTCACGAGCGAGATGAGCAGATCCCATCCGGGGGCGTCTGCTGGCGGAAGAGCTGAGGTGCGGTCGATCTCGCCCAGCCATTCATCAAACAACAGCCGATAGTCTTCCTCATGCTCCAACGCATATTCGAGATAAGCGATCGCCATGCAACGGAGCTGTTCCATCGGGGTCGAGGCAGCGTCGGATCCGGCCTTCAATGCAGCCGCGAATTTTGCGGCGATCTCATGCTTGAGATCTCGAAAAAGCTCTTCCTTGTCGACATAATATCGATAAGCCGTCATCGCACTGATGCCGAGCGAAGTTGCGAGACCGCGCATCGACAGATTTCGGGCGCCGTCTCGCCGGATGAGCTCAAAGGCCGCGCGACGCAGCATGGCGCGCGCTTCTTCATGACCGGCCCCGGCGACCCAGAGCGTTTGCATTTTGGCCGGACGATCTTGCTGTCGTTTCACGAGGGACTGAAGCTTTCGCGCACGGTTGCGGCGTAAGGCTGGGAGACTGGCACCACGAGGCCGTTCACCAGTTCCAGGATCAACGTGCGACCGCTTCGCTCGCTCACCTTAATGGCCGCAAGGGACACCCACCAGGATCGGTGGACGCGAAGCCCACGGCTTCCATTCATAGCCTCCACGGCGTCGCGCATCCGCATCAGCACGAGGGTCGACCCTTTCTCGGTATGGATCCGCACATAATGATCTTCGGTCTGCAGGCACAGGATCGGCCCGCGCAAATGAGGCGGGAGCCGGCTTTGCAGGGGACATGCGTCGGCATTGTCTTCCTGGCCCGGATTTGGCTCGATCGTCGAAGGCGCCCTTTCCAAGGGCGCTGCGTCGTCGACTCCCACGTCCGACGACGCGGGCTCATCGCGACCCGGCAGGTGCGCGGGCCGGCTGAGCAGGGCTGCCGAGACGAGCGTCAGCCCAGCACCGATCAACAGGGTCTTGGGATAGAGGCATAGGAGCTTGTGCAAGCCCGGCGCCCAACCGAACAGCGCTTGCGTGGCCGGCGCAACGAACAATAGCATCGGGAACGCGGCCAGCATCACCTTGATCACAAGCCGGCGAGGGGCATCGAGACGGTCTGGCAGCGGGCTGTGATCGATCAGCAGGTCGACCGCCATGGCGAGCACGAACCAGGCCGCCGAGAGTCCGATCCAGAATCCGATGCGCTGAAGCGGCTCGCCTTCATAGGTCCTGAACGGACCCATGGCCGCGAGAACGAGACCGAGCCCCACAGCCAAGCCGATCTCCGCCCACAGCTTCTCGACCCTGGCGGGAATTGGCGAAATCGCGAAGTCACGCATGCTAATGCTCCAGAGTGGCGCATTTACGGCGTAAATTACGAAGCGATTCGACGCAACCGCGCAGTTCGGGTCGCACCGTGTCGCCGGCTCCGCTTAGCGCAAGGGCGTTTCCTTCAACTCACCGGGAGTTGCCCATGCTCAAGAAGATCATGCCCTCGTCGCTGCTGCTCACCCTTGCCTTTCTGGCATCCCCCACGACCGCCTTCGCGCAAACCGCAGCCGAGGAGGAAGCTCCTGACGAAGAAGGCTGGTCAGGCTTCGTGGCGATCGGCCCTGGCGCTGCGCCGCGTTATGACGGGGCGGACGACTATCGCCTGATCCCGCTGGTGATCGGTACTGTCCGCAACGGCGACGTTTCGGTCGACTTCCAAGGCTCGCGCCTGCGCGTCGACATCGTGTCGCACGATATGATCGCGGCCGGCCCCGTCGCCAACCTTCGACTCGGCCGCGATAACGATGCCAAGGGGCAGATCGCGCTGCTTGACACCATCGACACCGCGGTCGAGCTGGGCGGCTTCGTTGGACTGCGGCTCGGCGGTAATGCGGCGGGGCAGGGCCAGGTACAGCTCGACCTGACCGCGCTCGCCGACGTCTCCGGCGCGCATGACGGTGTGCTGGTTTCCGCCAGCGCCGCCTATGTGGCGGTGCGCTCGCAAAGCCTGTCGCTGTCGTTCGACACCAGCGCGACCTGGGGCGATGCCAAATATACGCGGACCTATTTTGGCGTGACCGATGCCGAGGCTGCGCGCACGACCCTCGATGCCTACCGCCCCGGCGCCGCGCTGCGCGACCTGGGTGCGGGAGCAACCATCGGTTACCAATTCAACCGGCGCTGGGGTCTGATTGGCCGGATTGGCTGGTCCTATCTGGCCGGGGACGCTGCCGACAGCCCTATCGTCCGTGACGAAGGCTCGCGGCACCAGGCGATCGGCGGGCTGGCGCTGTCCTACCGCTTCTAGGGCCGGAATCGGCCGATGTGCTGGTGGAAGCGCGTCATGCTGGCCCTTGCCGGCCTCGTGCTCATCGCCTGCGGCATCGGCTGGTTCGCCACCTGCCTGTGCTTCGATGCCAATTCCGAGGAACGACAACCCCGATGATCCCTGCCCATACCCAACGCCTGCTGCCGGCGCTTGCCGTGACCGCGCTGCTCGCGGGCTGCGGCGCTGCCCAGCCCCAAAGTAAGGAGCCCGATCCACTGCCGGTCGAGGTCGTTACGGCGCGTGGGGGTGAGGCTTCGGGTAGCGTTTCGGCGGTGGGCCGGATCGCGCACGCGCGTGAGATGACGCTCGCCTTCCGTGTGCCGGGCACGCTCGCGCGGCTGGACGCCGATATTGGCGATCAGGTGTCGCGCGGCCAGGCGCTTGCGCAGCTCGACGCGACCGACCTCGCAGCGCGCGTGGCGCAGGGGCAGGGCGACGTCGAACGGGCGGAACGGGCGCTGGCGCGCTATGCCACGCTCAACGAGACCGGCGCCGTGGCTCATGCCCGCTATGAGGACGGGCGGACTGCCCTCGACCAGGCGCGCGCGGCACTGCGGGCGGCAGCGTTCAATCGCGCTTCCGCGACGCTCTCCGCACCCGCATCCGGTATCGTGCTGGAGCGCATCGCGCAGGCAGGCGAAACCGTCTCGGCCGGTCAGGCCGTGCTCCGCCTCGCCGACGTGGATAGCCCCCTGCTGGTGCGCATCCCGGTGCCTGAGAACGCGATCGGCCGCGTGCGCGCCGGCGCGGCTGCCCGGCTGTCGGTCGCCGGCCGCTCCGACGTGCCCGGCGTGGTGAGCCGGGTCGGCGCCAGCGTCGATCCCCGCACCGGCACCGTCCAGGTCGAGGTTCGTCTTGGCGACCCGAGCGGCCTGGTGAGCGGCATGACCGGAACCGTCGAGATCGCCAGCGCCGCCGCAGGCGCGCCGGATATCACCGCCGTTCCCGCCGAGGCGGTGCTGGAGGCGAAAAACGGCCTCGCCGCGCTGTTCCTGCTCGATGTCCACGCGCAGCGCGGGCGGCGGCGCATTGTCCGCTTCCTCGGCTTCTCGGGTGAGGACGCGCTGGTCGCGGGCCTGCCCGCCGGGGCGCGGGTCATCACTTCGGGCGCCGGCTTTGCCGCCGACG
Organism: Sphingobium sp. WR1; assembly: GCF_059693745.1. Lineage (NCBI taxonomy): Bacteria > Pseudomonadati > Pseudomonadota > Alphaproteobacteria > Sphingomonadales > Sphingobiaceae > Sphingobium > Sphingobium sp. WR1. The sequence goes on along the minus strand of NZ_JCATID010000004.1, from coordinate 178,365 downwards.
GCCAGCGCGTGCGCGTCATCGGAAGCGCCCGCTGATGCGCTTCAATCCCGTCGCCTTCTTCATCATCCGTTGGCAGTTCACACTGGTGCTGGTCGCGCTGTTCGCCCTGCTTGGGCTCAACGCCTTTTCGGCGATCCCGCGCACCGAGGACCCGCAATTCCCGTCGCCCTTCATGACCGTGCGCACGGTCATGCCCGGCGCCACACCGGCCGAGATGGAGCAGCTCGTCTCCAAGCCGATCGAGGATGCGCTCGACGCGCTCGATGATGTCGAGGAGGTTCGTTCGACCAGCGCTGACGGCGCCGCCCAGGTGCGCGTCCAGTTCACCTGGGGCACCAATCCCGATCGCAAATATGACGAGGTGGTGCGCGAGGTGAACGCACTGCGCGCCCGCTTGCCCGCCGGCGTCACCCGGATGGACGTGCTGCGCGCACGCACGATCGAGGTCTCGATCATGGAGGTCGCGCTGGTGAGCGAACATTTGCCGATGCGCCGGTTGGAGAAGGTCGCCGACCGGCTCCGCGAGGCGATCCAGCGCGTGCCCGGCGTGCGCGATGCCCGCTATTGGGGGGCGCCCCAGTCGGAGATGCGTGTGGCGCTCGATCTCGGCCGCCTCGCCGAGCTTCGTCTGCCGGCGAGCGCCGTCGCCGATGCGCTGGCCCGCGCGGGGGCGGAGGCGCCGGTCGGCGCGGTCCATGCCGGTGACCGGCGGCTGACGGTGCGTCAGGCTGGCGCCTTCGGCAGCATAGCTGCGGTCGAGGCTGTGCCTGTCGCGAGCATCGACGGCCGCATCGTCCATGTCCGCGATATCGCCACGGTCTCCTGGGAAACCGCCGAGGCCGAGCATATCACCCGCTTCGGCGGAAAACGGGCCGTGCTCGTCTCCGCCAACCAGAAGGAAGGCGCCGACGTCACCGCCATCACCCGCGACCTGCGCACGACGCTCGACGCCTTCGAAAAGACGCTGCCCGCCGGTGTGAAACTCGAGCGCGCCTTTTTCCAGGCAGACAATGTCAGCCATCGGCTTGGCGGGCTGACGCGCGATTTCGTGCTGGCGCTACTGATCGTCTCGGTGACGCTGCTGCCGCTCGGCTGGCGCGCTGCGGGCGTGGTGATGGTCTCGATACCTCTTTCGCTTCTGATGGGGCTGGCGCTGATCCATGCACTTGGCTTCAGCCTGAACCAGCTTTCGATCGCCGGCTTCGTGCTCTCGCTCGGCCTGCTTGTCGACGATTCGATCGTCGTCACCGAGAATATCGCACGCCGCCTGCGCGAGGGTGAGGACCGGACCACGGCCGCGCTCCAGGGCACCGGCCAGATCGCGCTGGCCGTGATCGGCTGTACGGGTTGCCTGATGCTCGCTTTCCTGCCGCTGATGATGCTGCCGGAAGGGTCAGGCGCGTTCATCCGCTCCCTGCCCGTCGCGGTGCTGGCGACGGTCGCCGCCTCTTTCGTCGTGTCAATGACGGTCATCCCCTTCGTCGCGAGCCGGCTGCTCTCGCGCCATGAGGATCCAGGAGGCAACCGGCTGCTTCAGGCGATCAACGGCGCGATCCACCGCCTCTACCGTCCGGTGCTTCATGTGGGGCTTGCGCGGCCGTGGCGGGCGCTGGCGGTCATCCTCGCGCTCTGCCTGCTCACCGTGCCGCTGCTCGGCGCGATCGGAAGCAGCCTCTTCCCCCCCGCCGAGACGCCGCAGTTCCTAGTGCGGGTGGAGACGCCCGAAGGTACGGCGCTCGCCGCCACGGATCGTGCCGTCCGCCATGTCGAACGTCGGCTCGCGCGCGAGCCCGGCATCGCCTGGTATGCGGCCAACAGTGGGCGTGGCAATCCGCAACTCTACTACAATGTCGCGCAGGAGGAACCCGCACCTGATTTTGGCGAAGTGGCGGCCGCCTTTTCCACCTGGCGCCCTGGGAAAAGCGACGCGCAGATCGAACGGATGCGCCGCGAGTTCGCCGCCTGGCCGGGCGCGAAGATCAGCGTCCATGTCTTCGAGCAGGGCGCGCAGACCGAGGCGCCGGTCGCGATCCGCATCAGCGGCCCGGACCTCGCCATGCTCAAGGCGCTTGCCCGTAGGGCCGAAGCGGTGCTCACCGCTACACCCGGCACGCGCGACGTCGGCAATCCACTACGGCTCGACCGCACCGACTTGGCGCTCGGCATCGACGAGGACAAGGCGGCGGCGCTCGGTGTGGCGGCGGGCGACGCGCGCCGGATCACCCGGCTGGCGCTGAGCGGCGAGTCCACCGCGCGCTTCCGCGATACCGATGGCGACGACTATCCGGTGACGGTGCGCCTCGCCATGGGCGCGCGCAACGAGCTTTCGGCGCTCGACCGCATCTATGCTCCGGCGCGGGGCGGCGACGCCGTGCCGCTCTCCGCCATCGCCGCGCCGAAGCCGGAAGGCGGTCCCGCACGGATCGACCGGCTGAACCGCGATCGCACCGTCACCGTCACCGCTTATGTCCGTCCCGGTTTCCTCACCTCGCGCGTGACGCAGGACGGTTTCGCTCGCATTTCACAGGCGCTTGCGCTGCCGCCGGGCTACCACCTGTCGCTGGGCGGCGAGGCAGAGGCGCAGTCGCGCAGCTTCGCCGGTCTGGGCGCCGCCATCCTGATCGCCGTGCTGGGCATCCTCGCTGTGCTGGTGCTCGAATTCGGCCGCTTCCGCACCGTCGCGGTGGTCGCCGGAATCATCCCGCTCGGCCTGTTCGGCGCGGTGACGGCACTCTGGCTCACCGGCTATTCGCTGTCCTTCACCGCAACGATCGGTCTGGTCGCCCTGATCGGGATCGAGATCAAGAACTCGATCCTGCTCGTCGACTTCACCGACCAGCTTCGCGCCGAGGGGCTGGCGTTGCGCGAAGCGATCGAACGCGCGGGCGAGGTGCGCTTCCTTCCCGTTCTGCTCACTTCGGTGACGGCGATCGGCGGGCTGCTGCCGCTCGCGATCGAGGGCTCGGGCCTCTATTCGCCGCTTGCGATCGCCATCATCGGCGGCCTCGTCTCCTCCACCATCCTGTCCCGTATCGCCACGCCGGTCATGTATCTGCTGCTCGCCGGCCGTGACCAGGAGAAGCCGGCATGAAGCCCGTCCTCGCGTCCATCCTCCTGCTGCCGCTCGCCGCCTGTGCGGCAGGCACCGACTATCGCGCCCCCTCGATAGCGGTCGCCCCGCAATGGCGCGGCCCCCCCTCCGCGCCGCCAGGCGCGGAGGGGAAATGGTGGCGAAGTTTTGGTGATGCCACGCTCGACCGCTTGGTCGAGACGGCGCTCGCGCAGAATCTCGACATCGCGCAGGCGATGGCCCGGATCGACCAGGCGCGGGCGGCCCTGCGCGGTGCCGGCGCGGCGCTGCTCCCCGGCGGTTCGGTCGAGGGGAGCGCCGCGCGCGCGCGCCAGTCGACCGAGAGCGGCCTCGGCCAGCTGGTCGGCCTCGCTCCCGGCATCGATCGCGGGGTCAGCCAATATGATCTCTCGGCCGGCGCGAGCTGGGAGGTGGACCTTGCCGGCGGCCTCAGGCGCGGGCGAGAGGCGGCCGTCTATGAGGCCCAGGCGGCGGAGGCGACCGGCGCGGCGATGCGCCTGTCGGTCGCCGGCGAGGTCGCTGACGCCTATATCCAGCTCCGCGCGCTCCAGGCGCAGCGCGCCATCGCCCGCGACCAGACGGGGGCCGCAGACTACCTCCTCCGCCTCGTGGCCCAGCAGCGCGAGACCGGGGAGGCATCCCGTCGCGAGACGGAGCAGGCGAGTGCCGGAGCCGAAGCCGCCCGCGCCACGATCGCCCCGCTCGATGCCGGCATCGAGGCGCAGCTCAACCGGCTTGCTATACTGCTCGGCCTTGCGCCCCAGGCCGACCGGCGCGGGCTCGACGCGCCCGCGCCGCTTCCCCAGTCGACCTTTGATGGCGCGGGTAGCCCGGCCGATCTGCTCCGCCGTCGCCCTGACCTGGTCGCGGCCGAGCGGCGGCTGGCGGCCTCTCATGCGCGGATCGGCCAGGCCCTCGCCGAATATTATCCGCGTCTCTCGCTCTCCGCTCTTTTCGGCTTCCAGGCCAATGCCGCCTCGAACCTGCTGACCGACGGCGCCAACGCCATCCAGGCCGCGGCCGGCCTGCGCTGGCGCCTGTTCGACTTTGCCCGCATCGACGCGCAGGTAGCGGGCGCGCGCGGCACGGAGCGCGAGGCGCTCGCCGCCTACGCCCAAGCCGTGCTGCGCGCGAGCGAGGATGTCGAGACCAGCTTTGCCGCCTTCGTCCAGAATCGCGCCCGCGCCGCCGTGCTGGCGCGCCAGGTCGCCGCCCAGCAGAGCGCCCGCGTCCTTGCCGAACAGGCATGGAAGGCGGGCGAGGTCAGCCTGATCGAGGTGCTCCAGGCGGATCGCGACCTGCTCGCGGCCCGATCCGCTGAAGTGGCGGCGCGGGCGGATATGGCGCGCGCGCTTATCGCTTGCCGTCGTGCGCTCGGCGGGTGAACCTGAAGAAAGCGAGACATCTGCGATGCCTCTCAAAGGCAAGATGGTATTCATCTCCGGGTCGACTGATGGACTTGGTCGCGCCGTCGCGCTGGTCACGAGCTGCGCCTGCGCAACCCGTTGCTGAGGCGGTCAGGCGGCGGCGAGCAACTGCCCTCTGAGGAACAGCAGCGGCGGTGCGTCGCGGTGAACCGTCATTTCCTCGACCGCGCCCATGACCATTAGATGATCGCCCGCGCCTGTTTCATCCCTAATGGCGCAGATCATCGAGGCGATAACGTTGTCGATCAATGGAAGCCCGCGCAACAGCCGATGGGCCATGCCGTCAAATTTGTTACCGCCCTTCGCCGCGAAACGCGCGCATATTTCGCTCTGATCGGCCGCCAGCATATTCACGCAGAATCGGCCTGACGGACTGATCAGCGGCCAGCTGGACGAACGGCGATCGGGAAAGAAGGCTACCAACGGCGGAGTCAGCGATACCGCAGTGAAGCTGCCGACGACCATGCCCGCTGGCGCGCCATCGGGGTCATGGCCGGTGATGACGCAGACACCGGTCGGATAATGGCCCATGACATAACGGAAATGGCCAGGCCCGATCGACTGGAGATCGTTCTGTGTCATCATTGACCCCCTAGTTCGAGCTGATGGCGCAGGCCTTCCCGCCAGAAGGCGATGCGGGTCTTGCGTGAATTGGGATCGATAGAGGGCGTGAAGCGCGTGACGTTGCTCCCCATCACCATGGCGTCGCCGATAGAGGCGTAGAGGCCGGCGCCCACGCCGGCCAGCATCGCCGCGCCCAGTGCGGTGGTTTCGATATCCGCCGGTCGCTCGACCGGCAAAGCCAGAATATCGGCCAGATCCTGCGCCATCCAGTCATTGACGCTCATGCCGCCGTCGATGCGTAGCTTCGTCCAGGCGGGGCCGTCGGCGGCGAAGGCCGATTGCAGGTCGTGGCATTGGTGAGTCATGGATTCGAGCGCCGCACGCACCAGATGCGCCCGTTTCGTGCCGAGGGTCAGGCCCGTCAGTACGCCCTTGGCATCCGGCCGCCAGTGGGGCGCGCCCAGCCCTGCGAGCGCAGGCAGGAACAGGACGCCGCCATTGTCGGGGACGGACCGGGCAAGCGCCTCGGTTTCCCCGGCGCTGGCGATAAGGCCCAGCTCGTCACGCAGCCACTTGATGAGGCTGCCCGCCACGAAGACGGATCCCTCCAGCGCATAGGTCCGTCGGCCGCTCTGCTGGTAAAGAATGGTGCCGAGCAGACGATGGGACGAGGAAGGCAGATTTGTTCCCATGTTGGTGAGGATGAAGGCGCCGGTGCCGAACGTTGCTTTCGTATCGCCGACCGACAGGCAATGCTGGCCGATCGCGGCGGACTGCTGGTCGCCGGCAAGGCCGCAGATCGGGATGGCCGCGCCGAACAGGTTGGGATCGCAGGCGCCGAACCGTCCTAGATTATCCACCACAGTCGGGAGCGCGGCGCGCGGCACGCCCAAAAGGTCCAGCAGTTCATCGTCCCAATCCGCGCCGTCCAGCGCAAGCAACTGGGTGCGGCTGGCGTTGCTGGCATCGGTGATATGGAGCCCGCCAGTCAATTTCCACACCAGCCAGCTTTCGACCGTGCCCAGCGCCAGCCGATCGCCCAGCGCCCTTGCTTCGGGCACATTGTCGAGCACCCAACGCATCTTGGTGCCCGAAAAATAAGGATCGATGACGAGACCCGTGCGCGCCTGAAGCATCGCTTCATGACCTGCTTTTCGCAATTCCGCGCAGCGCGACGCCGTGCGCCGGTCCTGCCAGACGATCGCGCGGGTTATGGGTTCTCCAGTCCGCCGATCCCATGCGACCACCGTTTCCCGTTGGTTGGTGATGCCGAGCGCAACGATGCGGTCGGCCCCGCCCACGGCATCCACCGCCTGTCGCGCGCAATCGAGCGTTCGGCTCCAGATTTCGGCGGCGTCATGTTCGACCCGGCCGGGCCGAGGATAATATTGCGTCAGTTCCTGCTGCGCCACATGCAGGATGGTCCCGTCGGGCGTGTAGACCATTGCCCGGCTCGACGTGGTTCCTTCGTCCAGGACCAATATATATTCGCCGCTCACTGCACCTCACCCATATATGTTCTGAGTTGTTCCTTCTGCGCCGCATTCAGCCGCAGGCCGAGCTTCGTGCGCCGCCAGAGTATGTCATCCGCCTGGCTCGCCCATTCCTGCGCGATCAGATAGTCCACCTCCGCCCCGGTCAGGCCATGGCCGAAATGCGGCCCCAATCCACCCATATCGGTCGCCTTGCCCAGCCACAACCGCGTGCGCGTCCCATAAGCGCGGGCGATACGGTTGATTGTCGGCGCGTCGAGGAAGGGATAATCGCGTGCCAGGTCTGCTTTCAGCGCCTCAATGCCGTCGATCGGGAAATCACCGCCCGGCAGCGGGGCGTGCGCGGTCCAATCGTTCCCCGTCAGGGAGGACAGATGCGGTTTCAGTTGGTCGACAGCGTCCTTGGCGAGATGGCGATAGGTGGTGATCTTGCCGCCGAAGATCGAGAGGATCGGCGCTCGCCCTCCCGCATCGCAGTCCAGTTCAAAGCTGTAGCCGCGCGTCGCGGCCTCCGGCTTGCCCGATCCGTCATCGATCAGCGGCCGGACGCCGGAATAGGTCCACACCACGTCGGCCGGGCCGATCGATTGCGCGAAATAGGCGTTGGCCGCGTCGCACAGATAGGCGATTTCCTCCGCGCTGGCATGGACCTCGCTCAGCGGACCCCGATGGTCACGGTCGGTCGTGCCGATCAGGGTGAAATCGTCCTGATAGGGAATGGCGAAGAAAATGCGGCCATCGGGAATCTGGAAAAAATAGGCATAGGGGTGATCGAACAGGCGAGGGACGACGATATGCGATCCGCGCACCAGCCGCATACGTCGGTCGGTCTTCTGTCCTGCGTCATTCAGCAGGTCGAGCACGGAAGGCCCCGCGGCATTCACGATCGCGCGGGCATGAAGGACCTGTCCGCCGCTTCGGATGGACCAGAAGTCACCGACGCGTTCGAGCGCCTCCACCGGGAAACGGGTGCGAATGGTCGCCCCTCGGTCGGCCGCGTCGCGCGCGTTCAGCACCACGAGCCGCGCATCGTCCACCCAGCCGTCGGAATAGATGAAGGCGGGGCCGAAGCCGGGCTTGAGTGGCGTGCCCGCAATGTGCCGCCGTAGATCGACGGATTGGGTGGCAGGCAGACGCTTGCGCCCGCCAATATGGTCGTAGAGAAACAGGCCAAGTCGCAATAGCCAGCGCGGTCGCAATCCCTTTACATGAGGCAGCACGAAACGCATTGGCCAGATGATATGCGGTGCGATGGCCCATAGCTGCTCCCGCTCGCTCAACGCTTCGCGCACCAGCCCGAACTCATAATGTTCCAGATAGCGCAACCCCCCATGGATCAGCTTGGTCGAAGCGGAAGAGGTGCCGCCCGCCAGATCACCCTTTTCCAGCAGTAGCACCTTCGCGCCCCGGCCTGCAGCGTCGCGGGCGATGCCGCAACCGTTCACGCCGCCGCCGATGATGGCGATGTCATAGAGAAACTCGGGCATCAGACGGCTCCCAACAACGTCCATGTAAACGCCATGGCGACAAGAAGGGAAGCCAGCGTGGCGGCGGTCACGGGCAAGGTCGCACGCCAGCCCAACTGCATGATGAGGTCGAGGCGCGAGCGCATGGCCGTCGCGGTCACGGCCAGCAGCAGCAGCGCCTTGGACAGGATAAGGCTGGCATGGGCAACCGGCGCGGGAATGATGACAAGGGAATTGATCGCCACCACCGCAAGGAACAGGGTGATGAACCAGGGCAGCGCCAGCTTGCGAATCCAGCCTCTGTCCTTGCCCTCATCGTCGCTGACCATGATCGACACGATCGCGACGACCGGCGCCAGCAGCGCGACGCGGGTCAGCTTGACTATCGTGGCGTAGCTTCCTGCCATGTCGGAATAGGCATAGCCGCCACCTATCGCCTGCGCGACATCATGGATTGACGCGCCGATCAGGAAACCGGCCTGTCGGTCATCCATATGCAATGCGCCGGCAAGTGGCGGGTAGAAGGACATGGCGAGCGCGCTGGCGACTGAGATGATGACCAGCGTCAGGGCGAACTGGCCCTGGCTTATGCGGCGGCTGCCCAGCACGCCGTACAGCGCCAGCGCGGCTGAGGCGCCGCAGATCGCCGTCGCGCCGCCTGCAAGCAGACCGATCGCCATGGACTGGCCGGCAAGCCGGGCCGCGATGAGCGCCGCGCCCATCGCGGCGGCCATGACCATGAACAAGGCGAGGAAAGGCACCGGCCCCAATTCCCCGATTTGCGCAACAGTGACCTGCGTTCCCAGCACAACGATGCCCCAGCGCAAGCAAGTCTTTGAGGCGAAGTCGAGCCCCGGGTGGGTCCGGGCCTCGCTTGTGACAAAATTGAGCGCCAGCCCGATCAGCAAGCCCATCAGGATGATCGGCGCGCCATAATGTTCGGACAACCAGGCGGCCGCGATGCTGGCGATGCCACAAATGGCGAACCCAGGCCAAAGCCGGCGCCACAGGGCGGTGCGCGACGGGGCCGGCGTGCCCGTCTGCGCGGCTAGGAATAGTTCGCCGTACAGGTCCCCGGCATGATCGGAATGAATAGTCTTCATCCTCGCCCGTCTCTCGCTTATCAAAAGGCTTGTCGTATGTCCTACGGTGTCATATCCCATCTGTATGAGCACAGACGCGGCAGGGCAAGAGCTTTGCACGAAAACGGCCAGGATGGTCGGGGAGAGGTAAGGATGACGACGGAGCACGAAACCATGGGGGCTGGCTCGCCAGACGCGAGCGGGGGCATCGCCCTATGAAAGCGCCGCAACCCGGCGCCGCGCGCGCGCAGAACATGCTGATCGGGCTTATATTTCTTGCGACCGCGCTTAACTATGTGGATCGGCAGGTGCTGGCCTTGCTGAAGCCAATGCTGGAGGCTGAGTTTAAATGGTCGGACCAGCAATTCGCCCATCTCGGCTCCGTTTTCCAACTGGCGGCGGCGGCATCGCTGCTTGGCGTCGGCTGGTTCGTGGATCGGTTCGGTGTGCGCTTTGCCTATGGATTCGCGGTCGCGTTATGGAGCCTCGCCGGCATGGCACATGCTTTGGCCGCCAGCGTGCAGCAGTTCGTCGTCGCCCGCGCCGTGCTGGCGACCGCTGAATCCGTCAATACACCCGCTGCGATGAAGACCGCGGCTATCTATCTACCCACCGAAAGGCGATCGGTCGGCATAGGCATCATCAATACCGCGCCCAACATCGGTGCGATCCTGACGCCGTTGCTGATTCCACCCTTTGCCATCGCCTTCGGCTGGAAGGCGGCGTTTCTGGTGACGGGCGGCCTCGGGCTGGTGTGGCTGGTCCTGTGGCGGATCAATACCGCACAGCTGACGCCGGTCGCCGGTGCATCCGCTCCGGCCGGCGGTAAGGTGGAATGGCATGCGATCCTATCTGATAAGCGCAGTTGGACCATCATTGGAGCGAAGGCCTGTACCGATTTCGTCTGGTGGTTCGTCCTGTTCTGGACCCCGGACTTTTTCGCGCGGCAATTCGGCATGGCGCAGGGCGCGTTGGGTTGGCCTATAGCCATTATCTTCACGCTTGCAGCGCTCGGCGCCATCTGTTCGGGTGCGCTCTATCCGGCATTGCTGCATCGCGGCCTTACTATGAATGTGGCGCGTAAAGGGGCGATGCTGGCCTTCGCCTTGACCGTGCTCATCATGCCGATCGCTATGGCGGTGTCCAGTCCGTGGGTTGCGGCTCTGTGCATCGGCATGGGGCTGTTCGCGCACCAGGGCTTTTCGACCAACCTGTTCGGCATGGCGACGGAAATCGTGCCCGCACGGCGCATTGCCACGGTGATAGCGCTCGGCGCGATCGGCGGCAATCTGACTGGCACAGCCATTATCGAACTGGCGGGCTGGTCGCTGGACAGCGGCCTGGGTTATGCGCCACTCTTCGTGCTGTGCGGTGGTGCCTATCTGGTGGCGCTGTTCTTCATCCACTTGATGCAACCGCGATTGCACGCCGCAGACGGCGCCGCCTGACAAGGATGGTAGAGGCGGGGCAGCCCGTTGGGTCGTTCCTGCCTTTGACCATATCGGTGCAGGCCATCTTCCGGCCAGATGCGACTGATGCGCAAAATGAAGCCCCCGGACGCGAAGCATCCGGGGGCAAAGGGTGAGCGGAATGGCGCGTGCAGACGCTGGCCGCTCTCCCCTTATTTCATGCGCACGCGCAGCGTCAGGCCGGCATAGCGATCCGCGTCGCGCGGGATCATCAGGCGCTGGCCTGCACTGGTGTTCAGCAGCACATAGCTGTCGTCCAGAATGTTGCGGACCATGAAGGTCAGGCGATAGCGATCATCCGGGTCGGAAAAGCCGATGCTGGCGTTCCACAGGCCATAAGCGTCGATCGGGCCGCTTTCACCAAGGTCGGAAAACTGCTTCCCGACATGGCGCCAATCGGTCGACAGGTAGGTTTTCACCGGGCCGAGATCCGCGTCATAATCCACGCCCAGCGTATAATTGAACTTGGGTGCAAGCGGCAGGCGCGTGCCGTCCCGCGCGTCCGGCGCATTGGTCAGCGGGTTCGGGTTGAACTTGCGCACCCGCGCATCGGCATAGGCCGCGTTGGCGCGGAAGGTGAGGCCGGCGACCGGCGCGAACGTCGCGTCAACCTCGAACCCCTTGGACCGCACGGTGCCCGCATTGGTGAGGTTGGTGACGACCGCTCCGTTCAGCAGGACAAAGTTGTTTGCCTGGAATCCGTCATAGTCGACCAGGAAGGCAGCCGCGTTCAGCTGGATCTTGCGGTCCCAGAACTGGCTTTTGAAGCCGACTTCATAGCTGTTGGACGTCTCCGGGTCGATCGGCGTCGAATTGGTTGGGGCGGTGTGATTGAAGAAGACGTTGAAGGCCGGTCCCTTGTAGCCGCGCGTATAGCTCGCATAGGCCATGACGTCGGACGCGACATCATATTGCACCACCGCCTTGCCTGAAAAATTGTTCGCGCTGGTCGCGCCGCTCGACAAATTAGTGCCGTTGCCGCCGCTGGCCAGACTACCGCCTGCGCCGACGCCGGAAACGCCCGGGCCAGTGGCGGGAAGGCCAGTTGTCGCATTGAAGCCGGGCGCACGATAATGGGTGTAGGACACATTATCGTGCGTATAGCGGCCGCCGAGCGTCAAGCGCAGGCTGGGGGTCACTTCATAGGTGGCTTGACCGAAGAGCGCCCAGTTGCGGAAGGACACGTCGCTGTTGGACGAGGCGGTCGGGAACAAGGTATTAACCGTATCGTTCAGGTCGCACGGTTGGCCGCCCGTCACCGGGTCCACCGGCAGGGTGGATCTGTCGCAGGTGATATCGGCGCGAGTGAAATCCTGCGTGTTCTTCGAATACCAGAGGAAGCCGCCGACCTGGTAGGTGAGCGCCTGGTTCTGCGGTGAGGCAAGGCGGACCTCTGCCGACACCTGTTCGGTCTTGACGACGCCACGATCGTGCAGTTCGCCCGTGCCGACGATGGGACGGGGCAGGAAGTCGCCGTCGCGAATTTCGGTATTCTGCCAGTTGCGATAGCCGGTCACGATGCTGAAGGTGTGATCGGCAAAGGTGTCGATGTCGGCATTGAGCGTGACGCTCCACTGGCGGTCGAGCGAGCGGGTAACCAGATTCTGGTTCACCTTGCGCGTGTCTTCGCCTTGCGGGGTGATGCCCAGTTCCTTGTCAAGGACGGTTCCGCGCGACACGCCGGTTACTTCGGCGCAGCAATCATCGTTCGCCTTGAAATAGTCGGCGATCAGGCGCAGCCGCCCGCCTTCGCCGTCATAGTCCAGCAGGCCGCGTGCGCCATAATGCTCATATCCGTTAACGGTGCGATCCTGGCCGCCCGCGATATTGGTGATATTGCCGTCGAAATTGCCATAGAAGCCGGTGATGCGGCCGGTGAGATCCTGCGCAATTGGGCCAGCCACGGTCAGGCGGGCGCGATATTCTTCATCGGTTGTGCCCGAAACAGTAGCTTCGGCCTCCAGATCGTCGGTGCCGCCCTTGGACACGATATTGACGAGGCCCGCCGACGCATTCTTGCCGAACAACGTGCCCTGCGGGCCGCGGAGTACTTCGAGCCGATCGAAATCCACCAGATCGAGGAAGGATTGCCCCGACCGGCTGAGAACGATGCCGTCGACAACGGTGGACACACTTGGTTCTGCCGCGATCGAAAAGCTGATGGTGCCGACGCCGCGCATCACAATGGCGCTGTTGGCGTTGGTCGTGCCCTTGCGGAAGGTAACGGAAGGGACAACAGCGCCGATATCTTCCAGACTCTTGGCGCCGGCACGGGCCATGGCTTCGCCGGTCACGGCGCTGATGGCGATGGGCACATCCTGCACATTTTGTTCAACCTTTTGAGCAGTAACGATAATCTCTTGCACCTGCGCATGGGCGGGCAAGGTCGTCGCCATCGCCAGAATCGATGATGAAAGGCCCAGCGCAACTCGGCCGGCATGAGCAGATGTGCGTGTAATCAAGGTCATAATCCCCTCCATCCTCAAAGCGACATGCAGTTCCAATGTCGAAGCTGTACCTCGGGTTTTCCCGTAGGTTTAGGTTAGCTCTTGATCGACGTCGGATTTTATGTCAAGCGGTGTCATATCAAACGGGGCTGGTGCAGCGGACCCTGTTTCATAAAAAGCACAGACGGGGCTGGGTGTGGCGCTGATTTTCTCCAGGCATGATGACGGGTTTTCCTGCTGGCTGAACGGGTTGGAGATATTGCGTCATACATCCGGGCGGCCCGCACTGACTATTGCGCGGGGCAGCCCCGACGTCGAAATGGTGCGCGGCAATTTCAGAATAAGTGACACGCCCACCGGCTTTTCTCCTTTGCCGCACGTCGAATTCGAATTGTCCGGCGATGGCGTCATCCTGCGCGCAGACGGGGGCGGCCCACCGGGCGCGCGACTATGGTGTCAGGGCGAGTCGCTGCATGTCGAAGTGCTGCGGCCCGGATTCGACCGCATCTGGATCGACCTGATCGCGCTGCCGGGCGAGCATGTCTGGGGCGGCGGCGAACAGATGAGCTATCTCGACCTGTCGGGCCGCCGCTTTCCGATCTGGACCAGCGAACCGGGCGTCGGACGCGATAAATCGACCGAACTCACGCGCTTGATGGACGAGCAGGGCATGGCCGGCGGAGATTATTGGTGGACCAACTATCCCCAGCCGACCTTTCTGTCATCGCGCCTCTATGCCTGCCATTTGACCAGCACGGGCTATTCGGTGCTGGACTTCACTGACTGCGAACGGCATCGGATCGAAATCTGGGAGGGGAATGCCCAGCTCGATTTTCTGGCTGCATCTGACATCGCTGGACTCGTGGGCCGGCTCAGCCATTATTTCGGACGCCAGCCGGCGCTGCCGGACTGGGCGATAGGCGGTGCCATTGTCGGCCTGAAGGATGGCGACAACAGTTTTGCCCGTCTCGATCGGATCATCGATGCTGGGGCGGCGATAGCGGGCCTGTGGTGTGAGGACTGGATCGGCATCCGGCAGACCAGCTTTGGGCGCCGTCTGTTCTGGAACTGGGCCTGGCAACCCGCCCGCTATTCCGACCTGCCCGGCCGCATCACTTCGCTGGCGGAACGCGGCATTCGCTTCCTTGGCTATGTGAACCCCTATCTGGCGGCGGACGGCGCGCAATTTGAGGAAGCGCGAGCGGGCGGGCATCTGGCGCTGCGGCAGGATAGCGACGAACCCTATCTTGTCGATTTCGGCGAGTTCGATTGCGGCGTCGTCGACTTCACCAATCCCGACAGCCTCGACTGGTTCGCCGAGCGGATCATCGGACGGGAAATGCTCGATTTCGGCCTGTCCGGTTGGATGGCTGATTTCGGCGAATATCTGCCCGTCCACCTGCGCCTCCATGATGGCAGCGATCCGATGTTCGCGCATAATCGCTGGCCAGTGCTGTGGGCGGAGGCGAACGCGAAGGCGGTGGCGTCGCGGGGCAAGACCGGTGAGGCGGTCTTCTTCATGCGGGCCGGCTTTTCTGGCGTGCAGGCGCATTGTCCGCTGCTCTGGGCGGGCGACCAGTCGGTCGACTTCACCCGCCATGACGGCATCAACACGGCGGTCACCGCCGCCCTGTCGGCGGGGCTGGTGGGCAACGCCTATTCGCACAGCGATGTCGGGGGCTATACCAGCCTGCACGGCAATGTTCGGACCATCGACCTGATGCTGCGCTGGTGCGAGCTGGGCGCTTTCTCGCCGGTGATGCGCAGCCACGAGGGCAATCGCCCCGATGACAATATCCAGATCGACAGCACGCCCGAACTGCTCGCTCACTTTGCCGCCATGTCGCGGGTGCACGCTGCGCTCGCGCCCTATGTCCGGCACCTCAGTGACGAGGCGGTCGCCACCGGCCTGCCGGCCCAGCGCCCTCTCTTCCTCCATCATTATGAGGAGGCATTGTTTGGCGTTCAGGACCAGTATCTCTATGGCGCGGACATGCTGGTCGCACCAGTGGTCGAAGCGGACGCGGCCATGCGGTCGGTTATCCTCCCGGGCGACGCGCCCTGGCGGCACTTATGGACCGAGCGGGACTATGCACCTGGCCGCCATGACATAGTAGCCCCCTATGGCCAGCCGCCGGTTTTCTATCGACCCTCCAGCCCCTTCGCTTCATTGTTCGCCTCCTTGCTGGAGGTAGCGAAGAAATGAGTGAGAGATCCAATATCCGCGATGTGTCGGCGCGTGCGGGCGTGTCGGTGAAGACCGTCAGCCGGGTGCTTAACGGCCATCCCTACGTCAGCGACGAAATGCGTGAGCGGGTCGAAAGGGCGATGCAGGAACTGGATTTCCGTCCCAGCATAGCCGCGCGTATCCTGGCGGGCACCAAGTCCGGTCAGATCGCGCTCATCTACGATAATCACAGCCCCTATTATATGAACCAGATTCAGATGGGCTGTTCGGAAGGATGCCAGCCTTCGGGTACGCGCCTGCTGGCCCAGCCGGTCGATGTCACGGACCCTGGCGTCGGAGAGCAGGTGCGGGGTTTGGTGACGGAGACCCATGTCGACGGGGTAATCCTTTCCTCTCCCGTCACCGACTGCGTTCCGGTGCTTCAGGCGCTGGAACGCATGGACATTCCCTTCGTGCGGATTTCCCCCGGCACGAACCATGCCATGACCGCATCGGTCTTCATGGACGACGCGCAGGCTGCCGACGACATGACCACCTACCTCATCAACAAGGGGCACAGGTCGATCGGCTTCATCAAGGGCCATGCCAATCATATGGCATCGGAGGAGCGCCTGTTCGGCTACCGTCGTGCGCTGGATCGCGCCGGCCTGCCTTTCGAGCCTGCGCTGGTCGCGCCGGGCGAGTTTGATTTCGAAAGCGGCGTCACGGCAGCGCACCGTTTTCTGGGCGCATCCAGGCGGCCCACCGCCATTTTCGCCAGCAATGACGACATGGCCGCCGGCGTTCTGTCGGTCGCGCATGATATGGGCATAGCCGTGCCCGAAAGCCTGTCTGTCGTAGGTTTCGACGACACCACATTGGCGCGCATGGTGTGGCCGCAGCTGACCACCATTCATCAGCCGACGCGCGAACTGGCGCTTGCCGCCACCCGCCTGCTGCTGGAAGGCGCGCAGCGGCAGCACCAGCGTCTGCCGCATCAGCTGGTCGAACGAGCCTCCGTCGCCTCCATCCTTCCTCCTTTGCAAGACCGACAGGATCACGAATGACTTTTTTACCTGCCCCTGATGCGCGACGCCCGCTCGGGCAAAGCGATATCACCGTATCTTCGCTCGCCTGGGGCAATTGGCGCCTGTGCGGTGAGGATGTCGACGGTGTGGTCGGCCTGATCCACGCCGCGATCGATGCGGGAATCGACTTCATCGACACGGCGGATATCTACGGACCGGACAATGATGAACCGTTCGGCGCATCCGAAGCGCTGCTTGGCCGGGCGCTGGCACGCGATCCGGGCCTGCGCAACCGGCTGGTGCTGGCGACCAAGGGCGGCATTTCCATGGGCGTCCCCTATGATTCCAGCGCCGCCTATCTGGAGAATGCGATCGACGCGTCGCTGACCCGTTTGGGCGTCGACCATGTGGATTTGTGGCAGATCCACCGCCCGGATATATTGACCCATCCGTCGGAGATCGCTCGCGTGATCGGTGCTGCGCACCAAGCCGGCAAGATCCGCGCCTTCGGTGTATCCAACTTCACTTCGAGCCAGATTGCGACGCTGCAGCAGTTCCTGCCGATGCCGATCATATCGACCCAGCCGGAGCTTTCTCCGCTCCAGCTCGGGCCGATCGACAATGGCGAACTGGATCAGGCGATCGCGATGGACATGGCGGTCATGGCCTGGTCGCCGCTGGGGGGCGGGCGCATCGCTGCGCCCGGTAACCCCCGTGAGGAAGCCGTCGCCGCCGCGCTGGACGCTGTGGCTATTGACCATGGGGTGTCGCGCGCCGCGGCCGCCTATAGTTGGATCATGGCGCATCCCGCGCGCCCCATTCCCATCGTTGGAACACAAAAGGCCGCCCGTATCGTCGAAGCCGCCGATGCGCTCAAGGTCCGCTGGACCCGGGAGCATTGGTACGGGGTGCTGGTCGCGTCAAAAGGAGAGCCCCTGCCATGAATGAAATGACGATCACCAAATCGTGCGAAGTCAGCTGGTTTTCGGCACTATGCGATGATGACTATGAATTTCTGGGGCAGCCTGACCCGATGCTGGCATCCAGCTGGGAGCATTGCCGCAACATCGTCCTTCAGGCGGAAAAGGGTGGTTTCGACAATATCCTGCTGCCTTCGGGCTATAGCCTGGGTATCGACACGACCATCTTCGCCGGGGCCATTGCGCCGTTGGTCCAGAAGATGCGCTTGCTGTGGGCCGTGCGCATGGGTGAGGACTGGCCGCCGCAACTGGCGCGCCGCATCGCGACGCTTGACCGCATCCTGGGCGGCCGGCTGACCGTCAACATCATCTCGTCGGACCTGCCGGGCCACAAGATGGAGAGCAAGCCGCGCTACCAACGCACACTCGAAATCATGCAGATATTGAAGATCATGCTATCGGGCGAGCATCTGACCTATAAGGGTGAATTCTACGATCTGGACCTGGCGCCCGCGCGGATCAGCACGGTTTCGGGCAAATGCCCGCCGCTCTATTTCGGGGGGCTCAGCGAAGATGCACGCGAAGCCGCCGCCCAGGGTTGCGACGTCTATTTGATGTGGCCCGACACGATGGACAAGGTGAAGGACATCATCGCCGACATGCGCGCGCGCGCCGCCAAACATGGCCGCACACTCAAATTCGGCTATCGCGCCCATGTCATTGTGCGCGAGACAGAGGAAGAAGCGCGCGCCTATGCCGATCGCCTGCTGTCCAAGCTGGATGCGGACACGGGCGAGGCCATCCGCCAGAAGTCGCTCGATACAGCCAGTGTCGGCGTCACTCGCCAGGCTGAACTGCGTGCGGCGGCGAGCGGCGACGGTTTTGTCGAAGATAATCTGTGGACCGGCATCGGCCGGGCACGCTCGGGTTGCGGCGCGGCGATCGTTGGCAATCCCGACCAGGTGCTGGCGAAGCTGCGCGCCTATCAGGACGCCGGCATCGACGCCTTCATCCTTTCGGGCTATCCCCATGCGGCCGAGGCGGACCTGTTCGCTCGCCATGTTCTGCCGCATATCAACCACGCCCCGCTGACGCTGTAAAAGGCGGCGCTTGGCGAAAGGGAGGAGGTATGGAGCGTTTCGATCCGATCCTGGCGCGCATGATGGCGCGGCGCCGGCTACTGGCCGGTGGCATGATGGCGGTGGCCGGCGGTGCCGCATTGGCGGCAAACCGGCTCCTGCCCGGCGGGCGAACCGAGACGCTGCCGCTGTCCAGCGATTATCCCGAAAAGTGGGCCATGCTGGTGCTGCGTAACCGCCCGCCGCTGCTCGAAACGCCGATGGAGGTGTTCGACAAGAGCGTCTTCACGCCCAATGACCGCTTCTTCGTCCGCTGGCACTGGGCCGACATTCCGCTGGATGTCGATGTCGCCCGGTTCCGGCTGGCGATCACGGGCGGGCGGCGGCCGCTTGCCTTTTCCCTGCCAGACCTGCTGAAGCTGCCGCGCATATCCTATGCCGCGGTCAACCAATGTTCGGGCAACAGCCGCGCCCTGTTCGAACCGCGTGTGCCGGGCGCACAGTGGATGCATGGCGCCATGGGTAACGCCCGCTGGGAAGGCGTGGCGCTGCGCACGCTGCTGAATGCCGCCGGCGTCGACGCGGCGCATCGGATCGTGCGCTTCGGTGGGCTGGACAAGCCGCTTACGCAGGTGGATGCATTCGAAAAATCACTGTCGGTCGATCATGCCATGGATGGGGAGGTGATGGTCGCCTTCGCCATGAACGGGGAGCAACTGCCCCTGCTCAACGGCTTTCCCCTGCGGCTGATCGTACCGGGCTGGTATTCGACCTATTGGATCAAGTCGCTCAACCATATCGAGCTGAGCGATGGAGCGGACGAGAATTTCTGGATGGCCAAGGCCTATCAGATTCCCGCCACGCCTCATGCCGATGTGCCGCCAGGAGCCAAGGATTTTCCCAAGGAGCCGATCAGCCGGATGAATCCGCGATCCTGGATCACCAGCGTCGCGCCGGGCGCACGCATCGCCTACCGCCCGCGCCTCGGCGTCGGCGGCATCGCAATGGGCGGCGATCGGGCCGTGCGCAGGGTCGAACTGTCGGCCGACGGAGGACGCAGCTGGCGCGACGCGCAACTGGGACCGAACGAGGGACGCTACAGCTTCCGGCGGTTCGCCACCAGCCTGCCTTTGCACGGCAAGGGCGAACTCATCTTGATGGCGCGGTGCACCAATGATGCAGGCGAGGCACAGCCGGTCGCGCCCAATTGGAACCCCGGCGGCTATATGCGTAACTGCATCGAAGCCTGCCCCGTAACGATTGTCTGAGCCATGCGCCTGTTCACACCCTTCATCCTATTTAGCCTGACCCTTATCAGCGCGTGCAGCGACACCGATCGTGGAGGCGCGAAAGGTTCCCGACAGGCCGCCGTCGTACCGATTGCGGCGCTGCATTCCGACAGCATCACCCTGCCTGACGACAGCGATAGCTTTGGCGACAGCCCGGCCGCCAGTCTGCTTAACGGCAAATGCCTGTCCTGCCATTCGGCGACGATGGTCCGATACCAGCCGCCCCTGACGCGTGAGCAATGGACCGCCATTGTCGAGAAGATGCGCGACACGTTCAAGGCGCCGATGGAGGAGGCGGAAACCCCGGCGATCGTCGACGCACTGGTTGCAATTGCACCGAGCCGACCCTGATTCCCGTCGGGGCTCCCGCATCTCAATAGGAAAAATGAAGTGTGGCGCGAATCGTGCGCCCAAATTCCGGGCGCGCCAGGAAATAGCGAGAGGTCATCCCCCCCGCATCAAAAGACCCCATGCGCGGATTGCCTTCAGTCAGGCCCAGATTGTTCGTAAGGTTCGTGCCGTTGGCGGTCAGCGTAACATGATCGTTAATTCTGGCGGTGATCCGGGCGTTGATCATGGAAAAAGGAGGCAGACGCTGCGAATTGGCGATGTCGGCATAACGCGCGGAATAATGGATGAGGTCGGCGCTGATCCGCAGGCGCCCGGACCACAGATCGACACTGGGGCTGGCGCGCAGAGCGATGCGCGGTACGCGGATCAACCGATTGCCGGTAACGTCATGGGTCACGGGCACCCCGTCGGACACCTCATTGTAGCGGAAATTGCGATAGCGCGAATCCTGTAGCGTCGCCTGCACATCGATGCTGAACGGGCCGGACAGCTTCGCATAAGCCGACATTTCGAGGCCCATGGCTTCGGTATCGGCGATGGATGTCTGGTCAACATAGGTGCTGGTGGCCGGGTCGAACCGATGGTCGGTGAAGGGAAGCCGCGAAAAATGCGTGCTGAATGCGACGGCGGACAAGTTCCAGTGGCGACGCTGCAGGATCAGGCCGGCTTCCGTCATGGTGATGGGGACGATCGCCTCGTCCGTCCGGTCGGGCTCGGCGTAGAATTCCGTCGCGCTCGGCAGTCGGGCGATGCGGGTGAAGCGCAGGAACAGGCCGGTGCCGCGATCGGGATGGAAATTAACGCCCGCGGTCCAGCTGAAGCCCGAGAAATGCCGGTCGACGGGAGAAAACAGACCCGTGCCGGTCAGCACCGCATCGTCGGCCAGGGTGGCCGGATCGCCCAGATCGACCGCTGAGGAGCCCTCCACCCGACCGCCGATATGCGTCTGTTCCCATCGCCCGCCAAGGTCGATGCGCCAATGTTCGCCCAGCTTCCACTCGTCCGCGGCATAGAGCGCCAGATTGGCGGTTTTCAGCGTTACGCCATCGTACAGGGAGCCATATTTGACAAAGCCATTGTCGGTCAGCGACCCGACCCGTTGCCCGCGCGCATCCACCGCCACAACATCCAGTCGTCGTGCCTGTCCGTGCAGGTCGAGCAGGACGGTGCCCATTATGCGATCATACTCCAGCGCGCTGTCGGCATAGGTCAGCCCCACCGCCAGATCCTGCGAACCCCATTGCTGCATTTGCCCGGTCAGGCGGACGTCGCCGATGAATTCGCGCATCGGCAGCCGGACGGAAAGCAGATTGGCGCCCACGACCAGGCCGTTGCCGTTGCTGTCAGGCAGAAGGGGGGCACCGCTGTCGGCATAGCGTATTTCCGTCCCGACGGCCGTGGGAAAGGCGGCCGCCAGCTGGGGCCAGACGCCGGCGGCATAATCGATACCCGATTGCGGACGCCCGACGGGGAACAGGCCGTTGCGCGATGTGATTCCCGTGCGCAGCCGCGCCTTCACGCCCAGCGCTGCATTCGCACCCAATGCGCGCCGGCCCGACAGCGTATAGAAATCCATACGACTATGGGTTCCTTCCGACAGGTCGAAAGTCTGCGGGCCCGACGACGTCTTGAATGTCACATGGAGATTGTCCGGTCCGGCCAGCGTGTCGAACAAGGGGTCGAAGCCGGGAATGGCGCCCACATTCCCCTGATCGTCGAATTGCAGCGGAACCGGGAGGTAGAGGATGACGCGGTCGTTCAGATGTTTGACATTGAACGACAGGCGCGTCGTCCCGTCATCATAATGGAGGCCGGCGCGGAACTGGCCGCCACGATCGGCGGTGTAGCCCGGATCGCGCAAACCGTCGTCGCGGCGATAGAAGCCGCCGATTGAAACGCCCAGTTCCGGCGTCAGCCGCATCCCGGCAAAGCCATCGACACGCTGATAGCCGAAATTGCCGCCGGTCGCCGACAGGGTGAAGCCGGGCTTTTGCAGAGGATCGCGGGTCAGGAAGTCGATGCTCCCGCCCGGCGCATTGGCTGCGAAGATGCCAGAGGGGCCACCGCGCACGGCCTCGACATGATCAATGGTCGCGTCGCTGCGGAATATCTGATCGGTGTTCAGATAACCAAGGCCCCCATCATATTGGACCGGCAGGCCATCTTCCAGCAACGCCACGGACGAATAGCCGTCGGTCGGTATGCCGCGCGCCCGGATATTGTTGCTGGCTTCACCGCCCGTGCTTTCCACCCAGAATCCGGGGATCTGCTTGAACAGGTCGGCGGTCGATGACGGTCCGGCACGGGCCAGCGCCTCGGCGTCGATCCGGGTTATCGCATAACTGAGTTCCGGCGCGCTCAGCGGCGTCTGGAGCGCGCGTCCCGTGACGATGATGTCAGGCGAGGGCGCGGGGCGTGGCTCGGGGGAAGGCGGGGGAGCGGGCGGCGTGGGCCGGGCGCCGCGCCGCACCGGAGTCGGTTGCGGTATCGCCTTCAGCGTGACGATGCCGTCGGCGAAGCGGATGATCCCGAGGCCGCTGCCGCGGAGCAGCCGCTCCAACGCGCGGCGAGGCGTCATCGCACCCTCCAGCGACGGACTGCGCCGCGCGGCGGCAAAGGCATAGGGGTAGAGGATCTGCATACCTGTCTGGCGCGCAAACTGGTCGAGTGCGCTGGCGAGACTTTGGGCAGGAATGTGAAAATGAGAGGGCAATGAGGTTGATGCCGCCGCCCCCGTTGGCGCAGCCGCCAGCAACGTCAGGAGGAAGCAAAGGCGGCGAGTCGGAGGCATCCCGCTCCAGTGGCGCTCCTACGCGACAGCTTTGTGTCAGGCTCTGGAAGCGTTCAAGTGCCGCGCGATGGGAACAGCAAGATTGTCTCGCCTTGCTGGCGATGGGCAATGCCGAAGCCGTCCTCAAGCGCGACGAGAAAGGCTTCGGGATCGGTGGTATGAAAAGTGCCACCCAATCGTGTCGCGCCAAGCGCCGGGTCCTGCACGACCAGCTTGACCTTGAGATAGCGATTATATTCGGCAATCGCCTGATTGAGCGTCATGCCGCGGAACAGGATCTCACCGCGTTCCCACGCGATTGCGTCCGACAGGGCCTCCGCTGAAAGCTGGTCGACATGCACATCGCCATGGCTGACGCTGAGCAGGCTGCCGGCATCGAGCGTTCGGCTTTGGGTGTTGCGGTAGATGGCGGCCGCGCGCCCCGCCAGGACCAGCAGACGCGCTTCGCTCGGGTCGATCCGCAGGCTGAACTTACCCGCGCTCAGCCGCCCGTCGATGGGATCGCTATAGAGCCGGAACGGCTGGCCGCCCTCCTTCACCAAGAGGGTCGCTTCCCCCCGTTCGACCCAGAAATCGCGCCCGTCGCCATGGAACCGCCATGCCACGCGCGTATCGGTGTTGAGCATGGCCTGGCTGCCGTCCTGAAGGCTCAGGATACGCCGTTCCCCTACGGTCGTTTCGGCATAGGCGCGACGCGGCCAGGCGATGAAGGCGCCCGCCCCGGCAAGCCCCAGCAGGCCGGCAAGTCCCCCTGCAACCGCACGACGCGAAACCATGGCGCGGGAGGCTGGGGTGCTGATTTCCTCATCCTGCGATACGGATGTGTCCAGCATGGCGGACAGGCGCTGGTCCGCCGTCCGCTTCCATGTCGCCGCCACCTGCGCAAAGGCCGAGGCATGACGCGGGTCGGCATTGCGCCACCTTTCGAACGCATCGGCGTCGGCGGAACCATTGTCGAGCGCCACCAGCCATTCAATGGCCTGATTGCTCAGACTTGTTCCAACCTTTCCCTGCTCTCGCATTGAGATGCCTGCTCCGCCTTCACCGATCCATCCAGTCGATTCCGCCGCTCTATCAACAGGCGAAGGGCTCTGACCAGATGCGTTTCCACGGTGGAGACGGAAATATTCATTCTCTCCGCTACAAGCGCGGGAGGAAGTCCCTCAATTCTCCGCAGATGCAGCGCCTCGCGCATACGGGGCGGCATCTCCTGCATGACGCGGACGATATGGCGCAATTCCGATCGGTCTATCGCGATCACATCGGGCGTAGGGTCCTGATCGGCGATCTCCAGCGATGTCAGCATCGCCCCCTGATCGAGCCGCACCACGTCCGCGCGGCGGAAGCGTTCGATGGCCAGATTGCGGATGATGCGCATGGTGAAGGCATGGGGATTGGCTATTCCGGCCCAATCCTCCAGCGCGAACAGCCGGGCATAAGCTTCCTGGACCAGTTCCTCCGCCTCGTCCTGTTGCCGCACGAGACTCAAGGCATAACGGCGATGTTCCTGATGGAAGACAAAGACATGGTCCGCAAACCAGATGTCGATGTCGCGAAGCATGGGCATGTCTCGTTACGCTCCATCGGAATCGGCAGATGGTCCGTGCCCTAGGGCGCGGTTGTTACAGTCGGTTGACAGTGAAGCGGACAGGCGCGGTTCGACGCTTGTGAAAAATATTTTCGTTTCGAGTAGCGGCGCCGTCCGCTTTCACCGTCTGCGCCTCGACAGTTCAACGCATGGCCATCCGCCCATGCCGGTCGCGCAACCGCGCTTCCGGCAACGGGGTCGGCTGCGCCTGCGCCAGAGCTTTCGGGAACGGAATAAAGGGGACACCGACCATGAAATCCTTGCTGACTACTGCATCGCTCGTTGCGATCCTGTGCGCGGGCGCCATGCCTGCGCTGGCCCAGGAACAAAAGCCCGCCGACAATGGCGTCGATACGCAGGGCGGCAATTTCAACGACATCATCGTCACCGGCCGCGCCGGCACCAAGGTGCGGACCAAGGCGGAAACCAGCTATTCGGTCACCAACATTTCCGAGGAAAATCTGCGCCTCCAGGCGCCCACCAGCGTGACCGAAGCGCTGAAGTCGGTTCCCGGCTTCTGGGTCGAGGCGTCAGGCGGGGAGGCGAGCGGCAATGTGCGCGCCCGCGGCGTGCCGGTCGACGGCTTCGGCTCGGTCCAGCTTCTGGAGGACGGCATCCCGGTCCAGCATGATCCGGCGCTCGGTTATCTGAACGCCGACCAGGCCTTCCGCATCGACGAGACGATCGAGCGGATCGAGGTGGTGCGCGGCGGTCCGGCCTCGCTCTTCTATTCCAACGCGCCGGCCGGCGCGATCAACTTCATTCCGCGCAAGGTCGGCGATCAGGCGGAAGGCCTTATCAAGATGACGCTGGGCGCCGACAGCCTCTACCGCACCGATTTCTGGATCGGTGCGCCGGTGGGCGACTGGAAGGTCGCGGTCGGCGGCTTCTATCGGTCCGAAGGCGGCGTGCGCGATCCCGGCTTTACAGCCAACAAGGGCGGCCAGATCCGCGCCACCATTTCGCGCGAGTGGGAAAATGCGAAGTTCAGCGTCGATGTGAAGCGCGTGGACGACCGGGTCGCCTTCTACACCGGCATCCCCATGCGCACCTATTCCGACGGTGAAATCCGCGCAGTGCCAGGTTTCAACGGCCACAGCGGCACGGTCGCCGGCCCCGAAACCGCGCATATCAAGATGGTGCAGGGCGATGGCAGCATCTATGATTTCGACAATACGGTTGGAACGCAGGTCAAGCGGACGCAGATCACCACCAATTTCGAGATCGAGCCGGTCGACGGCTGGAAGATCAGTAACACCTCGCGCTACAATGACACGACGACGCGGCGCAACGGCGTCTATCCCAACAGTCTGCAAAGCGCGACCAGCCTGCTGACCGCCAATGCGGGTCTCCTGTCGCAGGCGCCGGGCGCAACCGCGCTGCAACTGCGCTATACGACCAGCGGCGAAATCTACGATACCGCCAATCAGAACGGCAACGGCCTCGTCATCAATGGCGGTCTGCGCGGCATCACCATGCCGGTGAAGGAATTCATGAGCGACACCCATATCGCTCATCGCTTCGAGATGGGATCGACCACCCACGACGTCACCTTCGGCTATTATTTCGCAACAATCGATCAATATTTCAGCCGCTATTCCTCCACCGCGCTGCTCGACGTGCAGGACAATGCCCGGTTGCTCAGCCTGGTCGCGGTCGACGCGGCGGGCAATGTTGTGCGCAGCTTCTCCGACACCAACGGCATCTACAAATATGGCTATGAGTGGGAGGACGCCCATGGCGAGCAGACCACCCACGCCCTCTATCTGGCCGACGAATGGCAGATCACGCCGAAATTCCGCCTGGACGGCGGCGTCCGGTGGGAAAGCATGAATGCGCGTGGTTCGGTGGCGCTGAAAAAGACCGTCAATCTGGGCACGCCCTCGACCTCGTCGATCATCACGGGCAGCGGCCTTTCCGCCAATTATGACGAGACGTTTAACCATGCGACCGTGACGGCGGGCATGAACTATCAGTTCAACGCGCGCGCTGGAATGTTCGCCCGCTACACCTATGCCAACCGTATGCCCAGCCTTGGCAGCTTCATCACCAGCCCAACGGCCAAACCGATCACCCAGACGATGGATCTGGGCGAAGTGGGCTTCAAATATAACAGTCCGCTGTTCGACGTGTACGCCACCGGATTCTGGACCAAATATAATAATGTCTCCTTCACCAACTATCGCTTCGACCTGAACACGGGCGCTTCCAGGACCGAGGCGCTGTTCGCGGACACGCAGACCTTCGGTCTGGAACTGGAGGGCACGGTGCGGCCGGCGCGCTTCTTCGATGTGTCGGCAACACTCACCCTGCAGGATCCGAAATATAAGGGGCTGGTCTATACCGACTCGCAGCAGCGCGTGAACGATTATGACGGCAACCGCCTGATCCGCATCCCCAAGGTCAGCCTGCGCGTCGTGCCGGGCGTCAACCTGCTGGACGATCGCCTGCGTATCCAGGCGGCCTATGAATATCAGGGCCCACGCTATGTCGACACCGCCAACTCGGTGCGCCTGCCCGGCTATTCGGCCATTAACCTCAGCGCCCGCGCGCAGGTGACGGACCGCCTGTCGCTCTATGGCTATGTCGACAATCTCACCAACTCGCTGGGCCTGACCGAAGGTAATCCGCGTGCCGGTGAAGTGCAGAATGCAGATGCGGGGGCCAACACCTTCATTGCGCGTCCGCTGATCGGCCGGAATTTCCGTGCCGCCCTCATGTACAAGTTCTGACCATGGGGAAGGGGATCGCATCCGCCGCCTTCGTCGGCCTCGTCCTGACGCTGTCCTTTCCCGCATGGGGGCGGCCAGCCGAGCCGGCCCCCTCCACCGCGGGTCAGGAAGCGGTCCCCTATCGCACGATCACCGGCACGATCGGTCGTGCCGATTACGAACATTATCGACAGGTTCCTTTCGACTTGCCCGAAGGCGTCGCGCGCGTCACCATCCGGTTCCGCTATGGTGGCAAGGAGCAGAAATCAGTCATCGACCTCGGCCTTGCCGACCCGGAGCGTTTCCGGGGCTGGAGCGGCGGCACGCGCGATCATATGACGCTCAGCCTGGAGGAGGCGACGCCGGGCTATCTGCCCGGCCCGCTGCCGGCCGGACGCTGGAACATCATATTGGGCGTCCCCAATATCCGCGAGGGCGTGGAGGCGCCGTTCGAGGCTCGCATCTTCATCGACCGCGCGCCGACCTTTACCGCCTTCGAGGAAGCGCCGCTCAACCCCGCGCCGGGATGGTATCGCGGCGACCTGCACATGCACAGTGGCAACAGCGACGGCAAATGCCTCTCCCAAAAGGGAGAGAAGGTGCCATGCCCGGTCTATCGAACCGTCGAGGCAGCGGCGGCACGGGGTCTAGATTTCATCTCTCTCACCGATCATAATACGACAGCGCATTTTGCCGCCCTGCGCGAATTGCAGGGTTCGTTCGACAAGATGCTGCTGCTCCCGGGGCGGGAGGTGACGACCTTTTTCGGCCATAGCAATGTTTTTGGCTCTACCGGCTTTCTGGATTTCCGCACCATTGCGCCCACCTATGCCGAGGCGGCGAAGTGGATGGACGCGGTAAAGGAACAGGGCGGCATCGTGTCGCTTAATCATGCCGGCGCGCCGTCGGGCGAAATCTGCATGGGCTGTGGCTGGCGCATCGCCGACCTTCCTCCCGGCGCGGTGCAGGCGGTCGAGGTGGTGAACGGCGGCACCATGGCGGAGACCGGCTCGGCGGAAAGCCCCTTGCAGGGTCTGGGCCTTTGGCGTCGGCTGCTCGATAACGGACAGCATGTCACCGCCATCGGCGGCAGCGACAACCACAATGCGGACATTCCCGCCGACAAGCCGGGCGCCATCGGCACGCCGACGACGGTCGTCTATATGCAAGACCTGTCGACACGGGGCTTCCTGGACGGGGTTCGGGCGGGCAGGGCGTTCGTGGATGTCGAGGGGACGCATGATCGCATTCTCGACCTTCGGGCCGAAAGCGAGGGTGCCAGGGTCGTCATGGGCGGTACATTATCCGCCGGCAAGGGCGCGAAGGTCAGGCTCATCATCTCGGTCGAGGGGGTGACGGCGGGGAATATCGACCTGCTCATCGACGGACGGAAATATCGTCTTCCGATCGGAAAAGCTTCTATCGACAATAGGTTCGACTGGGTTTCGGACGGCGCGCGCCATTGGATCAGCGCGGATGTGCGTGGAAGTGACGGCCGTCTGCTGCTGATCGGTAATCCCATCTATGTAAATTCCGTGAATTGAGATCATGGGACTTAGCAGCCATTTCCGTGCCAACCGTTGAACGCCTGGGAAGGATCGGTTGTTGGTGGGCAGGGAATGGCGTTGGGTAAATCGTTGGATGGCCCTATGCTGTGCGAAAGGACCGCACTGCTTAGGGGAAAGAAATGAACCCGTTTCCGCATGACATCTTCACCGAGCCGACCAATGTCGATCCTGACACGCTGGCAAATCTGGGCCCGCTGGCTCGGCTTGCCGGTCGATGGGAAGCGCATAAGGGCGTGGATATCAACCCTAAGGCCGATGCGCCCGAGCGGCGCGTCTTCATCGAGCGCGCCTCGTTCGACGCCATCGATCCGCAGACCAATGGGCCTCAACTTTTCTATGGATTGCGCTATCACACGCACATCACGACCAAGGAAGAGGATATCACCTTCCACGACCAGATCGGATACTGGCTCTGGGAACCGGCGACCGGATTAATTCTTCAGACGCTCGCGATCCCCCGCGGGCAGGTCGCGCTGGCCGCAGGCCATGCGCAGCCAGGGGATGACAGGCTCTCGCTGCGGGCCACGCGCGGGCAGACCCAGGATGGCATCTGCTCGACGGCTTTCCTCGAATATGGCTTTCGTACGGACAGTTATCAGATCGACATATGTTTCGATGGCGATGATGCCTGGAGCTATGACGTGCGTACCACGCTGGTGGTGCACGGCCGACCTGCACCGTTCGACCATCATGACAAAAATACCCTCAGGCGCGTCGCATTCGGCAAGCCCAATCCCCTCAAACACATATTGGACCTGCGCGCGAAAAAGGCCTCAGGCGATTAAAGCCGACCGTTACGTTCCCTTGGCTGTTTGCCTATGGGAGATAGGAGATAGATGTTTTCTGTGATCGGCCCCCAGTGAGTGGTCCGTGTCGATTATTAGTGCATTGTTGCCTCCGTTGCCATTGCCGCCTGGAGGTGGAGCGAAGCGGAACCGGAGGGCGGCAATGGCGGCGAAGCCGTTTCCGGCGCTCGACCCGCTTGCGGTTGACCGTCCAGCCCGCATCGCGCAGCAACGCCGTCACCCGGCGATAGCCGTAGCAACCATATTGTCGTGCCAATATGTCTCTATCAGATACTCGGAGCGCCTCGCTGAAGCAGGCATCGAGCCCTCAGTCGGGAGTGTCGGTGACAGCTATGACTGTGCTTTGGCCGAAACCATAAACGGCCTTTACAAGGCCGAGGTTATCCACCGGCGAGCGCCATGGCGATCCTTTGAAGCCGTGGAATATGCCACGCTCGAATGGGTGGACCGGTTCAACAACAGGTGCTTGCTGGAACCCATCGGCAATATCCCACCCGCCGAGGCTGAAGAGCAATATTATGCCATGCTGGACGATGTCTCCATGGCTGCGTAACTTAAACCAAATAGCCTCCGGCAAACCCGGGGCGGTTCACAGCGCCGGAGATAGACCATCTTTCGTTGATCTTCACGCATGTCTCATCAAGGTGCCAGCGCCGATAGGTAACCCCGATCCGCTGCCGCTGGATTCTGCAGCAGACAGCGGACCGGACCTGTTCCGCCAGAGCTAGAATTTGGCGCGTACACCAAAATTATAGCGGGCGCCTGTATCCTGGAGCAGCAGGAAGCGGCTCTTCACCGCCGACCATTCGTCCACATATTCGTTAGTGACGTTGACGCCCTGAACATAGACCTGGAAATTGGACGTCAGGTCATAGGAAAGGTTGAAGTCCAGCTGGCCATAGGACGATCGGTTGCGCGGACGTGACTGGCTGTCGCGGCAGTTGCGAAGATAATCGGAGCGCCAGTTGTAGGACACGCGTGCAGACAAGCCATATTTTTCGAAGAAGAGGCTACCGTTCGCCGAGTGGGGTGACAGGCCGTTATAGCCGCATCCGTAATCCTCCAGCGTCTGGTCGCGCTTGGCCGAACTCGACACATAGGTGTAGTTGCCCGTGACGCCGAAACCCGATGCAAAACCGCCCAGTGCATCGAACGAATATTGGCCGCCGATTTCCACGCCCTTGATCGTGCCCGTCTGGCCATTGCGGGTGCGGGTGTCCTGGAAGGTGCGACCGAACTGCTGAACGGGCAGCGTCTGGAGTTCGAGAAAGTCGGACAGGTCTTTGTAGAAGCCGCCGATGCTGAGATAGCTGACACGCGAGATATACCATTCAAGCGCGAGGTCATAGTTGGTCGACCGGAACGGCCGCAGGTTGGGATTGCCGCCAGAGGAAGTCGGAATGGAAATACGGCCGCCGAAGTTGTTGTTGACGCCAAGGTCAGTCAGCGTCGGGCGGGTGATCGACTGAGAGAAGGCGGCGCGCGCGATCAGATTGTCGGTGAGATTATATTTGATGTTCGCCGATGGCAGCGCATTGACATAGCTGTTGCGCACCGCGATCGCGGTCGCGGGGCCATAGGTATATTGTAGCGTGTCGTCGCCCGGCGTGGCGGTGATGCTGGTAACAGGAGTGTCGAAGCCGGAGGAGAGAACATCGGTCTTGATGACGCGCACGCCAACATTGCCGTTCCAGGCCGATCCGCCAAACTCCATACTGATATAGCCCGCCGTGAGCCGTTCGCGGACGTTGACCGTGCCTCGCAGCTGTTCGCGGACACCGAAGGGGCCCCCGTCCAGCGCCAGCGCCGCCTGTGCAAATGCAGCCTGTTGTGCGGGCGTACGGCCGTTCGACGGGATGGACAGCGTCGCGGGATCGTTGAGATAGGCAAGGAAGGCTTCGGGGTCGAACTGGAACACGGTCGGCGGAATGTTGCGATCGCCGCCGAGCAGGTTGCTCCAATCATAGGGCTCCAACAGGCCCGATGCGATCGGCACCTGATAGCCGCAATAGGTGCAGCTGGAATCGCTGTTGTTGAAGGAGCGGTTGATCTTGCGCCGCTGGGTATAGGACAGGCCGATCTTGACCGACTTCAGGATCGAATCCTGGATGTCCCATTTGGTGTCGAGATGGAATTCCGACCCGCGATCGCGCGAGCGGTTATTGTCGATCCCCATATAGTGAAGGCGCTGGAAATTGGGATCGTTGATGATGCCATTGTCATAGGTGACGGTGGGCAGGTCGCCGCCGTCGTTCAGATTGAACTGATAGGTGTAGGGCAGCAGGCCGCCGATCACGAGATACTGGTTGGGCGACTTGCGGTTCGCTCCCGTCATCGACGCGTCGAACATGACTTGGATATCGTCTGTGGGGTTCCACTTGATGTTACCGCCGATCTGATAGCTGTCGGACAGGCGGTTGGTGGTGTTGTAGACATGATCGATCTTGGCATTTATCCCATTGTTGGTGAGCAGCGGACCATATTCCGCCGCGAATTGCGGGTTCTGCGCCAGGAAGTCGGCACCCAGCATGCTGAGGCTGGTCATGGTGCCGTTTTCATCGAAGGTCGGCTGATAATAGGGTGCCGCCATGAAGTTATCCATTTTGCGGACGACGCCGCGGACGTTGAACTTTGAATAAATGCCGTCGATCGTGATTTCAAGCGTATCGGACGGGCGATATTGCACCGTACCCGATAGGTTGATGCGCTCGCGCTCCTCCTGCGCGCGCTGATAGTAGAGGCTCTGGGGCACGTTGACGTTGCCCGACACCGGATAGCGAGGATCAGAGCCTGTGATGAGCGTCGGCACGCCGTTCACGTTCTGGACGATATCGGGCCGTCCATTGATCCAGCCGTCGATCGCGATGGTGTCGGCTTGGCTCTTGCGCTTGGTATAGGAGCCCGCCAGCACTATGCCCAACGTCTTGTCCGGATTGGTCCACGACACGTTCGCAGCGAAATCGGGCGATGCCTTTTCCCGCAGCGTGTCGTAGATGGCGCCAAGCTGCGCCGTCGCATGAAGACCGTCGCGTCCTTCGAGCGGACGGGCAGTGACGATGTTCACCGTCGCGCCGATACCGCCTTCCTGCAGTTCGGGCACCGGTGACTTGTAGATGTCGGTACGCTGGATCATGTTGGACGAAAGGACGTCGAACGAAAATTCGCGCCCCGTATTGTCCGTCGCCATGACGCGGCCATTGACGAGGACGGTGTTGAATTCGGGGCCGAGGCCGCGAACGGTGATGAACTGGCCTTCACCGCCCGAACGGTCAATGGCAACGCCGGTGATGCGCTGAAGCGATTCCGCGATGTTCGCGTCGGGGAATTTGCCGACTTCGACGGCGCTGATCGAATCCACGATCTGGTTGGCGTCACGCTTAGTCTGCGCGGAGGAACTGAGGCTGGCCCGAATGCCAGTAACGACGATATCCGCAGAGCTTGCGTCGGAGTTGCCGCGCGCCGTGCTCAGAGTGTCCGTTGCAGCGCCTGTCGACGGGTTTTGAAGGACTTCGGCGGCCGCGCCCTGCGCGGCGGCCAAGGAAGGTATTGAGCAGCCAGCACCCAATGCGGCCAGAATCCACCACTGCCTCATATCTCTCTCCCAACTAAATTATCGTCGTTACCGAGCAAGAATAGCGGTGCGCCTCATGAGTTTGATTTACCGCTAAACCAACTCAAGCAGATTGAGCTCTGCTGTAGAGTTGCGTTCAATGACAATGCGACGAACAAGCGCTGGTGTGCGATGAATTAACTCGCCGAGACCCTCAAATGCCGATAGCTCACCATGTTAACGCAAACGTTTGTTGAGATGCCTTCACGTTGCGAAGTTTGTCGCTCGAGTCGCCCACCTTAGGTGTTAGTCCCGGTATTTGATGGTGCATTATTGAGCCAGGAATGGAATGGGCCAGATTTTTCATGGGAGCGCCCGCACGACAGCGGCGGTCCATAGTCAAGAGAGCCTGAGGGTCTTGGCGAAGCGCTATGGCGTCAACTAGAAGACCGTCGCGAAGTGGAAGAGGCGCACGGCGGTCAAGTCATCGAGCCGGTCGCGCGGGTCGTCGAGCGCATCGTCGAGGAAGCGCCCAGGGCAGAGGCCGGAGAAAGCGCGTGGCGACGAGGATGGATGGTAATGCGAAATCAGATGGAAAATGGGGATTGCTCCAGTGGCGATGATGAGGCGCGGCGCGGCAAGCGGGTGCCTGCGCCCTCCGGACTGACATGGAGCCTTAGAGGAAGGCAGTCACGGCTCTCCCCTTCAATCCGGCAAAAGCTTGTCCAGCGTGATCGGTAGGTCGCGCACGCGCTTGCCGGTTGCATTGAACACGGCGTTCGCCACCGCCGCGCCGACCCCGGTGATACCGATCTCCCCGATGCCGCGTGCGCCCAGCGGCGACCGGGGATCGGGGATGCCGGTCCACATCACATCGATCTGCGGCACGTCCAAATGGGTGGGAATATGATAATCGGCGAGCGATGCATTCATGACCCTGCCGCTGCGCTCATCGAACAATGTCTCTTCCGTAAGGGCCAGCCCGAGGCCCATGATCATGCCGCCCCGAAACTGGCTAGCTGCCGTTTTGGGATTAAGGATCGTGCCGCAATCGAAGGAGCCGAGCAGCCGATCGACGCGCACCTCTCCGGTCACGTCGCTGACGCGCAGTTCGCAGAAGATGGCGGACGTGCTGTGCATCGCGAATTTGAACATTTCGAGCGGCACGCTGCCTGCGGCCGTCACCGTAACCTCTCCGCGCGCGGCGCGATCGAGGATCGACCGGAAACTCTCACATCGGATCGGATCGGCGATGCTCGCTATGCCTTCGTTGATCAGATGAACTTCGCCCGCGCGTAGACCGGCCAGAGGGCTGGCGTTGCCGGCCAGACGCAGCAGTTCCTCGATCAGCTTGTCCGAAGCCGCGATAATCGCCCCGGCGACTGACGCCGTCTGGGACGATCCGCCCGCCATGGGTGCTGCGGGTAGGTCCGAATCGCCCAGCTCGAAACTGATGGCCTCGAGCGGAAGCCCCAGCCGGTCGGCCGCATGCTGCACCTGCACCGTGGCCGTGCCCATCCCCATTTCCTGCGCGGAACAGGCGATGATTGCCGACCCGTCGCTCCGCAGCGTGATGCGGACATTGGCACCCGGCATGCGCGCATACGGGAAGCTGCCCGTCGCGCAACCCATGCCGATCCGCCATTCGCCCTCACGCTGCGATCCCGGTTCCCCATCTCGCCGGTCCCAGCCGAACCGCTTGGCGCCATCGGTGAAGGCCTGTGCCAGGGCATGTTGGGAAAAGGGCGTGCCGGAAACCGGATGCCGATCTGCGATGTTGCGCAACCGCAGATCGAGCGGGTCGATTCTCATATCATGCGCCAGCTCATCGACCGCGCTCTCGATCGCGAAGGTGCCGATCGCTTCGCCCGGCGCGCGCATGAAGGTGTTGGGCACGATGTCGAGATCGACATGACGCTGGAGGAACTCGCAGCTCTTTGCGTCATAGAGCGCGCGTGACCCAAGCGTATACTGCTCCGGGCAAGCGCCATAAGGTGGCATCACCGAATAACCGCTATGGATCAGTGCGGTGAACTTGCCCGCTGCGTCCGCGCCGATGGCGACGCGTTGTTCGGATGGAGTCCGGCCGCCGATGATGCGGTAGACGCCCTCGCGACTGAGCGTCAGCCGGACCGGCCGACCGACCATCCGCGCTACGGCAATCGCGACGATTTGGTGATCCCACATGCCCTTGCCGCCAAAGCCGCCACCGACCAAGGGCGAGAGGACGCGAACCTGCTCCTTCTTGAGGCCAAAAAGCTTGGCTATCGCGGTGGCACTGGGCGCGACCATCTGCGTCGTATCGTGCACCAGCAGGGAGTCGCCTTCCCATATGGCGGTGACCGTGTGGAGTTCAATCGCATTGTGATTGTGCGACGGCGTGCGATACAGATTGTCTACCTTATGGACCGACCGCACCAGTTCACGCTCGGCATTGCCGATCGAGACATGGTTCTTCTCGAACAGGACCGAAGCGGGGGTCCGGGCATCGGCCTTGGCATCCTCGAACACGGTCTTCGCCGGTTCCGCCGTATAGTCGATGGCGATCAGCGATGCGGCATGGTCAGCCTGCTCCTGCGTCTGCGCGATCACCGCCGCGACGATCTGGCCGTTATAATGGACCTGCGCGTCCTGCAGGATCGGCAGATTGCTGTTCCCGACAGCCGACATGTCGCTTATCCCGATCAGGGGAAGCGTGCCCAGGCGCGGCATGTTCCGGTGCGTCACGATCAGAATCACGCCGGCTGCAGCCTCTGCCGCGGCGGTGTTCAGCCGCGCGATCCTGCCGCGTGTGATCGGACTATGAACCAGCGCTGCATAGGAGAGATTCTCCGCCGTCACTTCGGCGGCGAACTGCGCCTCGCCAGTGACTTTGAGCGGTCCGTCGAGCCGCGATGCCTGCCGCCCGATCGCGGCTCTGCGTTCGATGAGCGGGTCGGGAGTGCCGCCCGGCAGCCAGCCTGCTGGCACCCAGCCGATGACGGTCCTGACCGAGCCGATCACGGCATTCTGGATCTTGGTCATTGGGCGTCTCCAGCGAGTTCGACGAGCATGGCCCGCAGGGTTCGCTTAGCCAGTCCGCGCTTGAAACCATTGCCAGGCAGCAGCGCGGCCTCGGCAAATTCCGCCTCGAACGCTGCCTCAATCTCGGGCAGGGACAGGCGCGCGCCGCGCAGCGCCTCCTCGATCCGGCTCGCGCGCCATGGCTTGGGCGCGATGCCGCCGAACGCGACACGGATATCGTCGATCCTGCCATCGCGCATGATCAACCCCGCCGCGATCGAGACAAGGGCAAAGGCATAGCTCGCCCGGTCGCGCACCTTGCGATAGGCGGAGCGGGCCGCAAATGGGGACGGCGGAAGCGCGATCGCAACAATGATCTCCGCCGGATCGAGCATGGTTTCGATATCGGGCCGCTCATCGGGCAGGCGATGGAACGCGACCAGCGGGACGACACGCTCGCCACCTGGACCCGCGATATGCACCTGGGCATCAAGCGCGGCGAGCGCAACGCACATATCCGATGGATGAGTGGCGATGCAGGTGGCCGAACCGCCCAAAATCGCATGATAGCGGTTGAAGCCGCCGATCGCGTCGCACCCGCTGCCCGGCACCCGTTTGTTGCAGCGCGCGCCGGCCACATCGTTGAAATACATGCACCGGGTTCGCTGCATCAGGTTGCCACCCATGGTCGCCATATTGCGGACTTGGGCCGATGCACCGGCCAGAATGGCGCGCGACAGCATGGGATAGTGGGAACGCACCTGCGGATGCGCCGCGACCGCGCTGTTGCGCGCGGCTGCGGCGATGACGAGGCCACCGTCGTCCGACTGATTGATCCTCTCTGACAAGGCCGTCACGTCAACCAGCCGCGACGGCGTTTCCACTCCCTTACGCATCAAGTCGACCAGATTGGTGCCCCCGCCAAGCAGGCGAGCACCTTCAACGCGGCCCATATGCACGGCGTCGGAAACCGACGCAGCGCGAGCATAGGTGACAGGGTTCATGGCCGATGTTCCCCCGCAGCTTCGAGACCGGCAACTTCAAGAATCGCGTCTATGATCCCGTTATGGGCGCCACAGCGGCACAGATTGCCGCTCATCCGTTCCTGCACTTCGCCCCGCGATAGAGTGATATGGTCCGCCGCGAGATCGGCGGTGACATAGCTCGGCATGCCGGCGGCGACTTCTTCCAGCATGGCTGTAGCCGCACAGATCTGACCCGGCGTGCAATAGCCACACTGGAAGCCGTCATGCGTGATGAAGGCGGCTTGCAGGGGATTCAGCGCCTCGGGAGTGCCCAGCCCCTCGATCGTCGTGACGGATCGCCCGTCCGCCTGCGCCGCCAGAGTGAGACAGGACAGGACACGTTTCCCATCGAGCAGGACAGTGCAGGCTCCGCAAGCCCCCTGATTGCAGCCGACCTTGGTGCCGGTCAGGTGCAGTTGCTCGCGCAACATATCAAGCAGAGAGACCCGGGCATCTCCTGGCAGCGGAAAATCCTGGCCGTTGACCGTTATCGACATGGGGCATGCTCCTCGTTCGACGCATGTGCGCGACAGTTCGCTGCCATTAAGATAAAACGAAATTCGTATTATTCAATCATCGTTATATACGATTTTCGAGATCATGGCGATGAACTGATCACGCTCCTGGGGCAGCAACCGGTCCAGCATCAGCCGATACAGGTTCCGGTACATTTTACGCTGGACCATAACATAAGCCTGGCCCTCGTCGGTAAGTTCCAATGCGACGGCCCGGCGATCCTCTTCAACCCGGGCGCGCTTGAGAAAGCCACGCTTGACCAGACGGTCGGTAGCCGATGAAATCGTTGTATTGGGCGTACCCACAAACCGCGCCACGTCGCTTGGCCCGCAGGCAGGATGTTGTGCCACATAGAAAAGCGTTTGCTTGTCAAGTTCGTTCAGCGGCTTTTCCCCGCTGATCGCTTCGGCGAGCTTATACCGACGCGTAAAGGTTTCGAACGCGGAGCCCAGCGTGGCGAGTTGGTCATCGGTCGGCTTGGTCATGGCAATCGCATAACGCGCCAAGCCTGCTTATGACTAGACGGTCTGGCGTATAACTTTGTCACCAAAACTGGATTCCAGTCCCATGGGCGGGATCGACCAAGGCTGCGTATAACCATTCCGCTGCAATCGAAATGAACAATGCTGGAGTCGGGGCTGCTCTCTTCGCGCAGCAAAAATCCATGACGATGCTCTCGGGATCAAGCTCGCGCGATGGAACTCGCCATCGATGTTTTTGCGCAGCGTCGGACCCTTCCAAGACGCTCAGCCGCCAATTTTTGACCGCCAGGTGCCGATGGTCCGCTTTCCGCTCACGACTGCGGGTTGCCCATGTAAATGACCGTTCGACGACCCAACAACGCGGCAAGAGAACGAAGCCGCGTTTGCCTTCGGGCAGCTTCATGACCTCCAGGGAGACGCGAAGATGTTGAAATTTCTGGACTTAGCCGCCACGAATTTCTGGCGCGCAACGGAATTGTGGCGGGAGTGTCTGCCACGCATGTACCAGGTTCGCTACGAATTGCGCGTTCATCTTCTTCATGACGCTGCTGCGATGAAGCTTCACGGTGATCTCGGTGATCCCCAGTTCATACGCGATCTGCTTGTTGAGGGCGCCCGCCACCACTGCGTGCATGACCTGTCGTTCGCGTGGCGTAAGAGAGCTGTAGAGTGCGACATTGCGGTTGGTGAGCACGGCGGCGTCTCGCTGTTCACGATCCGCTGCGATAGCCCTGTTCACTGCGTCCAACAGCGTCTGGTCCCGGAACGGCTTGGTCAGAAATTCCACCGCACCAGCCTTCATCGCCTGAACGGTCATGGGGATGTCGCCGTGCCCTGTCAGGAAGATAATTGAAGCCGAGATTCCATCGGCGGAAAGTTGCGCTTGGAAGTCCAGGCCATTCAAGCCCGGCATACGGACGTCGAGAATGATGCAGCCCGGTCGCTCAAGGATGTCAGTGCCCGAGAGATCTCGAGGAGAGGCGTATCCCGCTACGTCGATGTTGACCGAGGCCAGGAGGTCGCAGATCGCGTGGCGGACATCGTCGTCGTCGTCGATCACGATCACGCGCGGCTGAGCCTCCTCGATGATACAGGACGTGTCTTTCTCAATAGCCGAGTCCGTCGACTTGGCAGGTGGAGACGCCTGACCTTGTGTGGGGAAATCCCGCTGCGCGTTAAGCAGTGATGAGCCAAGGTCTGAATGCGTCATTGTTCAACTCCCCTGTGATCGCCGCTTGGCACCATCCCTGATCGCGGCAATACGAGTCCGCTCTCTGTCCGCCGTGCGATCGTCAAGCCATTGCCCAAACTCGGCACTGAACGTCGGAGGCGCCTTGCGCCCCACTGCGTTCGCGATATCCAGAAGCGTAGTCTCCGCCATCTCCTTGCGCATGTTCTTCTCGGCACGCAGCATGACGGCATGGATTGAGCAAAAACCGCGGCTCGCCCAGGCTGGCGGATCATCGCCAAACAAGGGGCATCTCAACCGCACCTCCTTACAGTCGAACAGCCGTTTTCCGCCGTCGACCGCGTCAACGACGTCGAGAACGGTGATCGTATCAGCAGATCTGGCCAATCGATAACCGCCGGCGACGCCAGTTTGGGCCGAAAGCAGGCCGGCCTTTTCGAGCTTGGGCAGCAGCTTTGCGACCAATGCCGGCGAGACTCCCGTCAACTCGGCGAGATCACGACTGCTGGCTGGCGTGTCTCGCTGGGGCACCAGCCAGAGAAGGCAATGAAGGGCGTATTCGACAGCCGCTCCATATAGGCTGACAACGGCGCGACCGTCGTCAGTCGGAGATGCGGGCGTATCGCGGGATAGCGCTTTCATAACACAACCCATATAGATCCATGTTAAAATTGTCTACCGCCGATAAGCGCTACGACAACGGAAATCACGGTCTCAGGGCTGGGAATTTCTTGACATTTGTACAGCTGCCTGGGTCGATCGAATATATTGTTACGGGCGCAGCAATAGGCAGCCGTCCCGTTCGCGTGATGCGCCCAAGTCTCATCGATCACCCGCCCTACATCATCCGCAACGACGTTAGCCCTCTTCATCACAAGCTGGATGATCGGGCTCGCGAGCAATTCTTCGAGGGTCGGTAGGGGGCGGTTGCCGAAGATTCATGCAACCTCCCCCTACCGGCATCAACTATTCCGATCCGGCAGATTGGCCGCCCGTAGGCCCTTGGCTATTGCGACTGGACGCCGGGTGCCTGACATCCGTCTGGCGCCTATGAAGCTTTGCCATCAAGAGGGGAGACTCTGCCCGATAAAGTTATTCCGCAGCGCGAGCCACTGGGATATCCCGTCAATGCTCGGAGTGTAGATCTTGCCGCGGGCCGTCTCCGTCAGCCTCATTCTGGACTTCCGAGCGCGGCAAGACAACGCGAAATTCCGCGCCTCCCTCCGGCCGATTGGATACCGACAATGTCCCCCCATGCGCCGCTACGATAGACTGGCATATCGCAAGGCCGATACCCATGCCCTGATCCTTGGTCGTGAAAAATCCATCAAAGATGCGGCCCAGATTATCGGTCGGAATACCCGGACCGTTGTCGCGCAAGCTGAAGACAAGAGCGCCGGCTCCATCGATTTCGGTCGACACCATTATCTCGCCATCGCCCCGGCCTTCGATCGCCTGCACCGCATTCATCAACAGGTTCACCACGACCTGTTGGAGTTGGACGCGGTCGCCGATGATGGGCGGAAGCCTCCGCGCATAGGAAGCGGCTACCCGAATATTACGGATCTCGATCTCGTGGCGAACGAAGAGCAGGCTTTCCTCAACAACCTCGTTGAGAGGAAGCGGAACGGGTTGGGGGGCGTGCTTCACTGCCATCTCGCGAACGCGCTGAACGATATCGCCCGCGCGGCGCGCGCTTGCAACGATCCGCACCGTCAACTCCTTTGCCTTTTCAATATTTGGTTCTTTTCGCGACAACCAGCGCAGGCTCGTCTCCGCATTGGTCGTGATCGCGGCGAGTGGCTGGTTAACCTCATGCGCGATCGAGGTTGTCATTTCACCGAGCGTGGCGACGCGCGCGGCATGCGCAAAATCAGCCTGGATCTGGCGCAGGTCGGATTCCATTTTCAGCCTCTCCGTCACATCGGTCATGCTGAAGATGGTTACGTCGAGTTCGGCCCGCAGCTTTGGATAGGTAACCGAGAAATGCACATCGAGAAGCCGTCCATCGAGCGAACGAACTTTGATCAGTTCGCTATAATTCTGCTCGTTATTGAAGCGGCCAACCATTACGCGACGCAGCGCATCGGGCGTCTCGGTGAACAAGTAACCCACCGGCCGCATAAGATCGTATATTGTCGCACCGCCGAATAGTTCAACTGCGCTGCGATTGACATCCGTGACCGGAACCGTGTCGGCGCTGAGCCGGATTAACTCGGGATGTTCGTCGAGATAGGCATCGAAGTCACGAACACCCTTCGCATAAAGGTCGGCGTAAATATTTCGCATATGGCTCGCATCGACCTGCCACAGCGCGACCGGCATATAATAGACAAGCTTGCGGTAGCGCGCCTCGCTCGCACGCAGATAAAGATAGGATCGATCGTCATCGGCTGTGCCATTAGCTGCGGCAAATACTCTATTGGGACGCCCACCGGCCTCTGGCAACCAAACCGTCAAAAGCGGGTCACGCAAAATTCCGTCCGATGGAAGCTGGCGCCGGTAAGTCCTGTCGGCCGTTCCGCCGGCCACGGCTTGAGCGATGAGTTCGGCCAGTGCCGAGCGGGCCTCGATCGGCCAGAAAACTGCGATCGATTGACCGATCATCGTCTCTCGCCCACGATTGCCCCCGACCAGCCGTGCAGCACGTTCATTGACATCGATAATCCGCGTTGCCTGCACTATCTCGTGTGCGAGCATCGTGAGTCGCTCTTGATCCGCGGTCAAGCCGGCGCTACGCAAGACCTCGATCTCGGTGATCCAGCGCAATGCGCCCGCGATGTCCAACTCCCAACTCGCCGCCATCAATCGGTCTGGCATGTGCCAGTCGGCGCCATCTTCCGAACCATCCTTTGACGACCGCCGCCCATACTCAACGATGTCGCGCGGACTGCCCTCCCCATCGAATCGAACATACTGCCGAACGTCAGCAATGACTGTCGCTCCCGAGGATGTCCGCCGGATGACCGTTCCTTGCCAAACACCTTCCAGCATTAGCAGGCGCCAATGCTCGTTTCCGCCGGCGGTAGGTTCTGACAGATTCCTGATATCTTGACCGAGCATTGCAAGGGCCGGCCAGCCGTAGAGCACTTCCGATGCGGGGTTCCAATATTGGATGGAGCCCGTCGTGTCGAAGATGATGACACTTTCCGACACAAGGTCTGCGATGTCAGGCTCGCACGAAGCAGTGGAGGCCATTGGAGAGGCGCCGTCCGGCGCCTTATCGCTCATCCCAATATTCCTCTGGCCAAAGATAGTCCCCTCCCGCCAAAGCGGACTGCAGATGACCCAGCAAGACATCGTCGGTAACCGGTTTCATCAGCCATGCCATGATGCCAAGTTCGAACGCTCGATTGCGATCACGCTCGTTGCTGACTGATGTCAGGACAATCGTGGGAAACGCCGGATCGATCGTGCGAAGCCGATCAAGCAGGTCGATTCCACTCATCCCGGGCATTCGGATATCGGTGACCAAGGCGTCAAAGCCGCTTGCGGGATAGGTCGCCAGAAAGGCAGATGCGCTGCCGAAGCAACGGCACGTGAGCCCGGTCGACATCAGCAACTCGCAAAGCGCTTCGCTAATTTCTTCGTCATCATCGACAATCGCGACGAGCGGAATCTTGGCCACGCGCTTGAACTCTCTTTCATAGACTTCGACAGTCTATGCCACTGTCGCTTACAAGGCACGGCATTGTAATTATACGAAGGATTAGGAAGGTTGGATTTCTCACAGTTCGAGGCGCAATTCCCCCAGATTCGTATCAATTCGCCGATTGATGGGCCTGTATCTTCATCATGAGAGCTTTGCCTTCTGCGCGCAAGGAAGCCGAGTTGCGACTCATTTCCTTTCTCCATCGGCCGCGAACCGCTTACCTCCGTCCGGGCGCAGCATTTCTTTGAGAAGATCGAGCGCGGTTTGCGCGCGCACCGTGGTCCGGGCGCCTGGCGGCTCGATCGCCCAGAACAGCCTCTGCTGATCCGAGCCGAGGCAAAGCGTGATGACGAGTTCAGCGGTTCGACGAGGATCGCCGCGACGAAGCGTTCCGTCCGCCATGTGCGATATGAAAAAGCCGGCAAGCGTCGTTTCGGCGGCGCTGATCAATCGATCGTAAAGCATTTGTCCAGCCGCCGCGCGTCCGGTCGCACCAGCCACCTGACGTTGGAGTTTCAAGGCGGCTGGCGTCGACATCGACGCGATAAAGGCCTCGATGAAGGAGCCGAGAATTGCGAATGCTTCGCCTGGATGGCCGAGGACCGCAAAGGTTTCAACGTGGAATGTCGCAGTCTCGTTGTCGACAAAAGC
Source organism: Sphingobium sp. WR1 (assembly GCF_059693745.1). Classification (NCBI taxonomy): domain Bacteria; kingdom Pseudomonadati; phylum Pseudomonadota; class Alphaproteobacteria; order Sphingomonadales; family Sphingobiaceae; genus Sphingobium; species Sphingobium sp. WR1. The sequence continues at coordinate 134,960 of NZ_JCATID010000004.1, read as the reverse complement.
GTCAAACAGATCGTCCTTGGACCCAAAATGCCCCCACAGCGTGGCCTTCGAGCCGCCGACTTCCGCCGCAATGGCCGACATCGACGTAGCGGCATGTCCACACGTCAAAAAATGGCGCCGCGCAACCGCCAGGATGCGGCGGCGCTGCGCCGCCCGACGCGCAACGACGCGACTCTTGCCGCTTTCCCCAGAGATGGCCTGCAGAGGCATGGGATCAGGACACGGTAGTTTCGACTGCTTCCCACCCGCCGCCGAGTGCCTTGTAGAGCGCCGCGAGTTGCTGGAGTCGTGCCGCCCGTGCCTGGATCAGCATCCGGTCGGCTGCGGTATAAGCGACCTGCGCCTGGAGCAGTGCGGTCAAATCTTCCTCACCCGCCGCATAGCGCCGCCGCATCAGTTCGACCGCCTCAGCGGCGGCGGCGTGCGCCGCTTGACGCTCCTCCTGCACGAAACCCGCTGCTGCATAACGATTGATCGTCGTTTCGCTGTCGGCAAGTGCGCTCAGCACCGCGCGTTCGTATCGCGCCGTGGCTGCGTCGGCGCGCGCATCGGCTGCGCGGATCTGCGCGCGGATGCGACCACCTGAAAAGATCGGCCAGTGCAATGACGGCCCGACCTGGAAGCGAAAGCTGTTGCCGGAAAAAAGATCGCCCAGTGTCTGAGCCTCTAGCCCGATCCCGCCGAGCAGCGAAAAACGCGGAAAAAGCTCTGCCGTCGCCACACCGACCTCTGCCGTCGAGGCAGCGAGGTCGCGCTCGGCCTGCCGGATGTCGGGCCGCCGCCGCAACAGGTCCGATCGCAGCCCGACGGCGATTTCGGCATCGACGGCCGGAAGCAGGCCGGGGTCGCGCAGTCGCGCGTGCAGCACCTCCGGCGGTTGTCCCACCAATAGCGCGATACGGAAGGCCGCTGCGGCCGCATCGCTGTCATAAGCGGGGATCGCGGCGGCAGTCCCCCGCGCCAGCGTTTCGGCACGCACCAGCTCGACGCGCGATGCAAGTCCGACGCGCAGGCGATCGGCGATCAGCCGAGCGATATCGGACTGCGCTCGCGCATCGACGGCGGCGCTGGCCTTGAGCGCCTGCGCCGTCCGAAGGTCGACATAGGATCGCACAACCTCGGCGATGGCCTGCATGACGACCGCGCGACGTCCTTCTTCGGCCACTTCTACGCGCGCCTCGGCGCTTTCGATGGCGCGTCGCGTGCTGCCCCACAGGTCGATTTCCCACGAGGCGTCGAACCCCATGTCGTAGATCGACAGATTGCGGCCGAGCCCAGGCACCTTCCCGACCGGCAAAAGGCCGTTCTCGCTGAGGCGGTTTTCGGTTGCGCTTGCGGATACGCTCGCCTGCGGCAACTCCCGACCGACAACCGCGTCGCGATTGGCGCGCGCCTCGCGCAGCCGGGCACCGGCTTCCTCGAGATCCTTGTTGCCCGCGATCGTTGCATCGACCAGTTCGGTCAGCAAGGGATCGTTGAAGCTGCGCCACCACGCGCCATCGACCGCCTCACTGCTGACCTGGCCGATCCATGCCTCGCCGACCGTGACTTCGGGCCGCATATAATCCGGACCGACCGTCGTGCAGCCTGCGAGGCAGAACGCTGCAAGCGCAGCGGCGAAGGCGAAATATCGGGGCTGTGTCATGAACTTGCCTCTGCTGGAACGGGTTTGTGCTTGCCCATCGTCTTGGCGAGCAGGATCTTGAACGCGACGATGCAGGGTGCGCCGAAGACGAAGAGCAAGGCGACGAGGTTGAACGCAGTGTCGAAGGCGATCACCGCCCCCTGCCCACCGACGGCGCGACCAACCATCGCCGTGGCGGTCTTTGCCGCGGCCCCCGCCTCGACGCCGCGCGCGACGAGCAGGTTGGTCGTCGCTGCGATCCGTTCGGCGAGCGCGGGCGATCCCGCGTTGATCGCGGCGCCCAAAATCGTCTGATTGTGGACGACGCCATGATCGATGGAGGTCTGGAGCGCCGCAACGCCGATCAGCCCGCCAAGCTGGCGCCCGATATTGAAGATGCCGATGCCGAAGGCGACGCTCGCGGCGGGCAATTTGCTGAACGCGATCAAGTTGATCGACAGGAAGAGAAAGCCGAGCCCGAAACCGCGCAGCAGCACCGCTGGCATCATGTCCGCGCTGCCGCTTTCGGCATTGGAGCCCGAGAGCATCCACATCGCGATCATGATCGACAGGATGCCGAAGGGGACCGTCGCGACCGGCGGCAATCCGCGAGCCTGCATCATGTAAGCGGCGAACAGCAGCGTCGCGAGAAAGCAGGCACCGCTCGGCAGCAGCAACGCGCCGGCCTCGGTCGGGGTGAAGCCGAGCACCGAAACCGCGAAGCCGGGGATCAGGAAGGCGCTGCCGAACAGCGCGGCGCCCGCCACGAAGCTGACGAAGAAGGCGAAGGCGAAATCCTCGGTCCGGAACGTCGAAAGGTCGAGCAGGGCATCTGACCGCGCCCGGAATTGCCGAATGGCGAGGATGATGAGGCCGATCACGGCGATGGCGGTCAGCCAGCCGATCCGGCTTGCTTCGAACCAGTCCCAGCGGCTCCCCTGCATCAGCACATAGGTTGCGCAAAGCATGGCGGCGGCGAACGCGAGCAGGCTCATTCCGTCGAGCGGGCGCGGCGGCGCCGGCCGCGCCGGGGTCGGAGCGGCCATCATGAGCAGGCCCGCGCCTGCGAGTGACAAGGGCAGGACCCAGAAGAATATCGAGGTCCAGTCCCGCGCGTCGATCAGCCATCCCTCGAGCAAGGGCGCGACGGTCGCGGGCGCGACGGTCGCGCCCATTGCGAATATCGCCTGCAGGATCGGCTGGCGCGCCGCCGGGAAGTTCCAGAACAGGATCGCCTGCCCGCTGACAAGCAATGTGGCGCCTGCCAGTCCCTGAACGAGGCGAAGCATGATCAGCAGGTCGAGGTCAGCCGTCACGGCGGCCGCGGCGCACGCCGCGCCCATGACCAAAGTCGCGGCCAGCAGCACTTGCCGCGGATCGATCCGCGTCAGCAACCAGGGCGCCAACGCGAAACCGATGAGCTTGAGCGCGGTATAGCCGACGTCGAGCAAGGCGAACTCGTCAGGTGTCGCGTGGGTATCGCCGATGATATCGGCGCGGCCGAGCGACAATATGGTGCTCGCAACCGCCTCGGTGAGGCTCGCAAGCACGATGCCGGCGACGAGCAACCAGCCGGTCGTGGCCTCGGCGGGCGCCGCCTCGGAGACAGCAGCGGCGGTCATGACCGGCTACCGCGCATCACCTCGACCCGCGCCGAGAGGCCCGGGACGAGCCGCCCGGCAAGCGGATTTCCGCGCAGTCGGATCTTCACCGGCACGCGCTGGACGACACGGACGAAATTGCCCGTCGCATTGTCGGCCGGGATCAGTGCGAACGCGGACCCGCTGCCCGGCGCGAGGCTGTCGACGAAGCCGTCGAGCGCGACGCCGGGATAGCCATCGACGCGTATCCGCACCGCCTGCCCGGGCCGGATATGTTCAAGCTGGGTTTCCTTGAAATTGGCGACGACATAGAGGTCGCCGACCGGCACGATGTCCAGCAACGGTGCGCCCGGCGCGACCAGCCGACCGACGCGGATCTGGCGATTGCCGACCACACCTGCGATTGGCGCCCGGACGATCGTATTCTCCAGATCGATCTGCGCGAGATCGCGCGCTGCCTCTGCCTGCGCGACCGCCGCGACCGCCGCCTCGTGGTGCGTGCCGAGCAGGTCGATCCGCTGGCGCTGAGCATCAAGCGTTGCGTTCGATGCCGCCAACCCGGCCTGCGCACGCGTCTGGCCAGTGTCGCTTTCATCGACCTGCGCCTGGCTGACCGCGCCACCGTCGACCAACGCCTCCCGGCGGTCGCTGGTCTTGCGCGCGAGCACAAGATCTGCCGACGACGCGCGCCGCTGCGCCGCCGCCTGCCGCACCAATATATGCTGCAATCGAATATCCTCGGCGCTGCTCGCCAGACGTGCGTGCGCCGCTTGTACGTTGGCCTCGGCCTGCGCGAGCTTGGCGCGATAGTCGCGGTCGTCGATGCGGAAGAGAATATCGCCGGCCCTGACAGCCTGGTTATCGCGCACTTCGACCGCGACGATATAGCCCGCGACCTTGGGCGCCAGCGACGTGACGTCGCCACGCACATAGGCGTTGTCGGTCGCTGCGGCCTCTTCAGCCGCCGCCCACGCCCAACCGGCAACTCCGATCGCCACTGCGACGAAGATCAACAGCAGGCCGGCCTTTTTCCTTTTTGTCATGCTCGCCATGATCACTCCGGTAATATGCGTTACCATTGACTATTACGGTACTGATTATTACCAGTCAATGACGTTGAATGCAGAAGAAGGAGAATCCCGCGTGTCTGAGGTGACGAGCGGAAACCGGTCGAAAGTCGGGCGCGATGCGCTTCTGGCGGCCGCGGCGGTCATATTCTTTGAACAAGGCTATGCCGCCACTCGGATCGACGACATCATCGAGCGCACGGGCGGATCGAAGCGCAACATCTACAGCGAGTTCGGTAACAAGGAGGGATTGTTCGCCGCGATCGTTTCCGATCAGGCCGGCCGAGCGCTCAAAACGTTGAGCATCGACAATCCGGAAGGTCAGGAACTGAGGGACATGCTCCTCAACTTCGGACTGCAATTGATCGACATCTACATGTCGCCCGCGCTGCTCGGCGTCTATCGCATCGCAGTGACCGAACATGCCCGCTTTCCGGACCTTGTGCGGCAATTCTACGAGCTGGGGCCGGGTCTTGCGAGCCGGACGCTCGCCGACGTCCTCGCAGCCGCTCAGACGCGCGGCGAGATTGGCGCCTGCGACAGCCTTACCGCAGCGGATCATTTCGTGGGCATGATCCGCGGCAACGTGCACCTTCAGGTCGTCCTGGGCATAAGGTCTCCGCCAAAGGCCAAAGAACGGAGCGCGTTGACTATGTCCGCCGTCGATATTTTCCTCAACGGCGTTGGTTATCGCGCGGAGGCGGCTAGCTAGCCACAAGCGAAATGCGTTGCACCACCCCGCGACGATCCCCTCAACCAATGGTCGGGATGGACGGAGACGCGCGCAAAGTCGTGAATCTCGATAGGTCTGCATACTCCCTCTCCTTGAAAAGGGGGTGGTCGCCGCCCGAGAACGTGGGGGGAGGCGAGGGTCGTTCTCGGGCGGCGTGTCAGCAGGCGGCGCGCAATCTGTTTTGCGCAGTCGTTCACTCTGCTGAACCTCAATTCGGTCAGAACTCCCAATAGGCTGGCACCAGGCGGAAAACGTCGCCGGCGATGGCCACCCGACAGTAGGGGAAGGTGACGTGAGCGGCCACGATCAGTTCGCGGCTCGCCGCCAGCTCCCGCAGGAGGTTGATCCGGACGCGAACCGCGTCCTCGGGGTCGTGGTCAAACGCATTATACCAGTCGGGGCGGTCGAAATGGTCCTGGAATACGGCATCACCGAGGAACGTCATCCGGTCGCCGCCGGAGGCCAACTGGACCACGCTGTGCCCCGGCGTGTGGCCGCCGGTGCGCCGCACCACGACGCCCGGCGCCACCTCGTATTTGTCCTCGAACAGTCGCATCTGGTCACGATACTCGTCGGCGAACCGCTTGGCGGTCGCCGCCAGCACCTCCGACATCCCGGAAAAGCTGTTGCGCGAGAAATCGGGGGATTCCCAGAAGGCAAGCTCTGCGGCAGCCAAATGAATCGGCACGTCGGGGCGCAACCGGCCGCCCAGCCTGTCGGCGAGCAGCCCACCGACATGATCCACATGCATGTGGGTGATCACCACGTCAGTCACTGCTTCGAGGTCGATGCCAGCGGCGTCCAGGCGTCGGGCCAGCAGCCCCGCAGACTGCGGCAAGTCCGCCGGGAACTCGGCCCCGATCCCGGCATCGACGAGTATCGTCCGGCCGCCGCTACGGATCACGACCACGTTGAGCGGCCATTTAAAAGTTTCGGGTGGTTGCCGCATGTTGTCCAGCCAGGCGGCCAGCTCGGCCGGGTCGCTATTGGTCGCCAAGGTGGCGAACGGCAGCGGCAGAACACCGTCGCTGATGACAAGCACTTCGATCTCGCCCACCCGCAGCGCGTAACGCGACGGCACGAGATCTTGGACCTCCGATCCCCGTAGGATGGAGAAGGTGTCTTGTTTCATGTCTCGATCCTCCTGAATGACGCCTCAAACATGGCGTAAACGAGACTAGGTCGAGTGGCGCATTCAGTCCATTGGTATTAAAGTATCGTGTGAACCATACAAAAGTATAAGCTATAAATTTCAATAAAAAATCGTGCAATAAATCAATATTAACTTTAATTGCTGATAATATATCAGATTTATTGAGGTAATATAGATAAATTTCCATAATTTTAATTGTGAATATTATGGCCGATACCGGACTCGGCGCAGCACTCATCGTGCTGCACGGTCGGCCCGACATATCATGGGCGGCGTTTTCGCTGAGAGCATTATTGGGGACATCGTCCAGAGTATGAGGATGAATATGACCGCTTCTACCGGCGCTGCCGATCCGCGATCGTTGTCAGCCGCGACGCAATGACGACAGGCAATATTGGTATCGGCATGGCGGCAAAATGCGCATCGCCCAGAAGTTGCCGAAACCAGAGAAAGATCGCGACTAGAATGCCTCCGCCCAACATCCCAACCGCAAGGAAGCGGGCAAGGCGGGATAACGAAATCCCAGCCGGTGGCGACCCGCGCAGGTGCCTAGCCATCAACGCCTCTGGCCGAGCGCAACCAATTCGCTCGCTTCCTGCAAAGCCGAATCTGAAAAGCCGACCGTGCGTACCTTGGCAAATTCCTGGTCACTCAGCACACCACGTTCCACGCGCACCAGAATGCAATAGCGCCGCAATGCCTCCAGCCGGTCGTCCGCGAGTTGGTTTGGGGGAGAACTGCCACATATCCAGCCGAGGAACCGGATGAGCGCGCAAGGTGGCTCGATGCTGGAAGGATGATCGAACAGCGAAATCGCAACGACGCTTTGTTCCAACGCAGTCAACGAAGCCGAGTCCGGTTGGACCAGGTTGGTAGGATGATCCGGACAAAATCGGAAATCGCAGGCCAATTCGTTTGCAAAGTCCTCGCTATGCAATAGCTCCTGATTTTCGAGAAGCATCGGACTGTTCCTTTCATCAACGAGTTCGATCCTGTCCCCCCGATCCGAAGGTAACGACAGCGGGGACATCTTCCCCGCTGTCAGGGCTTCGCCTCAGCCGTCAGCGCCTAAAAATCGACTGTGCGGGCGGCGAGCACATTCTCATAAGCCGCCGCACGTTCAGCCGCCGGAGGATAGATCCAGACCTCGTTGATCTCCTTCTTGACGGCCTTGGCCTGTGCGCCGCTGATCTCCAGCTTGGAATCCCATCCGCGCGTGAAGACGGCATTGTCGGGGCCAAGATCGAGACAGGTCACATAGACGGGCTGATCGTAGGGAAGAGTCGCCTCTCCCAGCAGATCCGCGGCGGCGTTGTGTCCGGCAAAGGCGCCCAGACGGCGGGCATGTTGACACGACATGGCCGCATAATTCCCCGCCGTATCGGTCTGCGCCTTGGCGGTGTCACCCGTCGCGAAGATATTGCCCGGACCCGGCACGCGCAGATCAGGCTCCACGATGACGCGGCCCAGATTGTCGCGCTCGGCGGGCAATTGCGCGGTCAGCGGCGAGGCGCGCATGCCGCCGGACCAGATCACAGTCGAGGTTTCGATCTGCTCGCCATTGGCCAGGGTCACGCTGCTGTCATCGAGTGACGCGATGCCGACATTCAATCGCGTTTCCACGCCCAGCGCACGCAGCCGCTCCTCGATAAAAGGCCGTGGCTCCGCGCCCATCGCCGGCGCGACATGCTCGGACCGGTCGACGATGATGACGCGGATATCGGCATCCTCGCCCAGTATCTCGCGCAGACGCCCCGGTATCTCGGTCGCGAATTCCAGCCCCGTGAAGCCGGCACCACCGACGACGACTGTGTTGCGCGCGATCGACGCCGGCTTCTCCGCCAGCGAGTGCAAATGGCGATCGAGCGCTACCGCTTCGGCCAGTTGCGTCGCGGCAAAGCCGAACTCGGCGAGACCAGGGATCGGAGGAGCAAAGCCGTCGCTGCCAGCGGCAAGGACCAGTCGATCATAGTTCAGGCTAGTCGACGTGCCATCGCTCGCGAGGATCGCAATCGTCGACGCAGTGCTGTCGATTGTCTCGACGGTGCCTTTGTAATAGTTGATGTCGGTCGCGCCGAACAATTCGGTGAGAGGCGCGACCATCTGTTCAGGATTGCGTTCATAGAGACGCGGGCGGATGACCAACTCCGGCTCTGGCGAGACTATAGTGATCATCAAATCGTCCGGCGAGACGCCCTTTTCATGACGCAGGCGAGATGCGCCTAAGGCTGCCATCATTCCCGCAAAGCCGGAACCGATAATCACGATATGCTTGGACATGATATTCCTCCTCGTCCTGATCGAAGACAACAGTGAAGTGATGGTTTGGCATCCCCGCCGAAGCGGAAGCATGACGCACGCCAAAATCAGGGGAGCAAGAGAGCCAGATCAGTAAGCGCCATCGACGTCCGTTCTCGATGCTATCCGCATATCTGGGACCTTCATCGGTTCGGGTGAGGCTTCACTGCCTTGCTTTGCTCTCCTCAGTCGATTGGTAACTCCATTTGACGTTTCATCTATAATGAAAACGGCCCGGAACTGTCGAGAATGAGGCACCCTATGCAATGGTTGAGGTTATCCTGTCTGAAAGCATAGGTCTCGATTTTCACAATATGGCGCATCTGCTGAATCGACGTGGGCTGAGGACATCGCTTACGATCTAGCGGCGGCCTGATCGACATAGATTTAGACCTTTCCATCCCAGTTCATGCGAAGGAGAGGCGAGATGGGAGAGATTCATTTTCTGCAGAGTAGCAGACTGTATCGTAAGCTGATTCATGGCCCTCACAGCGAGTTCGCCAGCGCATTTGCGGATCGGCTCTTCGCCGATCAACTCACCCAACAGTGTACGATGCGATCGCTCACCCTGGTCCTTGGTTTTGCCGCCTTATCCGAGATGGAAGCGAAACGGGCAAGACGTCGATTGCATCCGCGCAGCTATCCCATTCTCCAGGATCATATTCATACCAGCTTGTTGCTGCGCACGAGCTCGCGATACCAGTCGGCGGACAGCTTGGGGGCGCTTCTGGGTCTTGAAGTCCATATGGTGGATACCGAACAGCTTGGTATAGCCGTCCTCCCACTCGAAATTGTCCATCAGGCTCCAGACGAAATAGTCTTTCACCGGCAGCCCCTCGCGCGTGGCGCGGCGGCGCCTTCGCTCGATCTGGCCGCGCCGGACATTTACGACCGGGCGAGCCGCAATGTCTTCAAGCATGTCGACCTCTACACCCGGGCGGACAATGCGCTGATGATGCCGGAAATCGGCAATGCCGCTGAATATGCGCGCTATTTCTGGGCGGCGCTGGGCCGCGGCGTGATCGGCTTTGCGCCCTTCGGCATGGGTGGAACCGGCTATTATAACCCGCTGGGTGCCAAGGGTTTCGACGACGCGACGCTGGACGCCTTTGCCGCCAAATATCGGATCGTGGCGGCGGCGCCCTGGGCGAAGATCGCCTTCGACCACCCCGTCTGGGGCGCGGCCGAGCCGGATGACGGCGCGCCGGTCAGCACGACCATGGGCGACTGGACCATCATCGCCAGCTTCGGTCACTAGCAGTTCGGCCAGCGCGCATGGTTCCCCAAGACGGACCTGCCGGCCTGGACGGCTGCGCCGACCGGCGGCATGGTGGTTGCGCAGCTATCGGCCTATGAATTTCTCTTCACCGGCGACCATGTCCGCGTCTCCTTCGATCCCAAGTCGGGCAGCGCGCCGGGCGGCATGGTCGTCCGGGTCGAGGAAGGGCATTTCGATAAGGGCGCCTGGGTTATGGACCGCATCTGGAATGGCGATCAGACCGATTATGGCCTGAACCCGATCGACCAGCCGGTGTGGATCAAGGTGACGATGGGCCGCTATCGCTAAAGCGATTTCAAGTCAGATGGAACATCTGACGACTCGGAGCCGAAGGCCATTGTAGCTAAATCATTGAAAACAAAAAATATAGCCTGTTCCGATTCAATTTAATCGGAACAGGCTCTAGGACAAGAGCGGCACCATCGCCAGCCTGTCCGACGATGTCAGGAACAGGCTGGCACCGCCTTGGCCGAAACAGATATTGGCGACCGCCTTGCCGGTGCCCACCAGGCCCAGCGCTTCACCCTCCGGCGTCAATATATGGACGCCGCCCGGCCCGGTGGCGAAGACATGGCCGCCGGGGCCAACCTTGATCCCGTCGGGCAGGCCCGGCTGGCTCTGCGCCAGTTCGGGGCGGAAGTCGTGGAACAGGCGCTGCCCGGTCGGCCGCCCATCCCTGCCTATCGTATAGGCTCGCACTTCGGGCCGTTTCTCGTCCGACAGGGCGAGATACAGGGTCCGCCCGTCCGGCGCGATCGCCACGCCGTTGGGGCGGTGATGGCTGCCGTCCAGCAACGTCACCTTGCCGTCCGGAGCGAGCATATAAAGGCCGTTCTGCGGCAACTCGCGCAGGATGGACTGATCACCGTCGGTGAAGCCATAGGGCGGATCGGTGAAATAGATCATGCCCGATGGCGCGATGCACAGGTCGTTGGGACTGTGGAATCGCTGGCCCTCGAACCGGTCGGCCAGGATAGTGCGCTTACGGGTCTGAAGGTCGATGCGCACGATCGCGCGCGTGCCACTGTCCGCGGCGACCAATGCGCCGTCCTTGTCGATGGTCAGGCCGTTGAGGCCCGCCTCCCGCACCCCCGCCGGGATTTCACCCTGAACGCCGGACGGCGACAGGAAGGGCGTGGCGCCTTCGCCCCGGCGCCAGCGATAGACGATATTGGCGGGCGGATCGCTGAACAGCAGATAATCGCCCTGCGGCGCCCACACCGGCCCTTCGGCCCAGCGGAATCCCTCCGCCAGAAATTCCACCTTGGCGGACGGCGGAAGGATCGCGTCCAGGCCGGGCGCCAGGCGTTGGATGAAACCGGCCGGGGCGGGAGCCGGCGCAGCCATGGCCGCGACCGGCAGACTCGCCAGGCCTGCCAGCACGGTGCGTCGTGCGATCATGCGTTGATCCTGACGCTTCGTCCCTCGGCGGCGGATTGATAGATCGCCTCTATCACGCGCAGGTCGGCCAGCCCTTCCTCACCCGCCACGATCGGCGTCGCACCGCCGATGATGCATTCGGCCATATGATCGAGCTGCCCGGCAAACTGGTTCTTCGCCGGTGCGGGCAGCGTGCGGGGCGCGGTCACGCCATCCTTGCGGATTGTCATCGTCTGGCCGGAATAGGGTGTCGCCGGTTCCATATCGATCCAGCCCTGTGTGCCGCTGACGCGATACGCATTATGGGATGAACTGTAGCTGGAAATGCAATTGGCGATGATGCCGGACGGAAAGCGCAGCAGGAAGCTGATCCGGTCCTCCACGGTGCGGAAGCGCGGATCGGACCGGTCGGTGGAGTCGACTGCGCTCACCTCCACCGGTTCCTCCCCGGTCAGATAGCGCGCGGCGTTCAGGCTGTAGATGCCGATGTCCATCATCGATCCGCCACCCGACAGGGGCCGGTCCAGCCGCCACTGATCCGGCCTGATCGGAAAGCCGTGATCGGCGGTGATGAGCCGCGTCGGCCCGACATGGCCATTGCGCGCGAGATCGATCGCCAGCCGATTATAGGGTTCGAAACGCGACCGATAGCCGATCATCAGTTTCGTGCCGGCCTTGCGGCAGGCGGCGATCATCGCCTGGCATTCCGCCACGGATATCGCCATGGGCTTCTCGCACATCACATGCTTGCCGGCCTGGGCGGCGCGGATGCTATATTCGGCATGCAGACTGTTGGGCAGCACGACATAGACCACATCGATATCCGGATTGTCGCGGATGCGGTCATAGTCGGCATAGCTGTAGCGGTGGGTCTTCGGGATCCCATATTCCGTGCCATATCGGTCGAGCTTGGCGGGTGTGCCGCTGACCAGCGCCACCAGCCGGGCATGGTCGCACCCGGCGAAGTTCGGCATGATCTGGCGCGTGGCATAAGAGCCAAGGCCGACGATCGCATAGCCGATCCTGCGTGCCGGCGGTGTCGCCGCGCGTGCGTGCAGGCCTGTCAGCATCATGCTGGCGCTAAGGCCACCCAATATCTCGCGACGGGAACCGGTCGTCATGCCATCCTCCCAGCCCATGAAGGGATCGTTCAGTCCGCCACGCGGCTCATGGCCGGGCGCAACCAGCCCAGATTGCGGGCGGCGATGGCCGCCTGGGTGCGGTTACGGACATTGAGCTTGCGCATCAGCGCGGTCATATGGACCTTCACTGTAGCCTCGGCCATGCCCAGTTCATAGGCGATCTGTTTGTTGAGCAGCCCCGAATGGACGCAGCGCAGCACCTTCATCTGGGTCGGGGTCAGGCGGGGCGGTTCTGCGCCTCTACGGTCGACGCGTCCGAATTCCTGCTGATCGAGACTATCGTGCAAATCCATCGCGAAGTGCATCCGTCCTCTCCCTGTTCGGTCCGATAAAGTGCGCCAACTTATTGGCCCGCTGGCGGCATCGGAGTCGGTAACGCTAACAATAAGAGAATCAGTCAGACAGCTTCAAGCAAAAAATTGGCTGTTTTCACGAATAATCTAGGATATCGAGAATTTTCCTCTATAATCTGTCTAACAGATTTCAAGGTTCATAGGGCTGAATCGCTGGATTCCAGCGGATTAGGAGAGGGGTAGGATGGCGCTATCAATACGTCGTTCGGCTGCGTTTGCCGATATGGGTTTCCCCGCCGGCGCCGGGGCGCAGCGGCGATGAGCCCGGCGGACTATCGGCTTGTCCTTGCCGCCAGCGTGGGTATCGCCCTGTCCATCGCCCTCATCATCCGGGGGCGCCTCCATCCCTTTGTCGGCCTGCTCTGCGGCGCCTTCACCGTGGGGTTGCTCGCCGGACTGCCGATGGAGGAAACCGCCAAGGCGGTCGAAAAGGGCGCGGGCGCCATATTGGGCGGGACCGGCCTGGTCGTCGCTCTGGGCCTTGGCCTTGGCGCGATGCTGCAATTGTCGGACGGCGCGGGCGGCCTCGCGCGCGCCGCGCTGCGCCTGTCGGGTGTGCGCGGCGCGCCCTGGGCCAGCCTCTTCACCGCGATCGTCATCGGCCTGCCGCTCTTTTTCGAAACCGGCCTGGTTCTGCTGCTGCCGATCGTCGCTTCGGCGGCGGCGGCGCTGCCGGCCGGGCAAAATGGCGACACTGCCAAATTGCGCCTGATGTTGCCCGCGCTGTCGGGCTTGTCGGTGGTTCATGCGCTGGTGCCGCCGCATCCCGGGCCGCTGCTGGCGGTCAATGCGCTGGGCGCGAATCTGGGCCTGACGCTCGTCTACGGCCTTATCGTCGGCATTCCGACCGCGATCATCGCCGGTCCCCTGCTGGCGCGCTTCACGGCGCCGGGCGTCAAGCTCAATCCGCCCCTGCTCGATCCGGTGAAGGCAGATGTCCCTACGCCCTCGGTGGGCCGCGCGCTGACCGCGGTGCTCCTGCCGGTGGTGCTGATCGCCGCCGGTCAGGCGGTCGCGTTGCTGCCACCAGCCATGGCCGTCCATTTCCACTGGCTGGCCTGGGTCAGCGATCCGGTCGTCGCCCTGCTGGTCGCGGTGTTGGTCGCTCTGCCTCTGCTGTTCGGCCGTCGCATTACCGACCGCACCATCCAGAACGCGATCTGGACGGAGGCGATGACGCCCGCAGGCGGCATCATCCTGGCGATCGGGGCGGGTGGCGCGCTTAAGCAGGTGCTGGTGACGGCCGGCCTGTCCGACATGCTGGTGCGCATTGCCCAGGGCGGCGCAATCTCGCCGATCCTGCTTGCCTGGAGCGTATCGGTCTGCATCCGCCTGGCGACCGGCTCGGCCACCGTGGCGACCATCACCACGGCCGGTGTGATGCAGGGGCTGGTGGCGGCGTCGGGCGTGGAACCCGAATGGATGGTGCTGGCGATCGGCGCCGGCTCGCTCTTCTTCTCCCATGTCAATGATCCGGGCTTCTGGCTGGTGAAGAGCTATCTGGGCACCGATATGCCCGGCACGTTCCGGACCTGGTCGATCATGGAGACGGTGGTGGCGATCGTCGGCCTGCTATTGGTGCTTGTCGCGAGCAGCATCTTCTGATCAGGGGGGTGAGGTCATGATGAGCCAGTCGCGACTTTCCGATCATGTCTATGCGCAGGTCGTCGACATCATCAAGGCGGAGGATCTGGAGGTCGGTGCGCGCCTGCCGTCGGAGGCGCGGCTGGCGGAAATGTTCGGCGTGTCGCGCGCGATCGTGCGCGAGGCGCTGATGCGGCTGGCGTCGGACGGCATCACGGAGGCGCGGCGCGGGGCCGGCTCCTTCGTCAAGAGCCGCCCGTCCGACCGGCTGGCCATGTTCATGGCATCGACCGAGCTGCCGACCACGCTGGGCAGTTATGAAGTGCGTTTCGTGTTGGAGGCGGAGGCGGCGCGCCTCGCCGCGACCCGTCGCACCGCCCAGGAAATGGCCTATGTGGAGGAAGGGATGGAGATGCTGCGCGCGGCACTCCTGTCCAGCGAACCAGCCCATGTCGAGGATATGGAACTGCATCGCCGCATTGCCAAGGCGACGGGCAATCCCGCCTTCCTGCTCGCCTTCGACGCGCTGCATGGCGATGTGGACAAGATCATGCGGGCGGGCGTCGACATCAGCCGGTCACGCCCGCCGGAGGTCATCGCCACGATGCTGCGCGAACATGAGCAGATCGTCGCCGCCATCCGCGCCCAGGATCCCGAAGGCGCAGCGCTCGCCATGCGCTGGCATCTGTGGGAAGGGCGCCGTCGCCTGATGCCCTGAAGCGATTGCCCTGAAGCGCTTCAGCTTAGCCAGGCCAGCACCTGGTCCCGCAACTGTTCCGGCGCGACATCGGTGGTCAGGATCATCGTGCGCGCATCGGGGGCCGGGCGCTCCAATGTCGCGATCTGGCTGTCCAGCAGGGTCGCTGGCATATAATGGCCGGGCCGGTTGTTGAGCCGGGCCAACAATTCCTCCCGGCTATTGTCCAGCAGCACAAACCGCACATGGCTGCCGATCGCCGATCGCAGCCGGTCCCGGTAGCTTTCCCGCAACGCGGAGCAGGCCGCGACCGCTGCGCCATATGTCTCACTCGCTGTCGCAGTCGCGGCGCCCAGCCGGTCGAGCCAGGGCCAGCGATCCTCGTCGGTCAGCGGCTGCCCGCCGCGCATCTTCTCGATCGCAGCGGGGGCATGGAAACTGTCCCCCTCCAGGAAGGGACAGGCCATGGCGTCCGCCAGCAGGGCGCCCAGCGTCGATTTGCCGCAGCCGCTCACACCCATGACGATCACGGCGAGAGCGGACGAAGGGGCCAAGGATGATAACAAAGCGACGTCCCTTGCAGACGGACGGCGTCGAACGGCGCCGCGACACTGTTCCCTCGCTATAGAATCGCGGATCGCCGCGTGCAAACTACGACCTTCGTCGCAAGTGCCAAGTCCAGGCCGGATCTTTAATCAGGCGATCCCAGGTAGATAACAGCATGGAGAGGCGGCTATGATCGGACGCAGCATGATCGCGGCTTTGTTGGCGGCGACCACTTTGGGAGCGCCGGCCCGGGCCGCAAGCCCGTCGGTTTTCCCCGTCGCGCCGGACGAACCCCATGCCGTCACGGTCAAGGCGAAGGGCGACGGCAAGGCCGACGACAGCGCGGCGATCCAGCAGGCGCTGGACCAGGCGCGCGACAAGACCGGCCATGGCATCGTCTTCCTGCCGTCCGGCACCTATCGCATCACGCGCAGCCTGATCGTACCGGCGGGCGTGCGCGTCTATGGCGTCGGTCCTACCCGGCCGGTCATCCTGCTGGGCGCCGACACACCGGGATTTCAGCAGGGCGTGTCGACGATGGTCATCTTCGCGGGCGGCGATCAGTATAATGTCGGCAAGGTGCCCGTTCCGGTGCCGACCGTCGTACCGCGCGACAAAGTGGTCCGGGATGCCAATTCCGGCACCTTCTATTCGTCGATGAGCAATGTCGATATCGAGATCGGCGCGGGCAATCCGGCGGCTGCGGGCGTGCGCTTCCGCATGGCGCAGCATGCCTTCCTCAGCCACATGGAGTTCCGCCTGGGCACGGCGTTCGCCGGCGTCTATCAAGCCGGCAATGTCATCGAGAATGTCCATTTCCAGGGCGGCCGCTACGGCATCGTCACGGAAAAGACCTCCCCCGCCTGGCAGTTCACCCTTCTGGACTCGACCTTCGACGGCCAGCGCGACGCCGCCATCCGCGAGCATGAGGTCGATCTTACCCTCGTCAACGTCGCGATCCGCAACACGCCGGTCGGGATCGAGATCGACCGGGGCTATAGCGACAGCCTCTGGGGCAAGGATGTCCGGTTCGAAAATGTGTCGAAGGCCGGCGTCGTCATCTCCAACGAGAATAATGTCTTCACCCAGGTCGGTTTCGACAATGCGCTTGTCCAGAACAGTCCGGTCTTCGCCCGCTTCCGCGACAGCGGCAGGACGGTGGATGGCAAGGGCAAGGCCTATAGGGTCGCAAATTTCTCCTACGGCCTCGCCGTGCCGGACCTGGGCCATCAGGGCGAATATAAGACGGAAGCGGATATTCAGGTCCTGCCCGCCATGCCCGCGCCGCGCGAAAGGGCCATTCGCGACCTGCCGCCGATGCGCGAATGGGTCAATATCCGCACATTGGGCGCGATGGGCGACGGTAAGGCCGACGACACCGTCGCGATCCAGAAGGCGATCGACAGCCATCGCATCCTCTATTTCCCGGTCGGCTTCTACAAGATCACGAACAAGCTCACCATCCGCCCCGACAGCGTGCTGATCGGCCTGCATCCCGCCATCACGCAACTCTATATTCCCGACGACAATCCTGCCCATGCGGGTCTCGGCCCGGTGCTGCCGATTCTCGAAAGCCCCAAAGGCGGCGACAATATCCTGTCGGGCCTTGGCCTCTTCACCGGCCGCATCAATCCGCGCGCTTCGGCGCTGCTGTGGCGATCGGGCGAGAAAAGCCTGGTCGAGGACGTGAAGATTATGGGCGGCGGCGGCACGCCGACCGCCGACGGCAAGATGCTGGGCGCCTTGCGGGTCAATACGGGTGATCCGGTCACCGACGGACGGCTGGACGCCCAATATCCCAGCATCTGGGTGACGGACGGCGGCGGCGGTACCTTCGCCGACGTGTGGAGTCCCAACAGTTTCGCGCAGGCTGGATTCTATATCACCGACACCAGCACGCCCGGCCATGTCTATGAAATGTCGGTCGAACATCATGCCCGTAACGAATTCGTGCTCGACAATGTGCAGAATTGGGAGTTTCTGGCGCCGCAAACCGAGCAGGAGGTGGATGACGGCCCGGACGCCATCTCGCTCGACATCCGCAATTCGAAAAATCTGCTGTTCGCCAACTATCATGGCTATCGCGTGACGCGCACCTATGCGCCGGAAAAAAGCGCGGTCAGGCTGACCAATTCGAGCGATATCCGTTTCCGCAACGTCCATATCAATGCCGAGAGCGGCTATGCGACCTGCGACGACGAAGGCTGCGGCACTTTCCTGCGGGCAAGCAAATATCCGTTCGACAATGCGATCGAGGATGTGAGCCGCAAGCTGCTGGTGCGCGAGCGGGAATTTGCCAAGCTCGACATCGGCGCGGCCGACCGCAAGATCACGCCGGTCTCGCCCAGCAGCGCCAGGGTCGAGAAGCTGGAGGATGGCTTTTGGTCGATCTCCGGCGCGGCGGTGGACGCCAAGGGCGCGCTCTACTTCATCGACCGCCGCTTCCAGCGCATCCATCGCTGGAGCGAAACCAAGGGACTGGAGATCGTTCGCGACCATGCGCTCGATCCGGTCAATCTGGCGATCGACGGGTCGGGTCATCTGCTGGTCCTGTCCTCTCTGGGGCCGAAGGCGGGCGTCTATTCTGTCGATCCGGAAGGGCCGAAGGACCAGATGACGCTGATCCAGCCGACCCCGATACGCGCGGGCGGCGCGGCGAAGACGCTGCTGCCGGTCAACTGGTGGAATAATGGCGAGTTCAGGGACCAGCTCGACCACAAGACATATGCGTTCACCACGCTCGCCGAGATGTTCGCGCGCGACGCCGGCACGCCCAAGGCGAAGGAATATCTCTCCCCCGACGGCAGCCTGTCCCTGCCCGCCTTCCGCACATGGCAGCAGGGCCCCATCGATCATACAGGCTGGCGCTGGTCCGACAGCCTGAACGCGAACGGCCTCATCGGCGGCAAGCCGGGCGAGCGCCTGTTCGTCACCAATGGGTCGGAGAATATAACCTATAGCGGTACGGTCGGCGCGGGCGGCACGCTGACCGACCTCAAGCCCTTCGCCAATCGCGGCGGCGAAAGCGTCGCGGTGGATGGTCAGGGGCGCGTCTATGTCGCGAACGGGCAGATCTTTGTCTATGGTCCCGACGGCAAGGAAACGGGACGCATCGACGTGCCGGACCGGCCGTTGCAGATCCTGTTCGGCGGGCCGGACAAGCGCACGCTCTTCATCTTGACGCATCACGCGCTCTACGCGGCAAAGCCCTGAAATCAGGGCTTCCGGCAGCATCTACGACCTATGTCGTAAGTGCGGCGGACGGGGCGCGGGGATAGGCTTTGTAGGATCGCCCGACATGGGCGCGACCGGCTCCGGGAGGATGGGTCGGATATAAAGGGGAAGGATCAATGAAAGTGACGATCGCAATCCATCGGCAACTGGCCGGCGTCAGCCTGGCGGCGGTGGCGACCATGGCCTTGGCCGGACTGGCGCAGGCCCAGACCCAGACCCCGACCCAGTCCGCCCCCGCGCCGCAGCCCCAGAGCATCACGCCGCAGGACCAGGCCGACGATGCGTCCGCGCCGCGCGCCGCCGATATCGTCGTCACCGGATCGCGCATCACCACCAGCGGTTTCAATGCGCCCACGCCCACCACGGTTATCGGCGAGGAGCAGATCGCCAACAATGCGCAGCCCAATATCTTCAACACCGTGGCCCAGCTGCCTTCGCTCCAGGGATCGACCGGCGCGGCGACCGGCACCTTCAGCACGTCGAGCGGCCAGCAGGGGCTGAGCTCCTTCTCGCTGCGCGGCCTCCAGCCCATCCGCACCCTGACGCTGCTCGACGGCCAGCGCGTGGTCGGCGCCAACGTTACCGGCGTGCCCGACATCAGCATGTTCCCGCAACTGCTGGTGAAGCGGGTCGACGTCGTGACCGGCGGCGCCTCGGCTTCCTATGGGTCGGACGCGGTCGGCGGCGTCGTCAACTTCATCACCGACACCCATTTCGAAGGATTCAAGGGCAATATCCTGGGCAGCATCACCAAATATGGCGATGACGAGACGGCGCTGGTCCAGGCCGCCTATGGCAAGTCCTTCATGGACGATCGCCTCCATCTCGTCCTCAGCGGTGAATATGACCATGAAGGCGGCGTCGGCGCGGGCGATTTCGGCACGGACCTGGCCGGCAGCCGCGACTGGTATCGCGCCACCACCTTGATGAATACCGGCCAGACCAATAATGGCCTGCCGCAGTTCAACTATCGCGACTATGCGCAACCCTATCAGTTCGCGCGCTACGGCCTGATCAACAATGGTCCGTTGCAGGGCATCGCCTTCGATCAGAATGGCACGCCCTATAATTTCAACTATGGGTCGAACGGCCAGCCGACCGGCACCGGCGCCGTCACCAACTGCTATCCCGGCAACAGCTTTTGCGAGGGCGGCGATCTGTCGGGCGCGCCGGGGTCGGGCGCGTCGCTCAAGTCCAAGCTGGAGCGCATCAACGGCTATGGCCGGATCGGCTTCGACTTTGCCGAGGACAATGAAGCCTATGTCACGGTCAATGTGGCGCAGGTGAAGACCAACAATCAACCCAGCCCCGGCTATGGCCGCGCGAGCCTCAGGGTCGAATGCGCCAACGCCTTCCTGCCGCAACTGGTCAAGGATCGCTGTGCCACTGCCGGCATTACCTTCTTCAATTTCGGGTCGAGCAACGCTGCCTTCCCCGATCCGCAAGTCTATACTGACCGGCGCCAATATCGCTTCGTCGCCGGGGCCAAGGGCAAGTTCGAGGTCGGCGGCTCCGACTGGAACTATGACGCCTATTATGAACATGGCATCACCATTTCCGACATCCGGGTGAAGGATATTGTCCTTCAGAACCGCTATGCGGCGGCGGCCAATGCGATCACCCTCAACGGGGCGATCATTTGCGCCGATCCGGTGGCGCGGGCCAATGGCTGCCAGCCGATCAACATCTTCGGCGGCTTCACCCCCTCTGCGTCGGCGCTCGCCTATGTCGCCCCGCATGAAAATGGTCCGTTCCAGCACACCAAGCTGACCCAGGACGTCGCCAGCCTGAACTTCTCGGGCAATCCCTTCGAGTTGTGGGCCGGGCCGGTGTCGGTCGCGTTCGGCGGCGAATATCGTCGGGAATTCTACCGGGTGAATGCGGACCCCTATGGCGCCGGCGTTTCGGACCTCAGCCCCAACAGCCCGGACTATCCCGCCGATCCGCTGCTCAACGCAGCGCAGGGCAATAACTGGGCAGCCGGCAATTACAAGAATGGCCGCGGCAAATACGAAGTCTATGAAGGTTTTCTGGAAGTCGACCTGCCGCTGTTCGACAGCCAGTCGGTGGGCCGTGCGAACCTGAATGCCGCCGGTCGCGGCACCCATTATAGCACGTCGGGCACCGTGTGGGCGTGGAAGGTGGGCGGTACCTGGGACACGCCGCTCGACGGCATTCGCCTGCGTGCCGTGACGTCGCGCGACGTGCGTGCGCCCAACCTGTCGGAGCTGTTCGCGGCGCCGACCGTCACGACGCTGCCCAATTTCAACGACCCCTTCCAGGGCGCCGCCGTGCAGGCGTTCCAGAGAACGATCGGCAACCCCAATCTGAAGCCGGAAATCGCGCGCAACACCGAAATCGGCATCGTTCTGGCGCGGCCGTCCTGGCTGCCGGGCCTCAGCCTGTCCTTCGACTATTATGACATCAAGCTGAAGGGAGTTATCTCCAGCCTGTCAGCGCAGCAGATCGTGCAATTCTGCTTCGATGGCAATCAGGCCTTCTGCGGCGGCTTCAGCCTCGACAATGCCAATGTTCAGGACAATTTCATCAATGTCCAGCCGTTCAATCTCGCCTCCTGGCGGACCAGCGGGTTCGATATCGAGGCCAGCTACCAGTGGCAGCAGCCGCTTGGGCTGCCCGGCAATTTCACCGTCCGCGCGCTGGGCACCCATATCCGCAAATTCATCGTCAATGCTGGCGTCGCCGGCGTGGACCCGGTCGATCAGGCCGGCGCCAACAACGGCAATACGCCCGACTGGAAATGGCTGGCGGTGCAAACCTATGACAGCGGCAGGTTCAGCCTGACGGTGCAGGAACGCTGGTTCAGCGACGGCACCTTCGGCAACCAATATGTGGTCTGCCAGTCGTCCTGCCCCGCCTCGACCGGGAATCATCCGACCATCGATTATAACAGGATGAAGGGCGCCTTCTATATGGATATCGGCGCGACCTTCAAGTTCAGCGACCGTCTGTCCATCTATGGCAAGGTCGATAATCTGTTCGATAAGGACCCGGTCGCATCGCCCCAGACCAATACCGGTCTGGATATCAATCCGGCGCTCTACGACACGCTGGGCCGCATCTATCGCGCGGGTGTCCGCTTCAACTTCTGATCGTCCCTGATCTCCCCCAACCTCGTCCCGGTTCTGCACGGCCGGGACATCTTCTTTTCGGAGCTTGCCGAATGTATCGCTGTTTGATCGGCGCCTGCGCATCGATGCTGCTCTGTCTGGCGGCGGTCCAGACGGCGCAGGCTTCCCCGTCCGTCTATGTCAGCGCGCCCGACGAACCCCGCGCCGTCGCCGTGCAAGGGGTGGGTGATGGCCGCGCCGACGACAGCGCCGCGATCCAGGAGGCAATCGACAAGGCGGCGGAGAAGGGCGGTGGTGGCATCGTTTTTTTGCCCGCCGGGACCTATCGGATCAGCCGCACCCTGTTCCTCTGGCCGGGGGTCCGCATCTTCGGCATCGGTGAGAAACGGCCGATCATCCTGCTCGGCAAGAACACGCCCGGCTTCCAGCGCGGCGTCGCCCATATGCTGATGTTCACCGGTAGCACGCGTCAGACCGACAAGGACACCCGGCCTGCCGCCTTCCCGCCTGCCGGCACTGTGCCCTTCAACAAGGACATAGCCGACGCCAATCCCGGCACCTTCTATTCCGCGCTTGCCAATATCGATTTCCGTATCCTGGACGGCAATCCGGCCGCCACCGCGATCCGTTTCCATTCCGCGCAGCATAGCTTCGTCAGCCATGTCGATTTCGACATCGGCTCTGGCCTGGCCGGTCTCTACCATGTCGCCAACGAAGCCGAAGACCTGCATTTCAGGGGTGGCCGCTATGGCATATTGGCCGAGAAGCCGTCGCCCGCCTGGCCGTTCGCGCTGGTCGACGCGACCTTCGAAGGGCAGCGTGACGCGGCCATTCGCGAGCATGAAGCGGGCCTGACCCTCGTCAACGTCGCTTTCCGCAATGTGCCGGTCGGAATCGAGATCGATCGCGGCTATGGCGACTGGCTCTGGGGCCAGGATGTCCGGTTCGAAAATGTGTCGAAGGCCGGCGTCCTCATCTCCAACGAGAAGAATGTCTATACCCAGATCGGCTTCCAGAATGTGCTGGCCGCCAATAGCCCGACTTTCGCCCGCTTCCGCGAGAGCGGCCGGACGGTGGCAGGCGCGGGCGCGGCTTATAAGGTCACATCCTTCACCCATGGCCTGACCCTGCCCGGTCTTGGCCGCATCGGCGAATATAGAACCGAGATGGAGGCGGAACGCATCGCGAGCCTGCCCGCGCCGGCCGCGCCCGCCATTCGTGCGCTGCCGTCGGTATCCGAATGGGTGAGCGTCCGCACATTCGGTGCAAAGGGCGATGACAGCACGGACGATACGGCCGCGATCCAGAAGGCGATCGATAGCCATCGTGTCGTCTATCTGCCCGCGGGCTTCTATCGGGTCAGCGATACGCTGCGTCTACGCCCCGGCACGGTGCTGCTGGGCTTGCACCCCAGCCTGACGCAGATCGTGCTGCCCGACACGACCCCCGCCTGGGCGGGGGTCGGTGCGCCCAAGGCGCTGGTCGAAAGCGCCCAGGGCGGCGATGCGATCGTCGCGGGCCTTGGCCTCAACACCAACGGCGCCAATCCGCGCGCCACCGCGCTGCTGTGGAAAGCGGGCGCCCACTCGATGGTCAACGACGTCAAGTTCCAGGGTGGCCATGGCACCGATCGCTTCGATGGCAGCCGCGTCACGCCCTATAATAACAATGCTACCGCTGATCCCGACGCCGCGCGCCGCTGGGCCGGCCAATATGCCAGCCTCTGGGTCACGCAGGGCGGTGGTGGCACCTTCGCCAATATCTGGAGTCCCAGCACCTTCGGTCATCCCGGCATATTGATATCCGACACGGACACGCCCGGTCGTCTGATCCAGGCGTCGGTCGAACATCATGTCCGCACCGAAATCGGCCTCAACCGCGTTTCCAACTGGGAATTGCTGGCGCCCCAGACCGAAGGTGAAGCGGGCGAGAGCGGCAATGCCGTCGCGCTGGAGATCCGCAATTCCCACAATATATTGGTCGCCAACTTCCACGGCTATCGCGTCACCCGCACCCGTGAGCCTGCGCCGGCCGCCGTCACCCTCTATAATTCCCATGATATCCGTTTCCGCAACGTCCATGTGAATGGCGAAAGCGGCCTTGCCACCTGCGACGAAAATGGCTGCGCGACCTTTTTGCGGCTCACCAAATTCCCGTTCGAGAATAGCATAAGGGACGTGACCCATGGGCTCGACGTGCGCGAGCGGGAGTTTGCCGTGCTGGATGTGCCGGCCAAGCCCGATCCGGTCACGCCCTCCACCTTCCTGGGCGCCAGGGTGGAGAAACTCGCAGCAGGTTTCCACTCTGCCGGCGGCGGCGCAGTGGACGCGCAAGGGCGTTTCTATTTCATCGACCGCAAGTTCCAGCGCATCTGGCGCTGGTCCGATCAAGGACGGCTGGAAATGGTGCGCGACGCCACGCTCGATCCGGTCAACCTGACTGTGGATCGTTCGGGCAACTTGCTGGTTCTTTCCTCCTATGGCCGCAACGGCACGGTCTATAGCGTCAGGCCCGATGCGCCGGACAGCGAGATCAGCGTCATTCCCGCGACATCCGTGGCTCCGCATCCAGGCGCAGCCACGGTGCTGCCCGTCAACTGGTGGAACAATGGTGAGTTCAAGGATCAGATCGATCCCAAGACCTATGCATTCACGACGTTGGCGGACATGTTCGCGCGCGATATGGCGCTGCCCAAGGCCAGGGAATATGTCTCGCCCGACGGCAGCGTCACCCTGCCGGCATGGCGCGTCTTCGCGCAGGGACCGGCGGACCATCGCGGCCTGCGCTTTTCGGACTCGCTCGACAGCTACGGGTTCATCCAGGGCAAGCCGGGCGAGCGCGTCTACATAACCAACGGCTCTGAAAACCGGACATATAGCGCCGTGGTCGGCGCAGGCGGCGCCATGACCGACCTGGCCATCTTCGCGGAGCGGGGCGGCGAGGGCGTCGTGCGCGACCGGGAAGGGCGGGTCTATATCGCCAATGGGCAGATTTTCGTCCACGCCGCCGATGGGCGGGAAATCGGGCGGATCGACGTGCCTGAACGCCCGTTGCAACTGGTTATCGGGGGGAAAGAGGGGCGAACGCTGTTCATCCTGTCCCACCATGGTCTGTATGCCGTGACGCTGGAGCAGGGCGCATGACCATGATTGCGCGCCTGCTTGCCCTTCTGCTGTCCCTGTTCGCGGTCACGGCGGCGCTTGCTATCCCGACCTGGAAGATGGTCAAGGGCGGGCGGGATCGCGCCCTTGCGCATGTCGACCTGGGTCTCGGGTGACGCCAGGCGATATCCTCAGCGATACCCAAGGGTATCTGGTCCATGCCGTCATTCACACCGCCGATATTCAGGATCGAGACGGTGCGCCACTGGTGCTCACAGAGATCCTGGGATGCTTCCCGTGGCTACGCCACGTGTTTGCCGACGGCGGCTATTCGGGAAGCAAGCTCAAGGACGCCTTGAAGCGCACCGGGGAATGGACGGTAGAGATCATCAAACGCTTAGACGCTGCCAGCGGCTTCGAAGTCCTGCCAAGGCGCTGGGTTGTCGAGCGAACTCTTGCATGGCTCAACCGAAACCGCCGCCTGCCAAGGACTTCGAACAGACTATCGCATCCGCGACCGCCTAGGGATCTCCGTCGCCTCGATCCAGCTCGCCACCAGGCGGATCGCAAGGCATCTATGCAGTTTAATTTCGGCACCGACTCTGAGACCACCACAGAGGATAATCGCGATAAAACTGCGATAAAGGAGGTGTCTAATGAGAGCTCATTCCTGTGGCTTGGCGAATGTCGGATCGTAGCGTTCGTGGCAGCTGTCGCAGGCGACATCGAGATCACCTCCGGCTTTCAGAAAAGCGCTCGGGTCCCGTTTTTCCGCTGCCGCGGCGGCCTCCAGCGCGACGCTTCTGACCCGTTTGACTGCCTCGTCCCAAGCCGGCTCTTCTACTCGTCGGCCCGGGATCAGCAGGACATTGGTCATTTCCGCAAGGGCGAGACTTGCACTTTCGGCATCTTCCCATTCGCCATCGTTCTTCGGGAACAATGAATGATCGCCGCTGGCATTGCTCACCCAGCCCTGCCGCTTCCAGATCCCATCACCGGAATATTGCATCACGTGGAGCATGAACTCCTTCGTGGGCAACTTCGTGTAGAAGACGGGTTCGCCCGCTTCGGCCTTATTCTCGACGACGGGTTTGTCCGCTGCTTGATGTTCGGAGCAGCCGGATAGTGCCATCGCGGTCAGGATCAGAGTACGGAATGCTCGAGTCATGTCAGTCCTTCTTGCGACTGTTCACCGAAGGCAGGATAAAGTCGCGGCCCGCCGAAGCGGGCCCCGACCCTGGGAAAGAGCCTCAGAAGTTCAGGCGGAGGCCTGCGGTGTAGTAACGTCCGATCGAGTCGTCGCCAGACACCGCTGGGTTGGCGGTCCCCGGTGCGCTCGTCCTGAGCAGAGCCGGAGAAATGCGGGGAGCGGTGTCGAACAGATTGCCGACGTTGAAGAAGAATTGGGCCGTACCGTTACTGCGGAAGGGCACGTCGTACGACAGGTTCAAGTCCGTATAGAAGGCGGATCGCAGATAGGGATCGGCATACACGGCTTCCAGCGTTTCCTGGCGCTTCTGCTTGCCCAGGTAACGCATCTGAAGGTCCAGGCCGAAACCACCGCTTCTGTAGCTGACCATGCCCGTTAGACGATGCTTGGACATCCCTACCTGGCCCGCATCATCATCAGGAAGGGCGTCGGGATACGACCGAGTCTCGAGATGGGGCTGGTAGCTGTACAAGGCACGAAGTCGCAATTCACCGGGAAGCTTCGCGGCGATTTCGCTCAGAGAGAAATTATAGCTTGCTTCCGCGTCGAGGCCTTCCGTCCTGGCATCGGCGATATTGAGGCTGATCGTCCGCGTCAGTGTCGGGAAGTTCGCTGCCGTCGTATTGGTATAAGGGAACGGGCGAACGATGAGTTGGCACAGCTGCGAGGCGCCACCCGATGCTGCGCATTGCTGCAGGATCGATGCGTTGGTGCCGGCAAGCGAGCTGATCGCATTGTTGATGCGGATATTGTAGTAATCGAGCGCGAGAGTCAGGCGAGGAAGCCATTTGGGCTGATAGACGACGCCCGCGGTATAGGTCCTGGCGACCTCGGGCACGAGATCGGGATTTCCGCTCGTCTGGACGTTGACGTTGCCGGTGACGCCAGTGAGCGGATCGACGATTCTCGTGAAGCTGAGGCCCGTGATCGGAGAAAGGTCGGCGAGGGTGGGTGCGCGGATGTCCCGCGACTTTGCTGCACGGAATTTGAGACCCTCTATGGGTTCGTACGTCAGGCCCAACTTGTAGGTCGTGACGGACCCGCTGCTGTCATAATGGGTGTAGCGCACGGCTCCGTTGAAATCGACCTTTCGGGCAAAAGGCAGGTCTGCCAGAAGCGGGAACAGAATTTCACCGCCGACTTCCCAAACCTCGTTCTGGCCCTCGCGCGGAGGTTCGGTCGTATAGCCCCATAGCGGCGGCAAGCTGGTCGCGTTGACGCCTCTGACCCCCGTGTAGATGCCGGGAGGTAGGTAATTGGGATCGTCGCTCGTCGTCTGTTTCATCGACACCTTGCGATATTCCGCATTGATCGACGCCACGACCTTGCCGGCCCAGTTTTCGAATGCCGTACCCGAGATGCTCGCACCCAGGTCATCCATCTTGTTGACGGCCTGCCACGAGGTGTCGCCCAGAACATAGTCCAGGGCGGCCTGACTCTGGTTGCCGACGCCGAACATATTGATCGGCGCGCAGCCCGCGGCCAGAGGGCTGGAAGGGTTGGTGAGCGTGATGCGGCATACCGCGTTGCCGTTGACGTCGCGTACGGCATCGAGAGCCGCATAGAGATTCGGGTAATTGACGTTGTTCCTCGTGACCGACGTCACCTTCGCTTCATCATGTGAATAGTAGAGCCGCCAATCCAGATCGCCGAAGATCTTGCCTTCCAGCCCGGCACTTCCGCGGTAGACCCTCGTCTTCTGGTCCGTCGAGGCATAGATCGAGAGATCGTTGTTGATCCTGTTCATGACGAATGATGGAGCGTTGGCAGCCGTGAGCATGGCTTGTGCGGATGTCGGTAGAAAGGCGTTGCCACTGTAGATCGTGTAACTCGCGACCCGCTCATTCAGATTCTGGGTCTGGGTCGATCCATCGGAATAGCTGCCTTCGGCGAAGAATCTGAGATCGTCCCCCAATTGATAATCGAACCTGGCGAATATCTGGTTGGTTTCGAGGTTGTTGACCAGGGTCCCCTGGAAGTAACCTCCATCGCCCCCGCTCGCGATGTTCTGGGTCCGCGTGGGCGTGCCGGGATTGAAGGTCGCTAACGTGCCGGAGCCCACGAATTGCCGCCCTGCGAATGGACCGCTCGTGACCAAGCCTCCGAATGCGGCGTTGGACACGGTAGCATGATCGGTGAGGACATAGGGGTTGGTCGCCGTGCCGCCCCCGGTGTAGACCGGGCGATCGGCAGCGAAATCGCGCTCCGATTGTCCGGGTATCCCCTTGTTGTCGTAATGTTCGGCGCTGAACTCGAAGTGTCCGCGATCACCGATGTCGAACCCTCCGGCGACGCCGACGCGCCATGACGGAGCGTCACCGCGGTCCGAAATACCTTGTTGGACATTGAATTTCAGGCCGTTGAACTTCTTGTCCAAGATGAAGTTCACGACCCCGGTCACGGCGTCGGAGCCGTAAACCGCCGAAGCGCCGCCGGTCACGACTTCCACGCGTTCGACCAGCATCTGCGGAATGGTGTTGGTGTCGACCTGACCGTTCACCGCGGTGGCCCCCAAGCGGCGCCCGTCCTGCAACACGAGCGTACGGATGGCGCCGAAGTTTCGCAGGTTGAGATAATTGCCGGTGAAGATGTTCGAGCGACCGGCTCCCGCTCCATTGCCTGCGCCGACGCTCGTGGTCGAGCCAGCGAACTGGGGTAGCTTGTTGAGCGCGTCGGGAATGTTGGACGGCGTCACCTGCAATTGCTGCGCCGAGGTGATCGTCACCGGTGTGGGGGCATCCTGTCCGTCGCGAATGACACGCGAACCGGTCACCACGATATCTTCGAGGGCGGCGGGTTCGGTTTCGGTCGATCCGGCATCCTGCCCCCATGCCGGTGTAGCCATTGCGATCAAGGCTGCGCCTGAAAGCCAAGCTCTCTTGCGGTACATATCTCTCCCTTCGCTCTCATATTTCTAGCAGACTCGGTTGGTCTGTACTTTAATTTTTCCAGTAGAAATTATGATGAGCAATATATTTATTAGTTTGTCATGATTTATCAAAGTTTGTTCGACAAATTATCTTATTTGATGGATATATTATCTTGTGTAAGACTTAAATTGCAGCTGAGTCATCATGACTCGACTCTACCGAAGCGTAGGGGTGGGCCATTGGTCGACCATGGGTAGGGGCTCGGTCGGGTTGCCCGAAGTTGGGCGGAAATCGCAAGTAGGTAGGAGTGAATAAATGGCCTTCGGATCGCGCATTCCTATACTGGCGTTCGTTCTGGCAGCATTGCCGGTGCTCGGCTGCATCTCCGCATCGTTCGCACAGGACCGG
This sequence comes from Sphingobium sp. WR1, assembly GCF_059693745.1. Taxonomy (NCBI): domain Bacteria; kingdom Pseudomonadati; phylum Pseudomonadota; class Alphaproteobacteria; order Sphingomonadales; family Sphingobiaceae; genus Sphingobium; species Sphingobium sp. WR1. Next base: position 105,588 of record NZ_JCATID010000004.1, on the reverse strand, counting down.
CTGCCGACGAAGTCGGGGGATCTGGAGATCCAGCCGATCAAGCATGCGAGCTTCGTGCTGCGATGGTCCGGCAAGACGGTCTTCGTGGATCCTGCCTGGGACAAGTCGCTTTATGACGGATTGCCCAAGCCGGATCTGATCCTCTTCACCGACATCCATCGCGATCATTTCGACGTATCGATCGCCGAAGCCGTCGTGGGTCCCGAGACGCATATCATTGCGCCAGCGGCCGTTCGCGATCTGATGCCACCCGGCTTGCAGGCTCGGACCACGGTACTCGCCAACGGCGCTTCATCGACGGCGCTCGGGGCGAAGATAGAAGCCGTCCCGATGTACAACATCAGCCCTGACAGGCTGCGCTTCCATTCCAAGGGGCGCGGTAACGGTTACGTCCTCGATGTCGGCGGACGCCGAATATACATAGCCGGTGATACGGAAGATACGGCGGAGATGCGTGCGCTCGAAAGGATCGACGTGGCATTCATTCCCATGAACCTTCCATACACGATGACGATCGAGCAGGCGGCGGACGCGGTGAAGGCGTTTCGGCCCGCTGTAGTCATCCCGTATCACTATGGGCAGAGCGATGTCCGCAAATTCGCCGACCTCGTGAAGGCCTTGCCTGGTGTGCAGGTCTGGCTGAGGGATTGGAGAGAGGAAGGGGCGAGGTAGCAGCCTCAGCGCGTTCGCCCCAATCCATTGCGGAGTTAGATTTGAGTTTCCTTATCCCCAATATCCGCCCATTCAACGAAGCTCGCGCCAATCTCGCGAGTGCGCAGGTGACGGCCAACCAGATCGATCCGCTGGCGATAATCCAGCGTCTCGATCCGATATTCGGGGACATCCAGCAGTCGAGCGCGGATCCGCTGGAGCTCCGGCGAGCGCTTGCCGGCGGCGGCGCCATATTCCCGACGAACATACGCCAGGAGCGCGCCGCCAACCTTATCACGCTTTTCCGGGTGATGGGTGGTGATCGTGCAGTAGGCGAGGCAGGAACGACTGACGGAGGCGAGTAGATGTCAGGTCTCTCATCATGCAGCAGTCGAGTCCGAGGCCAATACGATGGCGTCCACTCTCCTGAGCATGTTCTCGAACTGATCAATCTCTTGCTTCGTGAACGCGCCGAAAATGCGCTGTTCGAGATCGAGAGCCTTGGGAACCACCGCTTCGTAGAGTTCGCGGCCGGCAGCAGTGAGCGTGAGGAGGTGCGAGCGTTGGTCCGCAGGGTTGGGCTGGCGCGCGATGAGGCCTCGGTCGATGAGGCTGGTCGCCGCCCGGCTGACGGAGACTTTATCCATTCTGGTCTTGAGACCGATCGCCTGCTGAGTGATCCCCGCCGGGTTCTCCGCGATCACGGCGATGAGGCGCCACTCGGGAATTCGCAAGGCGAACAGCGCTTCATACGCGCTCGCAACGGTGTCGCTCACCAGATTGCTCGTGAACGACAGGCGATAGGGAAGGAATCGTTCCAGCAGCAGAAGTTTCTCGGTCATCGGCATGTAGTAACATTTGACACCAATTCCACAACGCGCATATTGGTTTCAAATGTAACTAAATGGAGATTCGCGTGACTGGCATCGACAATCCCCTGGGCCTTGATGGTTTCGCATTCTGCGAGTTCACTTCGCCCGATCCCGCAGCCATGGCGGCGCAGTTCGAACAACTCGGCTTCGTGGCTGCAGCAAGGGTCGAGGCGCGCGGCCTGACACTCTATCGTCAGGGAAGGACGGCGTTCGTCCTCAATTCCGGTGGAGGTCACGCGGAGCGCTTTCGCGCAGAACATGGTCCGTCCGCGAACGGAATGGCGTTCCATGTCGCGAATGCGGCGGATGCTCATGCGAATGCCCTTCAGCGTGGTGCGAATGCGGCGGATACCTCTGAGAGTGCACTACCGGGGGCGTTCGCTATCGAAGGGATCGGAGGAGCATTGCTCTATCTGGTCGAAGCCGACCCGTTCGCATCTTGGGAAGAAGTCGAGGGATGGAAGGAGAAGGCGGCCGAAGCGTCCGTAGGGCTGGATCTGCTCGATCACCTGACCCACAATGTCCGTCGCGGCCAGATGGGTGTCTGGTCGACCTTCTATGGACGGATATTCGGCTTCGAAGAGCAGAAATATTTCGACATCAAGGGCAAGGCGACCGGTCTTTTCAGTCAGGCGATGATCGCCCCTGACCGTGCCATCCGCATCCCGCTCAACGAAAGCCAGGACGACAAGAGTCAGATCGAAGAGTTCATCAAGGATTATAACGGGGAGGGCATCCAACACATCGCACTGTCTACCGACGATATCTACGAGACGGTCGAAAAGCTTCGCTCTCGTGGCGTCCGGCTTCAGGATACGATCGAGACCTACTACGAATTGGTCGACAAACGCGTTCCCGGGCATGGCGAAGATCTGGAGCGCCTGCGGGGGAACCGTATCCTGATCGATGGGGACGTCGAGAATGAGGGAATCTTGCTGCAGATCTTCACCGAGAACATGTTCGGACCGATCTTCTTCGAAATCATCCAGCGCAAGGGCAATGAAGGGTTTGGCAACGGCAACTTCCAAGCATTGTACGAGTCGATCGAACTCGACCAGATCCGCCGTGGCGTGATCACCGTCGACTCTTGATCCACACCGGGGAGACGAAGAAGATGACCGTGATCCAGAAGATTTCCGACGCTACGGCGTCGGCGACCGGCGACGCGAGGATGATGCCCGGCTTCGGGAACCATTTCGCTACCGAGGCGGTCGAGGGGGCGTTGCCGGTGGGCTGCAATTCGCCGCAGACGGTCCCGTTCGGCCTCTATGCGGAGCAACTCTCGGGTTCGGCTTTCACCGCGCCTCGGGCAGAGAACAGGCGTAGCTGGCTGTACAGGCTTCGGCCGACGGCGCAGCATCCTCCATACAAGCCCTATGCCCAGCCTTCGCACGTTCGGTCGGGTCCTTTCGACGAGCATCCCGCGTCCCCGAACCGTCACCGATGGGACCCTTTGCCGATGCCTACCGATCCGACCGATTTCGTCGATGGATTGGTGACCTATTGCGGCAATGGTGCCGTGGAAACGGGGGCCGGGATCGGCGTTCACCTTTACGCATGCAATCTATCCATGACCGGGCGGGCCTTCTTCAACGCGGACGGCGAACTGTTGATCGTGCCCCAGGAGGGCGGGATCGAGCTGATCACGGAAATGGGACGGTTCGATGTCCATCCGCAGCAGATCGCGCTCGTGCCGCGTGGCGTGAGGTTCTGCGTGAACCTTCTCGACGGTGCCGCTCGGGGGTATGTCTGCGAGAATTATGGTGCGCTGTTTCGTCTTCCGGAGTTGGGGCCGATCGGCTCCAATGGTCTGGCCAATCCGCGTGATTTCGAGACGCCTCGGGCCTGGTTCGAAGATTCCGATGCGCCGGGCGAGTTGATTCAGAAGTTCCAGGGGCGCCTCTGGACGACCGATCTGCCGTACTCACCGTTCGACGTCGTCGCCTGGCACGGCAACTTGGTGCCGTACCGCTACGATCTGCGTTGCTTCAACACGATCAACACGGTCAGCTACGACCATCCGGATCCATCGATCTTCACGGTCCTCACCAGCCCTAGCGACACGCCGGGTACCGCCAACTGCGACTTCGTCATCTTTCCTCCACGATGGATGGTCGCGGAAGATACGTTCCGGCCTCCGTGGTTCCACAGAAACGTGATGAGCGAATTCATGGGGCTGATCACTGGCGTATATGACGCGAAGGCAGGAGGATTCGCGCCGGGCGGCGCTTCGCTACACAATCAGATGGCAAGCCATGGTCCGGATCGGACAAGCTATGAGGCGGCAATCTCGTCCGATCTGGTTCCTCACAAGATCGAACAGACCATGGCGTTCATGTTCGAGAGCCGCTTCATGTTCCGTCCCACGCGCTTCGCGGCAGAAGCACCTTTCGCGCAATACGACTACGACACGTGTTGGGACGGATTCCGCAAGGCTCAGGTGCCTTTCGGAGATACGATCCAGTGACCAGCGACATCGATCAGACCCATTCGCGTACGCTCGAAAGCTGGGTGGAGGAGGCGAACGGGCATCCCGATTTTCCCATTCAGAACCTTCCTCTGGGAATATTCTCTCCGAATGGAGGCATTCCTCGAGCAGGGGTAGCGATCGGCGATCATGTACTCGACCTGACCGCCATCCTGTCCGTGCTCCCAGAGACGCTGCACGCGCCGCTCGGCGATGTCCGCCTCAATCGCTTTTTCGCGATGGCAGCAGAAAAGAGACGAGAGCTAAGGCGTATTCTTTCGATCATCCTGTCCGACAGCCGATATCGTGAAGCATTGCTTCCGGCCCTCCATCGCACGGAAGAGTGCGAGATGCATCTCCCGGCTACCATCGGTGATTATACCGATTTCTATGTCGGTATCCATCATGCGACGAACGTGGGCAGGCTGTTCCGGCCGGACAATCCTCTTCTACCCAATTACAAATATGTACCCATCGGCTATCACGGGCGCGCTTCATCCGTTCTTCCTTCGGGTATCGACGTCGTGCGCCCATCGGGTCAAGCAAAGGGTGGGGACCAAGCCTGTCCGAGCTTCGGCCCTTCCAAACGATTGGACTACGAACTGGAGCTGGGGATCTGGATCGGTCGTGGGAACGAATTGGGCGAGCCTATACCGATAGATCGGGCCAATGAACATATTGCAGGCTTCTGCCTGCTTAGCGACTGGTCAGCGCGGGATTTTCAAGCTTGGGAATATGTGCCTCTGGGGCCTTTTCTCGCGAAGAACTTCCATAGCACCATATCGCCCTGGGTGATCACGCCCGAAGCGCTGGCGCCATTCCGGGTTGCGCAACCAAGCCGCGAGAGTGGTGATCCTCGGCCGCTGCCCTATCTCTGGAACGAGCGAGACCAGAGCGAGGGAGCGTTCGCGATCGATCTTTCCGTCTCCCTTTCGAGCCAGGCCATGCGCGACGAGGGGCTGGAGCCCTTGCGCTTGAGCGAAGGGCCTGCAAAAAACATGTATTGGACTGCAGCCCAGATCGTCACCCATCACGCTTCGAACGGCTGCAATCTAAATGCGGGTGATCTGCTTGGAACCGGGACGATCTCAGGCCCCGAGCGAGATGCATTCGGTAGCCTACTCGAGATCACCCGTGGGGGATCCGACCCGATCTTGCTGCCTTCGGGCGAGCAACGTACGTTCCTCGAGGACGGAGACGAGATCATCCTGTCGGCTTCGGCGAGTGCGCTAGGCTATGTTCCCATCGGCTTCGGCGAGTGTCGGGCTCGGATCCTTCCGGCGAGGAGGAGCTGATGCTTCTCCACGGTTACTGGCGCTCCACGGCCTCATATCGGGTTCGGATAGCGCTGGGATTGAAGGGGCTCCCCTACGTACAGAGCAATCACGACCTGCGATCTGGCGAACAGGAAAGTCATGCATACCGTGCAGTCAATCCGCAGGGCCTAGTGCCGGCCATCGAGAGCGAGGGGCTTGTGATATCCCAGTCCTCCGCCATAATCGAGTGGCTGGAGGAAACGCACCCTCTGCCTCCGCTTCTCCCACCTGATCCAGGTGACCGAGCGATCGTCCGAAGCATGGCGGGGCTGATCGCCTGCGACATTCATCCGCTCAATAATCTGCGGGTGCTCAATAGGTTGCGGCAGATCGCCTCTTCGAGTCCGGAAACTCCGCAGGAGTGGATCGGCCATTGGATCAGTGAAGGATTCGCCGCACTGGAAACGCAGATCCGTCGCTATGGGGGCGATTTCGCGTTCGGTGACGAGCCAGGATTGGTGGATTGTTTTCTCCTCCCGCAACTCTACTCGGCGCAGCGCTTCGGTATCGATACGGACTCCTACCCTTCGATCAGGGCGGTGTGCGACCGCTTCGCGAATATCGATGCTGTCGTCGCCGCGCATCCGTCCCGTCAGCCCGATGCCGATCCGGCATGACAGAGAATAGACGGATCGACCGCACTCCGGTAGGCGTCGTACTGGGGGAGCTCGACCTCATTCCCGTCCTCACGGCTCGCAATTTCGTCGTTCGATCGCGCAACGGACTTTTTCATGGGTTCGTGGTCCGGACGCCCAACGGAATCCAGGGCTATGTCGATCGTTGTCCTCATATGGGCCTGCCGTTGGCTCAGGAGCTCGATGCCTACCTCACTCCGGATGCGACACTCATCACATGCAGTTGGCACGGGGCGTTGTTCGATCCCATCAGCGGTGAATGCATCGGGGGCCCGTGTCGGGGCGCTCGATTGACCGAATGGCCGGTCCACATCGAAGGTGACCGCATCGTCACCGGCCCTGGACCGAAGGACGTCGATGTTTCCCGATCGGGATGAAGCCGGCACCGGAAGACGTCGATCGGAGATGGAAGATACGACTTGGACCGAGACGGCCGCACCCGATCGACGTTCACTTCGGTCGCTTTCCGCGCTCGAGCTGTGCGGATCACCGAGATGCAGCATTTTCAATGCCCACGAAACAGGAAAAGGAAAGGAAAGAGAGGATGAGTAGAACGAGGCGTTTCTGGTCGAGTTTGGCTCTTTGTCCGGCCATCCTGCTGCTCGGCGCGGGAGCAGGAGCGGACGCCACGTCCGTGCGTGAATTGGCTTACGGTAAGGACGTGTCGCAGCGGCTCGATTTCTATCCGAGCCGACGTGCGGAAGCGCCGCTCATCATCTTCGTTCATGGAGGTGGATGGTCGGGCGGAGACAAATCCGACGAAGAGGGCATCCCCAAGATCGGCCACTTCCTCGACAAAGGCTATGCCTATGCCTCGGTGAACTATCGACTGGTGCCCGAGGTGGCAGTGGAAGAACAGGTCCAGGATGTCGCCGACGCTGTGGGCTCATTGGTCTCGCGGTCCGCCGAGTTGGGATTCGCGCGCAACCGGATCTTCCTCATGGGCCACAGCTCGGGTGGGCATGTCGCGGCGCTCATCGGCACCGACCCGGTATTCCTCGAGCGAGCGGGCGTCGACGTCTCGTCGATCGCCGGCGTCATTCTCCTGGACGGCGCCGGTCTCGATCCCTCGGTGAATCCACGTCCTGCGCGGCCTGGCGGGGCGTTCGGATCACCGGCCAACCGGCAACGTCTGGCGCCTGTCGGCCACGCCGCTTTGCCCAACGCCAAAAGTTTTCTCATGCTCAATGCGCAGTCGGCGGACCTGCAGGCTCAGGCGCAGTCGCTCCGGGAAGCGCTTGAAAAGCAAGGTACGCCAGCAGCGGTCCACATCATCCCGGGGCGGGATCACAACGCGCTCAATTATGAGCTCGGCACGAAGGGCGATATGGCGACATCCATCATAGATGCCTATCTTTCGAAATCCCTGAACCGAAACAGGGGCGATCACGCTGGCTGTCGGTTCTCCGGTAGAGGCGTTGGATGCGGGGCGCCGGAGCGGCGTTCTATTCCGCGATTGAGGATCAGGCGCGCCTCTAGGCCACTGCCGGGGATATTGCGAAGAGAAAGGTCCGCTTCGTTCTTTTCCGCCAATGTCTTGGCGATGGCGAGGCCCAGCCCTACGCCTGCTGCCGATGCGTCGTTCGATTGCAGGCGAACGAATGGTTCGAAGACTTCGCCCAGCTTGTCTTCAGGGATTCCCCGCCCTTCGTCCTTGACCGTGATCACCGCACGTCCGCCGGCGTAGCACGCACTTATCTCTGCGGACCCACCATATTTGAGGGCGTTGTCCACGAGATTTTCGAGGCATCGCTGGAGTGCTCTTGGACGGACCTCGACATAGCAGTCGCTGCGGTGCGCGAAGCGTACCTGTGCGTTCCCTTCCGAGCTGTCCTCCACGACCAGATCCAGCAACTGATCCAGATCCAAGCTGGCGAACGGTTCGTTTGTCTGATTGCTCCGGGCGTAGTCGAGGCCCTCGCGGATGAGCGCCTGCATCGCACCGAGGTCGTCTATGAGACGGCTGCGCAATGCCGCATCGGAAACCTTCTCCAGGCGGAGCCGCAAGCGGGTCATCGGCGTCTGCAGATCGTGGGTGATCGATGCAAGGAGTTGGGTCCGCTCGACCAGATATGTTCGTAGTCGCATCTGCATATGATTGAATGCACGCGCCGCTTCTCGAACTTCATGAGGCCCACGCTCCGGCAGGGGGCGTCGGTCGAGATCCGCTCCCAAAGCCGTGGCCGCTCGAGCAAGATCGCCTAGCGGCGCTGCCGCCATACGGGCGGCAGCGAGCGCCAGCGTAGCTACGAGAACGGCCAGAACACCAACCACTACGGGGTTCAAGGCAAGTCGATCCGGCTTCATGTGCCCTCGCAGTTGAAGGTGGATTACGCGGCCATCGGACAATGTCGCGGTCACGACCCAGCATTCGAACCGTTCGCCGTTCAATCTGCCGGCCGGTTGCCGCAAGCAGGTGTCGGGGCGCGCGATGCGAGCATCGACATTTTTCCCCGGCAGACGCGATGCGAGGCTGCGACTGAGATCCTCGTCGAATTTGACGATCCGTTCGTCGCCCGTGGCTTGCCGGATGCCCGTGACACCTTTCTGGAGCAGTGCCTGTCGTAAGGGAGAGGGCACGCTATCGGCGACGGAAAGAAAGTCGCTCATTCTGTCGATCAGTCGTTCGAACCGGATTCTGAAGAGATCTTCCTGCCGCTGTCTGTCGGCGAGTGCCAAGGCCAAAGCGGCGGAGCCGGTGACGCCGATCAGGAGAAACAGGAACAACCAGCCCGACATCGTGCTGAAGAAACGGGGGCGCCTCATTCGAACGTGACCGGCGCGGCCAGGACGTAACCTTGCCCTCGAACGGTCATGATGAGGTCGGAAGCGCGAGCATTCTCGTTCAGCTTCTGCCGAAGTCGACTGATCTGGAGATCTGCCAGCCTCTGTTCTGCGTGAAGACCATGCTCCGCGCGGTGCTCCTCTGCCACGAGCGTGAGTATTTCTTCGCGGGTGAGTATCTCGTTCGCATGTTCGACCAGGAACTTGAGAAGACTATATTCGCTTCCCGACAGCATCACGATCCGACCATCGGCCTTGAACAGCCGTCGGTGCTCGAAATCCAGGATCCAATCCCTGAAGCGTGCACGTTTGGCCGGCGGCGTCTCCGGGGGCTTCATGGGAGTATAGGCCCGCCTGATGACGCTTCGCACCCTTGCGATCAGCTCGCGGGGGTCGAAGGGCTTGGCCAGATAATCGTCCGCACCCACTTCCAGCCCGATGATCTTGTCGATGGCCTCGCCGCGTGCCGTCAGCATGATGATGGGAGTGTCGCGTCGCGTGCGCGTCTCACGACATAGAGAGAGGCCGTCCTCGCCGGGCAGGTTGAGATCCAGAATGATCAGGTCGACCTCGTGTCCGGCAAGCGCCGCCCGCATGGTAGGGCCATCGCAGGCGGCGATCACAGAATAGCCGGCGGCTCCCAGCTGCTCCGCGACGAGCGACCGTATTTCGGTGTCGTCGTCGACCAGGAGCAACGTCTGATGTCGGGCCGGGGCCGGCCCGGTTTCCGGGCCATCGGGGGCTTGCGCGAATTGCGTAATCATTCCTCTCCTCCGGGGACTTGGGTGCCCAGGATTCATTCCTGCGCGATCATAGCATGCATCGGCTGCAAAGACACTAATCTGGCCGACCCATAGTCGGTTCGATCGTGTCGAGCAAATTTATCGTAATGTGTCAAAATATATCTAAGTATAGAATTTCACGGAAATAAGACAAAAGTCGCCCAGATAATAAATAACTATCTTGGAGACTATCGAATAGTTATGTGGACTACTACGCATCGAAAGCATGTGAAGACTGATGGAACAAATAATATGGAATCCATGGAGATGGCAATGCATCGACTAAAGACTCGCCCCAAGCAGGCTGTCATGGCGGGTCTCGCTGTGCTGGTGGCTCTGAGTGGCGTGGTGGAGCCTTCGTTCGCGCACCATTCGTTCGCCGGTTTCGACAAGGATCGCAAAGTGACGATCAAGGGAACCGTCAAGCAGTGGCAGTTCACCAATCCTCACAGCTGGCTGCAGCTGATGGTCACCGAGAATGGTCGGGATGTCGAATATAGCCTCGAAGGGGCGAGCGTTAACACACTGATCCGTCGTGGATGGAATCGCACGACGTTCAAGCCGGGCGACAAGATCACGGTGGACATGTACCCGCTGCGCAATGGTCAGAAGGGCGGGGCGTTCCTTTCGGCCACCTTCGCCAATGGCAGGACGATCAGCTCGGGCATCACGCCCAACTAACGCAATCGCTCGACGCACGTGCCTTCGAGGGGAGGAAATTTTGAAGCAGCATTCTCAAGCGCAGCGCCGTCGACATATGGTGGCCGCCGTGGCCCTGTCCGCGTTGATGTCGTTCTCCGGCGTGGCGATCGCCCAAACCGCATCTTATCCGAGCGGAGCCCCGGAAATACCGGATTTGGCCAAGCTCCCAGATTGGGACGGTCTCTGGGAACGTGCGGACGACAATGTCTGGGACAACCGTCTACCTGTCGGCGTGCCACAGGACCCGCCCTATAACAGCGAGTATCAGGCGCTGGCCAAGAGTATCGCGCCCAATCGTGGTTCGGCATTCAACTCCATGCCGGGTTTCATGAGCATGCTGTTCCCGATGGAGCTCCAGATAAGCCGCATGCAAGTGTCCATCATGTCGGAGAACAAGGACAATTTCCGCCGGATCTTCACGGATGGGCGGGTCCATACTCCCGATACGCTTCCGAGCTCGAACGGCCACTCCGTCGGTCGTTGGGTGAACGGGGAGCTGCATGTCGAGACCTGCTGCATCAGGGAAGATACGCGGCTTCCCGGGAACGGCCCGCATAGTGACGAGCTGCGGATCAAGGAGCGCTTCTACCTTCGCGATTTCAAGACGCTCGTGGACGAGATCACCGTGGAGGATCCCAAGGCGTTTACGAAGCCGTGGACGACCGAGAAGGTCTTCTACCGGCGGCCCGATTGGGAACCGGTCGAATATGATCGCAACGAGAACGACAGGGATCGGCCGGCACAGGCCGCTGGCCGCCCTGCTGCCGACTAGCGCGTCGATCGAGTTTCAGGAGGTCTTATGTCCAAGCTTTCATATGGCGGTGCCTGCCTGGCTGCACTGCTTCTGTTCCAACAAGCGTTGAACGCTCAAGTGACGAGCGACCGGCGCATGTTCTTCAAACCGCACACGCCCGATCAGACCGAGACGCTTCAACGCGCGACGAGCCTCGCCATCGGCAACCTCGCCTGGGAGAGCGTGTCGGTGTCCCAGGTCGAAAAGGCCAAGGGGGTAATCAAATGGATCGGCACGACGCGGTCGAACAAATATTTCTGTTCGGCCGATCCCGACGGTCAGAACCCCGCCTGCCATCGTCCATGACGATCGGCGCTAGTGACAGAAGAATTATAGAGGAGGATCGGGTGCATATTTCGTCGTTCCAGAAGACCAGGCGGGCAATCGGCATCTCGGCCGCCCGCATGACCCTCGCCATGGTTTTAGGGGCTACTCTGGCGATACCGCTCGGACTGATCGCTTCGCCTCAAGCACTGGCGGCAGAAGCTGCACCGCTTCTGCGCAACATGGTCAGCGTCAAGGGGCGCGACCGAGCCTATCTCTATCATGTGCCGGCGAATTACCGAGCCGATGGTTTCAACTATGTCGTCTACGTGCTTGCCGACGACGATCAGCCGGCCGAAGCATTCGCGCGGGACTCAGGGTGGCTCAAGCTTGCGGACGAGCAGAATTTCGTCGTCGTCTTCCTGCAGCCCGAGGGTCGACGGTGGGCTTCCAATAGCGGCGGCGAGGATGCCTATGTGAAGGCGGTCTACGACCACGCGATCGGGCACTTGTTCGTCGGTGGTGGCGCACGACCGGGACGAGAAGGCGCTGGCGGCGGCGGTAATCGGCCCGATCCCCAAGCCGGAGGCCGGCCAGGTGCGGATGGCCCGGCAGCGCCAGGCGCGCGCGCCGCGGCGGGCGAAGGCGAAGGCGGCGGTGGACGCGGAGGCGCGCGCGCGCCTCGGGCGCAGACGTGGGTACCGTTCCACTATGTAACGGGAGTGGGGGCTGGCGCTACCGTCGCTCAGGAATTCGTCATCAACAATCCTGGCGTCTTCGCGGCGATCGCGACGCTCGATGGTGCCCCCTTCGATGCGGCCTATCGCAAGGGCGATGATCCGGCACAGGCATATTTCCAATATATGCGCGCCGACAAGAATGCGCTGCCGGTCTGGAAGCAGCTCAAGAAAGAGGTGCCCGTCGCGGCGTGGCTCTTGACGACGGGCGAGGCTTCTCCGGCAGAGGTCAAGGTCGCCGACTATTGGAAGCGGAGCAACGCTGTCGCTTCCTCCGCGGAAGACCGCGAGGTCGGAGGGATACCTGCTAAGATCTTCCGCAATGCGGTCAATCCCCACGAGCAGGTTCGTATGACGAGCCTCGATTTCAATACCAAATACGACGCGAAGCTATCTAGCGTCATATGGAGCGACTTCTTCGCCCATATCGCTCGATGGACTTCCTCGCCCAATGGGGACCTGGGACGTCTCATGACAGAGGCGGAGGTTCGCTCGACGTTCGACGCTCGAACGCTCCAGGTCGATGGGAAGACATACGGCTACTATGTGAAGACTCCCAGCAACTACACCAAGGGGCAGTCGCTTCCATTGGTCGTCGCGGCGCATGGCGCCTTCTTCCCGGCGTGGATGTATGCGAGTCAGATTCGTATGCACGAGGTCGGAGAGAAGGAGGGCTTCATCACCGTCTATGTGAACGGTCAGCAGAACCGTTGGCAGTTCGATAACCCGGACGGATCCGACGCCAAGTTCATCACCGGTGTCATCGACGATCTCGCCGCGAACTACGGCATAGACCGCAGCCGCGTGTACATGCAGGGCTTCTCGCTCGGCAGTGGCATGAGCTACATGATGGGCACGACCCATCCACAGATTTTCGCGGCCGTTTCGCCCAACAACGGTATTGGGCCGATGGCGAAACCGGTCGTTGATCGCGTGGCGGAGCTCAAGTCCAAGGGAGACGTGCGTCTTCCGATGATCCTTCTCTACGGCGATGTCGACTCCGGCGGATCGACCGACGCGAAGATTCCGGCCCAAGGGGTGCTTCGCGGAGCTATCGACGAGATGAAGGCATACAACAACATCAAGACCGCCGATCGGATCGTGACGTTCAACAGCCCGAACACGGTGCCGTACGAAGTCCTCGTTCCGGGCGCGAAACTCGTGAAGGAGGGGATCGATAAGCGCTACAAGGATGGACGCTTCCAGATCAGCGCCTACATGAGCGCGGATCCCAAGCCCCTCAATCTGTTTAAATTCGTCTGGGTGACCGACATGTCTCACGGTCAGGATCCGCGCAGCGCCCAACTCGAATGGGACTATTTCAAGCAGTGGCGACGCAATCAGGACGGATCGCTGTCCTACAGTGGTCGATGACGAATGTCGGCCGGACAACGGATTACGGGAATGGACCGAAAATGATAAGCACAACCGAGGGCGTGCCGGCGGCCGGCCTGACACCCGAGATCTCGCTCACTCCCCATCAGATCACCACTTTCCTCCTTTGTGCGATGGTGGCGTTGATTGATGGATTCGATACACAGGCGATCGCGCTCGCGGCTCCCGAAATTGCCACTGCGTGGGAGATAGAGGCGGCTCGGTTCGGCAGCGTGTTCGCCGCCGGGCTCTTCGGGGCGCTCTTCGGGGCGCTCGGGTTCGGCATGGCGGCCGATCGCTTCGGCCGCAAGCCGAGCCTGATCGTTGCGATCCTTCTGTTCGGAGCAGTGACGCTTCTGACGCCGTTCGCGACGTCGTTGACGGATCTGTTCGTGATACGCTTCGTGACGGGCCTCGGTCTCGGAGGCGCGCTGCCGGGCGTCATCGCGGTGACGTCCGAATATGCGCCGCCGCGCCGCCGTGCGACGATCGTTTCGCTGATGTTCTGCGGCTTTCCGCTCGGCGCGGTCATCGGCGGTATAGTCGCCGCGCAGCTGATCCCGACCTTCGGGTGGCCGATCCTCTTCTACATCGGAGGAGTGGTGCCGCTTCTGCTTCTGCCGCTGGTCACTCTGCTTGTGCCGGAATCCATGCGGTTTCTGCTCTTCAAGGAGGACCATGCCGCGGCGGACCGCGTGAAACGACGCATGAACTTTCTTCAGGCGGAAGAATTCGGCGATGGCGCCGAGTCCAATCGGGCACCGATCTTCCTTCTCTTCTCTGAAAGCAAACTGGTCGGCACGTCGATCCTGACCGTCACTTTTCTCCTCAGCCTGATGCTCGCCTACTTCCTGGTCAATTGGTTGCCGCTTCTCGCGCGCCAGGCCGGGGTCGGAATGGAAGGTGCGGTGTTGGGCGTGGCGGCTCTCAATCTCGGTGCCATTCTGGGGTGCCTCGTCATCGGCCGTCTAGCCGATCGAATGGGGCCGACACGTCCGATCGGGTGGGGCTACCTGCTCGGCGCCTTCGCGATCGCGGTCATCGGTGCGAGCGCGCACTCGACCGGGTTGCTCCTGCTCACTTGCTTCATCGCGGGGGCATTGAGCATCGGCGCTCAAATGTGCGTCGTCGCTCTGGGGGCGAGCTTCTACGAGACTGCCATTCGGGCGACGGGCATCGGATGGTTGATGGGAACCGGGCGTATCGGCGCCATCATGGGACCCGTGCTGGGTGGTCTGCTGATCGGCGCAGGCATGTCGGCCGCGAATCTCTTCGTCGTCGCCGGCGGGGTCTCGTTGCTTGCCGCCATTGGGGTGTTCGCCATGGGCCGTTTCGTTCTCGGCACGAGCCGTCCGGCCTCGGTTTGAACCAAAATCTCCCTGGCGGAGCGATCGGCCAGGACACTTGGTCCCGATCCGATCCTACGGTCGCACGAGCGATGTCGGCGGCCCGATCTCGCCGCGCGTCAATCGATGCCTCCGCGAACGGTCCGAAACGAAAAAACTAGGCAGAGGAAATAGAATGACCATGCAAGCCATAAGTGATTGGTTATCCTCCACGGACGCTTCGCAATTCATCGCGAACACCGCATGGGTGGTGCCGGTCGTCCAAAGCATTCACATATTGGCGATCGCGATCGTGATGGCGTCCATCGGAATGCTCGATCTCAGGCTCGTCGGATTCATCGGCCGTGAACATTCCCTGCATGGGCTGGCGCAACGCTTCTTTCCTTGGATATGGGGAGCACTGGTCGTTCTGTTCCTAACAGGAATTGCCATGATTCTGAGCGAGCCTGCCCGTGAACTGCTGAATTGGATCTTCTGGACGAAGATGGGTCTGCTCGTGTTCGCCGTCGCAGTGACCCTGCCGGTCCGCAATCTGCTCGAGGACCATCGCTTCCGGGACCTGGCGCCGGACAAGCGTAACCTCATACGACTTTGCGGCGGCCTTTCGTTGGTCGCTTGGGTGGCGATCGTGACCTGTGGGCGCTGGATCGCCTACGCGGGCGGCAATGCGGTCTGAGGCGGGAGACGAGTGATGGATTTTCTTGGTTTTTTCACCTGGCTCGAGAATACAAGCGTGGCGCTCGCGATCGCGGAATCGTCCTGGATGTTTCCGACCATCGAGACCCTGCATGTTCTCGCCCTGGTGCTCGTCGTAGGTTCGATCGCGATGCTCGATCTGCGACTTCTGGGTGTTTCATCCCGGAACATGGGTGTCCTGCAGCTTTCCGACGAAGTCCTGCCGTGGACCTGGAGCGCCTTCGTAGTCGCGGTGATCACCGGAGTGCTGATGTTCGTTTCGTCGGCATCCCGCTATTTCGAGAACATCCCCTTCCGCATCAAGATCGTGCTTCTCTTGCTTGCGGGTATCAACATGGCGATCTTTCACGTCACGAGTTTCCGTTCGGTGCATGATTGGAACAACAATATTCCGACCCCCATCATGGCCCGGGTCGCCGCGAGTTTGTCTCTCTGCTTCTGGGTCGCGGTGGTATTCGCCGGCAGGTGGATCGGGTTCGTGTGACGCGCCTCGGGGAGCAAAACTCCCGGTGTAGAGAAGGGGTAGAGCAAGCCCATCGCCCGATGTGCAGGATATTCCTGCGCGACGACCTCGATAGAACGGTCTCGTCCAAGTCGCTATCGCGGGGGCTCGGCATTCACGAAACCCATGAAACTGCAGAGCGGTCCGGTCGGTGACGATGACGACACGTCTAGAGATCGGGGCCTCGCCTGCTAGATCGGCCACATGGTAACGGAGGCGTGATAACGTTCCGTAACGAATACGGAACTGTTCGTTGCTTGCTGCAGCTCTCGAGAAATGAGGATGCACGATGGCTGAAAGGATCGACCTCATGCCCGTTGCACCGTCTCTCTACCGTTATGCGCTTCTTCTCACCGGTTGTGCTGTTACACCCGGCGTGTTGGCGCAGACCGCCGTCTCCGCCGACCCCGTCCCGAACGAAGCGGATGTGAATGGAGAGAATGAGATAGTCGTGTTCGGGCGGGCGGAGGCGAAGATCGGCGTGGCTCATGCCGCGAGCGAAGGAACCGTTTCGGGCGCCGATCTACTCGTCCGTCCGTTGTTGCGCACTGCCGAGCTGCTCGAAGCGGTCCCAGGCATGGTCGCCGCCCAACATTCCGGCAGCGGCAAGGCCAACCAATATTTCCTCCGGGGCTTTAATCTCGACCATGGATCGGATTTCACGACCTATATCGATGGTGTGCAGATGAACCTGAGAACGCACGGGCATGGCCAGGGCTATCTCGATCTCAATGGTCTCATCCCCGAGATCATAGAGCGGGAGGACTATCGTAAGGGGCCGTATCGCGCCGACGGGGGCGACTTCGCTCTTGCGGGCGCGAGCTACATGCGAACGATCGAGGGGTTCGATCGTCCGTGGGTCGCGGTCGAATGGGGTTCCTTTGGAGGACGTAAGATCGCCGGCGGGGGCACGATCGAGGGGGTCGGTCCGGGCGATCTGACGCTCATCGGTCAGGTCAAGCGATATGACGGGCCCTGGGAGGAGGCCGAGCATCTGCGACACTATGCCGGCTTCGCGAAATATGCCCTTCCTCTCGGAGACAAGCAGCTCGATCTCAGTCTTCAGGGCTATCGCGGTTCATGGAGACCCACCGAACAGATTCCCGAGCGCATCGTCGGGTCGGCACAATGCGCCGACGTCTTCTGTTCCCCCGACCCGAGTGCCAGGGGGGAGACGACGCGTTTCATAGCCAACGCGCAGCTCGCGGCGCCGAGTTTTCGTGGCAACGTCTACGCACAATTCTACGACTGGAAGATGTCTTCCAACCCGACCTACGCCAATGCGGATGGCAGCAGCGCACAGATCACGCAGTTCGACAAACGCTGGATCTTCGGCGTCAAGGCCGATTGGGAACACGCGCTCTCCGATCGATTGACGCTCCGCTTGGGAACCGAGGATCGCTACGACGATATAGGGAATGTCGGTGTCGCGAACAGCGATCAGGGCATCATCATCGCGAGCCTCGGGACCTATTCGGTACGCGAGGCATCGGCCTCTGCCTATGCCGAGACGAGTTGGAAGCCCTTGACGGCATTGCGACTGACGGCGGGCCTGAGGGGCGACTATTATGCGTTCGACGTGTCGGCTCAGGACATACAGGCTGCGGCGTTGGGGGAAGGCAGCGGGCACAAGGCGCTGGTTTCCCCCAAATTGGGTGCCGCTTACGAGATATCGAGCCGGTTCGAACTCTATGCCAATTGGGGGAGGGGGTTCCACTCCAACGATGCGCGTGGAGCGGTGACGCAGACGCCCGTTCCTCTCCTGGTCGCAGGCACCGGCAAGGAGCTCGGGGCCCGCCTTCAGCTCGGTAAGCTCAACATGACGGCTACCTATTGGTGGCTGGACGTCGGCAGCGAACTCAGGTTCGTGGGTGACTCGAACGCCGTAGAACCGACGGGCGCCAGCCGCCGACATGGTTATGAGTTCGTAGCATTCTGGCGACCGTTCTCCTGGCTCGCTATCGACGGGAATTTCACGGCCAGCCATTCGCGCTACGACAATGGCGATTACATCCCGAACGCTTTCGAGAATGCCGGGCAGCTGGGAGCCTCGGTCGTGCGTGGGCGCTGGGAAGGGTCGTTGCGATGGCGGCATCTGGGCCCCTATCCACTGCTCGAGGACGACAGCGTGCGTGACAAGGGCAGCGACGTGGTCAACGCGCGTGCGGGGTTCAAGCCGGGCCGGCTCGAGATCTACGGCGAAATCCTCAACATCTTGAACAGCCGGGACAAGGATATCGCTTATTATTACGAATCCTACATACCCGGTTTCGATGCTGCTCCGACCGATGGTCGACTGAGCCGAGTGGTCGAACCGCGTACCGTCAGGGTCGGCTTCAAATACAAGTTATAGGAGAAGGAGCATCAAAGCGTGGTGCTCTTCGTTCGCCTTGCCAAGACGAGCCGGCTCGACAGATTCTGGTTGCCCAGCGTCTTGACGGCGAAGAGCGCCTCGAAGGAATTCGCCTTGGACACGTCATCAGGGATGGCGGCGAGTTGATGGGGATCCGAGGCGATCTCGGCCGCCTGCATCACTGCCGCATCCCTCGTACCTGCGATCACGATGATCCGGTTGCCGGTAGGGCCGGGCAGGGCGGCGATATAGGCATAGTCGAGGCGCGGCGTTCGGTCCGCCACGACATTCTCCCAATCGGACATGTAGTGAAGTCCGGATTTCCGGTCGACCAATTCATCGAAACTCGAGCCGATCGAAAATCCCGACAGATCGAATACGCTATCGCGCAATTCGCCGAGGCCGCTGAGGAAGCCGACATAGACGATATCCGGATTGCGGATGGCATCCGTGGGTAGCTGCGACATGGAGATAACCCTGGGTCGGGTAGGGGATCGAGCCGCTGCCGCCTCCAGCAGCGGCGATATTCGCTGAAGGGCGGGCGCGATGCTGGTGGGAAGATAGTGGAGATCGAGATCGAGATAGTTGCCGTTCCGCTCGGGTCGCTCCATGATCGCCTGATCCAGATCCTTACGAGAATTGATGGTGAAGGAGCGGACCAGCTTGGTCACGCTGCCGCCCGGCGCCGCTTCGCCGAAGATGTAATAGTCTCCTGTGACGACCAGCTTCAAGCGATCGTCCTTCATCAAGGGAGACCAAAGGCCCGTCGAGGCTGCAGGCGGTCCCGCGCTATATTTGAGATGCGCGGCCCAGTATCCACCGGCGACGAGCAGGAGGGACAAGCCCGCGATCAATCCGATCCTGCGCGCGCGCGATCCGGTCGGCGCGACGATGGCTCGTGGAACCTCGGGTGAGATCGCGATCGGTTCTCCCAACACGATCCGGTAGGCACCGCGGGGAATGACGATGCGTGCGCCCGGACGACCGGCATAATGTTCGTCGAGCTTGCGCCGAAGCCGGTGGACATGAACGCGAACCGACGCGTCGGTCGTGGCATCATAGCCCTCGAACTTCCCGAATACCTCCTGCGCGATCTCCACTTCGCGTGCGGTTCGGCCTTCGAGCGAACGCTGAAAGAGGAATTCGAACACGCGTCGTAGGACGTCCGTCTGTCCCCAGGCCAGATTCTGTCGAAGCTCGTCAGCCGCGGCTTCCAGGGCGGTCTGCCCGTCTCCAACGCACATATCCATGATCTCGGTACCTATTCACCCCGCCCCGCAACGCTCGTCATGCTTCGCGAAGCTGTCCTCTTTACGCGAGCCCGCCGCTCGCTCGAGGCGGGACACCTTTCCTCGATCGGTCCGCCCATATCCTCGCCATCCCCCACTGATCCGGTCACTGGTCGATGGTGCTGCCAGGACGGGCCGGCAGTGGAGCGAAGAGTTGCCGCGAACGTAGATCGATCAGACCACGGCCTTCGTGTCGCGCTCGACGAGGCGAGCCAGGAACGCATGCGGCGGCCTGCCCCAGAATGCGGGTGGGGCGGCCGCCGGACATCACGGCTCTGCCACAACGCTGTTCTCGATATAGCCCAGACCCTCGATCTCGACGCGTACCACTTGTCCGACCGTGAGGAAGCGCGGAGGATCGAAGCCTTGGCCGACACCGGCCGGCGTGCCCGTGGACAAGATGTCGCCAGGCTCCAGAGTAAAGACCGAGGTGAGTTCCTCCAGCATCTGCCCGAAGGTCCAGATCATCTCCTGCGTATTGCCATCCTGTCGAAGTTCGCCGTCCACCCAGGTCCGCACCGCGAGGTTGCCCGGATCAGGAATTTCGTCCGCCGTGGTCAACCATGGTCCCACCGGGCCGTGAGTATCGAACGACTTGCCGAGCGTCGCGGTGGGAGATCGCTGCTGCCAGTCCCGCACCGACACGTCGTTACAGATCATGTAGCCGGCGATCGCGGACGATGCGTCTTGCGCCTTGAGATGTCTGACCTTGCGCCCGATCACGATGGCGAGCTCGCCTTCATAGTCGAGATGCGAGGACACGCGCGGCAGATGGATCGGATCATAGGGACCGTTCAGAGCGGTGACCTGTTTATTGAACCAGACCTGATGCTTGGGGATGACCTGCCCCCTACGTTCCATCTCGCGAGCGTGTGATCGATAGCAAAGGCCGAGACCGAGGAACTTGCGCGGTGTGATGGGTGGACCGAATTGCACGGACGAAAGCGGTCGGCGGATGCCCGATGCCGCTGCACGTCTCGCCAAGGCGAGAGCCTGTTCGCCGCCCGCGACGATCCGGGTGACGGAAGCGGGGACCCCGGCATCGCCCGAGAGCAGGTCGATGATCTCGTCACCCTCCACCGCGCCGGGACGCCATTGGGTGCCATCATGGAATTGAGCGAGCTTCAACTGTCTTCTCCGGGTTAGTGGCTACCGCCGACGTCCGCGTCGAAACCGGCCATGCTGATCCCTTGGACAGCACATGCTTCGTCCTTGTCGGGCATGTCGCCGCTGATTCCGACGGCGCCGATGATGTCGCCGGACGCATCGCGGATGAGTACGCCTCCGGGCACGGGGATGACCCGGCCTGCAGATGCGCCGACGAGAGCCGTGTAGAAGGCCGGTGCGATTTCGCTCCGCTGAGCGAGGGATCTACCTCCCAGGCCCATACCGAGGGTGCCCCAAGCCTTGCCCATGGCGATTTCGGGACGCAATATGCCGGACCGGTCCTGGCGCTTGAACGCGACGAGATGACCGCCTGCATCGAGTACGGCCACGGTCAGAGGATTGAGGCCGAGCGTCGAGGCATGAGCGAGAGCTCCATCCACGATCGTCGCGGCGGTTTCGAGGGTCATTGATGGCATGTTCGATTCCTATCGCGGCCCGGCCGCACTGAGGGGAAGTACGAGAGCGAAGGTCTTTTCGTAGGATTGCTCGGCGAAGAGCCAGGTACCCCGCGCGTCGCGCACGAGCTCACACGTGACCCGACCGATGCGAAGCTGGACCTCCGTTTCGGAGATCTGCGGTTCCAACGCATAGTTCGAGAGTGTCGCGCTGACTGCGACATGGTCTTCGTCGACCCTGTCGATGAGTATGTTGGCCCAGATATGGCTGGTCCTTCGCCGCGGATCGGCAAGACGCCGCTCATAGAAGGCCTCGATCTGCGACACGCCTTCTATGAGTGTTTCCCCTGGACGGAAAGATCCGTTCTCCGCAAAACAGGCCGCCGCTGCCTCGTGGTCGCGCCGATCGACCGCTGCGGTGAAGCGAAGCAGGATATCTGCGGGGTTGTCGTCAGCCTTCATGTCCATGAACTCTCCTTGCAGCCGTCGGCCGGGTATCCGCAGTGTCCGTGCGTCGGAAACCGATCACTTCACTGCGGCGGTCGAAGTCGCCGTGGTGTGAAGAGGCGCACCATACCCCCGGAATTGATCTTGCACCGCTCGGTCTATGAGCGGATATTTCTCCTTTCGAGATGTAATAGTCAAGATTTCTGCCAATAAATATTAATTGTTATCTTTGTGTTCAAAGATGTATATTCTATAAATGAAGATAAGAACCGACAAACTTCGACATAATATCAAAAATACAGAAATTATTTGCTTATTAGTTTCATTTGAAACAAAGCACGGCGCAGCATGTCCAGGCATTTCGAAAAGGAGGCCGGAATGGACTGCAGCCCATCGTTTCGAATCTGAAGACTGCTGGAGGGGAATATGAAGTTGTTCGTGGCTCTAAACGCGGGTGTGTGCCTGCTGGCGCTCTCGCCGACGGCGCTGGCGCAACAGGCCGTCGAAACCGACGCCGGTGGGAAAGCCGAGGAAGCGGCCACTGCGAACCCCGCAGACATCATCGTCACCGGGTCGCGCGCCATCAGAGACGGCCGAGATGCGCCCACGCCCCTCACCGTGGCAGGAACTCAGCAGCTCCAATTGACGCCTTCGAGCATTCCCGAGGCGCTCAACAAGATGCCGCAATTCGCGGGCTCGACGAACAACGTCGGTGCCGGGAACGGTGCCGGCAGCGGACGTTCCAACATATTCTCGGGCAACTTCATCAATCTGCGTTCCTTCGGTGCCATCCGCACGCTGGTGCTACAGGACGGTCGTAGGGTTCCGGCGACTGCATTGAATGGACAGGTCGACGCCAACACGATCCCGCAGATGCTGGTCGAACGCGTCGAAGTGGTGACCGGCGGCGCCTCGGCGGTCTACGGCTCGGATGCCGTCACGGGTGTGGTGAACTTCATCCTCGATCGTGATTTCAAGGGACTCAAGGCCCAAATCCAGAGCGGTATCGCCGAAGCCGGCGACGCCGCTTCCTGGCGAGCGGGCGTCGCCGGCGGTTTCGACATCGGCGATCGGGGACACTTCCTGTTCAGCGCCGAGCGCTACGAGAACAAGGGGATCGCCTCGACCGCGGATCGGGATTGGAGCGCCACCGCGCCGACCTATGCCGGCCTCGGGACGAGTTCGCAGCCTTTCGTGCTGGTGAACAATGGCCGGATCTCCAATGTGTCGGACGGCGGTCTGGCGCGTAGTGGCCCCTTCACCGGTCGTCAGTTCGTGGGAAGCGGCACGCTCGCGTCCTTCAATGCCGGGGTGCCGACTTCGACGCCCAATCTCGCGATAGGCGGCGATGGCTCCTATTATCAGGGGGTCAATCTCGTCCCACCCATCGAAACCAATCAGTTCTTCGGGCGCTTCGATTACGAACTCAGCGACTCCGTGCGCTTCTATGCTCAGGCCAGTTGGGCGGAGTCCAAGACCAACGGAATGCACAATTCCAACGAGAGGCCCAATAATTACCGGATATACAGCGGCAATCCCTTCCTTCCCGCAGACGCCCAAGCGCTGCTCACCGCCACGAACACACCCTTCTTCGGATTGGGGCGCCTCAACAACGATCTGTCGGCCGATTCCACGCTCGATCAAAGCACGCGCTCGCAACGCTATACCGTCGGGCTCACCGGAACCGTGCTGGGTGATTTTCGTTGGGACGCTTATTACACCTACGGTCAGGCAGACGTAGATTCCGTCACGCACAACAATATCAACTACCCGAATTTCTATGCTGCGCTCGATGCCGTCCGCGACAATCAGGGTGCGATCGTCTGCCGTGTCTCCATCACGAATCCCGGCCTCTATCCGGGATGTGCGCCGATCAACATGTTCGGTGTCGGAAACCAGAGCCAAGCGGCCAAGGACTTCATCTACGAAGACACCTCCTGGTCCGCGCGCAACAAGATGCACGACTTCGGAGCGAGCATCAACGGTTCTCCATTCTCGACCTGGGCCGGGCCGGTCTCCGTATCGCTGAACTTCGAATATCGTGAAGAGAGCTTGGTCCAGACGACGGATTCCAGTTCGCTCACGGTCCCCGACTTCACCGGCATCCGGCTCGCAACGCCTCCCACGCTGATGTGGGCCTACCCGACCGAGTCCGCCATGTCGGGGCGCAACGACGTCTGGGAAGTCGGAGGCGAAGTGTTGGTGCCACTGCTCGAGGATGTTCCCTTCGCGCAGCGGCTCGCCATCAACGGCGCGCTGCGCCAGACCCACTACAAGACATCCGGAGACGCCACGACCTGGAAGGTCGGGGCCATTTGGCAGCCGTTCGATCAGTTGCGCTTTCGAGGGGCCGTTTCCCAAGATATCCGCGCACCCACGCTTTCGGACTTGTTCGCGGGTCGTGCGCTGAGTTTCGCCAACATCTACGATCCTCATACCGGTGTGTCGGGCATCGTGGACGTGCAGAAGAGCGGGAACGTCGATTTGGTGCCCGAAGTCGCTCGCACCTACACGGTCGGCTTCCTCTACACCCCGGCATGGCTTCCGCGTTTCTCTCTGTCGGTCGATTATTTCAGTATCCGGATCAACAACGCGATCGGGACGATCAATGGCGCCGACGCCTCGATCCTTCAGGACTGCGAGCAATCGAACGGTGCCTCGCCCGTCTGCGCGGCGATCGTGCGTCCCTTGCCGTTCAGCGACACGTCCGCGGCGAACTTTCCAACGATGGTCCTCAACAGCAACCTCAACGTGGCCGAGACCTTCACCCGCGGCATCGATCTCGAGAGCAGCTACAATTTCGATCTCGGTGCAGGGAAGGTCGATCTGCGGGCATTCTACACCTATCAGCCGGTGCTCAAGACGCGCGCTTTTCCCACCTCGACCCTGCTCAATCTCGCGGGGGCTCCAGGTCTATCGAAGCATCGCGTGACCGGTTTCCTCGGCTACACGGTCGACGGGTTCAATGCCAATCTGCAACTGCGCTATTATAGCGCACAGACGCGGAGCGAGAATCCGAACCTGATCTTCGCGGACGGGGATCTCTCATCGGCTTTCTATGCCGATCTGGGTCTCAGCAAGGCGATCGATGTCGGGAACAAGTCGCTCGAATTGTTCCTGAACGTGAACAACCTGTTCGATCGCGACCCACGTATCGCGCCGTCGACCACCCGCGTCGGGACGCCGGGTACGGGCAATCCGGCCGTGAACGGCGACGACGCGATCGGCCGCTATTATACGATCGGGCTGCGCTTCAAGATGTGACGGACCCACCGAGGCACCAGCCTGCCCTGGCTGTGGTGCGCAAACTGGGCGGGGAAACCTCTGGTTTCCCCCTTTTCTTTGTGCCTCGCTTCGCGGTCTTGGTTCCGTTCAGGGCTCTTCTCCGGGAGGCACGATCCTGCCGATCTGATCGCTCGTCGTCGAACCGGGCAACGCGCACGGCTTCATGATCGAGCTGCGTTCCCCCAGGTGAGGCGTTTCCACTCCGCTTCAGGCCTCGATCGCGATCATGGCGAGCTTTTCGGGTTTCGTGCTATTCTCCGTTCGTCGCGCCGAGTTCGACCGCGAGATAGGCACTGAAGTGACCGGCAGCGGACGATAAGGGTCTGTCTGCCGGCTGATAGAGGGTCATGTATCGAACTACTCGCGGGGAAATGAGTGGCCGTTTCACGAGGCCGAGCGCCTGGGCGAAAGGGGTGACATAGTCCGGTGAGAAGGTGACGCCGAGGCCGGCTGCTGCGATCCCGAGTGCAGTCGAGAGGTTCTCCACGATCTGAACGGGACGAACCTGGACGGCGTCGGATCCAGCCGGCAGATAGGCGCCGATGCTGTGCTCATGATCACGCCCAGCGGCATACACGTCGGCATCGCACAATTCTCGCCACTCTATCTCGTCGCCTTTCGCTGCGAGTGGATGCTGGGGATGACACCAGAGAACCCAGTACGTCGGAAAGATATCCGCTTTGGCGATGTCGACCGATACGGCGCGGTCCGGGCCGAGGGCGAGATCCGCCTCCCCGATCTGAACCCGGTCGGCCAGCCATTCGACGCCGGTATCGAGAATCCGCACGAGCGTCTTCGGCTTGCCGCGGCGATAGGCGGCTATGAGGGGCGGCAATATCAGAGCGGCGATGGCCATCGGAGCGGCGACGCGCACGACGTCGATGGCGCGATTTCCGATGTCTGCAGCGGCGAAGGAGGCTCGGCTGATCTGCTGTTGCACTGCCAGCGCGGAAGGCAGGAATTCTCGGCCCTCCGCCGTCAGAGAGACCTTGCGGGTCGTCCGTTCGAAGAGAGTGAAACCGAACGATCCCTCCAGATCGTTGATGAGATTGCTGACCGCCGATGGAGTCAACCCCAGGCGACGCGCCGTCAATGTGAAGTTGGAGAGCTCGGCTGCAGCGACGAACGCGTCGATCTGCCGGGGCGTGAAATGCGGGGACATGGGCTTAGATTATACAGAAAAATTCAAAAAGACTATCGGATATTTCGCTTCTAGTAGATAAAGCCCGAGGGTAGTTCCTCCTCGGACAGGAGGAACGGCATGACGGAAGCGGTTCTCATCGGCGGCGAACAAATCTCCGCCCTACATTATATCGACGGACGACGCATCGACGCCGACGAGCGGTTCGAGATATTTTCACCCATCGACGGGAGGGTCTTGGGTGACGTGGCGCTCGGTGGGGCGGCCGAGGTGGAACTGGCGGTCGAAGCGGCGTCGCGAGCCTTTCCCGCTTGGGCCGCCCTCGGCGCCGAGGGACGACTTCCCTATCTCGTTCGTTTCGCCGAGGAAATCGGCAAGCGTGCGGATCTGCTCTGCCTTGCCGAATCCAACGATGCGGGTGTGCTTCTCTCGCGCATGCGGCACGGCATCGTGCCCCGAGCGATGCTCAATATCACCTTCTTCGCGGACGCGGCCCTGAGGCTTCAGGACAAGGTCATCGAGACCGCCCAGGCCACGCATCTAATCCGTCATGATCCGGCGGGGGTATGCGTGATCATCACGCCCTGGAACGCACCGCTGATGCTGTCGACATGGAAGGCGGGGCCGGCCCTCGCATCCGGTGACACGGTCATCATCAAACCGCCCGAATGGGCGCCCTTGACCTGTTCGCTGCTTGCCGATGCCGCTTCGGCGGCGGAACTGCCGCCGGGCGTCTTCAATATCGTCCAGGGAACGGGTGCGAAGACAGGGGCTGCCCTCGTGGCGGATCCACGTGTGGCGCGCATCTCCTTCACCGGATCGGTGGAAACCGCGAAGACCGTAGCGCAGGCCGCGGGTGCGAACCTCACTCCCTGCAGTCTCGAATTGGGGGGCAAGTCTCCGTTCATCGTCTTGGCCGATGCCGATCTGGATCGAGCCGCAGAGACCGGTGCGCTCATGTATCGCAACGCGACCCAGGTCTGTCTCGCGGGTACCCGCTTTCTGGTCCACGAAGCCGTGCGCGAGGCGTTCATCAATAAGATGAGCCGGCTTGTCGCCGAACTCGTAATCGGCGATCCGCGAGATGCGGCGACCGAGGTGGGACCGATCATCCATCCTCGCCAGATCGAGCGCGTCGAGGGTTTCGTCGATCGTGCGAAGGCCGCGGGAGCCGAAGTCCTCTGGGGTGGAGGGCGCGACGCCTTCGGTGATCTCTATTACCGACCGACCATGCTGACCGGGGTTGAGCAGGGCTCCGAGGTCGTGCAATCCGAGATATTCGGTCCCGTTCTCGTCATGCAGGGCTTCCGCGACGATGACGAGGCGATCGCGCTGGCCAACGACAGCAGATATGGGTTGGGGGGCGTCTGCTTCGGCGAAACCGAGCGCGCGCGTGCCGTCGCGGAAAGGGTGCGTACCGGTTTCATCTGGGTCAACAGCTTCGGCATCCGGGACCTCGCCGCACCTTTCGGCGGCTGTCGCCAGAGCGGAATCGGGCGTGAAGGAGGCGACTGGAGCTTCGAGTTCTTCAGTGACGTCAAGGACGTCATCCTGCCCAAGCAGCCCTTCGTGCCCAGCTTCAGCCATCGTTGACCGATCGCACGAGCGGAGAACAGATCATGGGACAAATCGTAGGAGCGGCTCTCGTCTCTCACCATCCCGGCCTGATGCAATCGGATGATTTTCGGCTGCAGGTCGGGGCCGGGCGGGATTCCGATCTTATTGCAGGCTATCGGCGGTTGAGGCGAAAGATCGATGAGGTCGCGCCCGACGTCCTGCTGATTTTCGACACCCATTGGTTCACGACCGGCTTTCATCTTCTCGATGCCGGTGAAGGCTATTCGGGCAACTATATTTCCGATGAAATGCCATGGTATCTGCATGGACAGGCGTATGATTATCGGGGGGCGCCGGATCTCGCGCATCTGATCCAAAGCGTTGCGGAGGAGCGGAGCGTTCCCGCTCTGGCGATCGACGCGCCCGATCTGCCGCGCCACTATGCCACGATCAACGTCGTAAATCTGCTGAACGCGAAGGAGAGGGTACTCACCGCGAGCAACTGCCAGAACTGCAAGCCCGATCATTTCATCGCGATGGGGCAAGCGGTCGGAGAGGCCATCGGCCGATCGGATTCGAGGGTCGTTCTTCTGGCAAGCGGAGCCCTCAGCCACAAGTTCAACGACATCGATAGCGTACAACGTCACCAGCGGATATTCGATGCTGCCAACGTCTCGAGCGAAGCGAATAGGTGTAGCGATCTGGAAGTCGTGGAGCTGTTCCGCCAAGGACGCCATGACGTGATCCTCGAGCGCTTTCCCACCGAATACGCGCGCATTCCCTGGGAGGGCTTTGGCGGGCACTATCTCCAGATGATCGGAGCTCTCGGCGGCGCGGCGTGCCGTGCAAGGGGCGAGCCTCTGTCGGAATATGAGAACGCTCGGGGGACGGGCAACATCCACATCTGGTTCGACCTAGAGGACGAGGGAAGTGCGGCATGAGCGTCCTTGATGGCCCACGTATCGAGCGGCGCAAGGTTCTCGTAGAAGGCAGCGCATGCTGGGGAACCATGGTAGGGGCATCTGAGCTGCGGCTCGACGACGGCCGGGTGGTCGACCCAAGCGCGCTCGTCCACCTGCCGCCTTGCGCGACGGCACCAAGCAAGATCATCGCCGTGCATCTGAGCTACGCCTCGCGCGGTGTGGAAACGCGGAACGACCCGAGGCCCACGCTCACGCCCACCTATTTCACCAAGCCGTTCACGTCGCTCAACGGGCACAATGGCACGCTCGTCAAGCCGGCGGACGTCCGCTACCTCAATTATGAAGGCGAGTTCGCGGCGATCATCGGCAGGGTGACGCGGAACATCCTTCCCGAGGAGGCGTGGGATCACATAGCGGGCTTCGCGCCGGTTCTCGATATGGGCGCTCAGGATTTCCGCGATACCGATCAGGGATCGATGCTGCGGGTGAAGGGAATGGACGGCTTCTGTCCGATCGGGCCGGGTATCGTGTCGGGCGTCGATCCGCGCGAACAGACACTGCGCACCTACCGGAACGGTCTCATCGTCCAGGAAGCGGACATCGGGGAGGAGATGATCTGGGGTCCCGACTATATGATCGCCGATATCGCCCGCCACATCACGCTTCTTCCCGGTGATATCGTCTGTACCGGAACACCGGCGCATTCACGCTCCATCGACCCTGGCGACACGATCGAAGTCGAGATCACCAACATCGGTCGCCTCACCAACAGGGTCGTCGAAGGTCCTGCTCCCAGAGCGATCGACATCGGCCATCCGCCTATGGATACGCCCGAAGTAAGACGGGTGGCGCTGGGGTTCGACGAGAGAGTTCGAGCCGATCTCAAGGCGAACTATCGCGCGTCCGTAAGGGAAGCGAGATGAGCGGGCTCGCGAGTCTGTCCTCCCGGTTCTCGGGCCGACTGCTGACCGAGCAGGCCGACGTCGCGCCCTTCCTCACGGACTGGCGGGACATGTGGCACGGTCGAGCGTTGGGCGTCGCCCAGCCGGACACACCACAGGATGTCGCCGCCGTGGTGGGCTGGTGCTCGGAACATGATGTCCCCATCGTGCCTCAGGGCGGAAATACCGGCATGTCGGGTGGAGCTACTCCCGATGGGAGTGGCAATGCTCTCGTGCTTTCGCTTTCGCGGCTCGATCGCATCCGCGGTATCGATCCCGTGAACGATACTATCAGCGTGGATGCCGGATGCATCCTGGCGACGGTCCAAGCAGCGGCGCGCGAGGCAAGGCGCTTCTTTCCGTTGAGCCTGGGCGCTGAAGGATCCTGCACCATCGGCGGCAATCTCGCGACGAACGCGGGAGGCACCGGCGTACTGCGCTACGGCAACGCCCGCGATCTGTGTCTCGGTATCGAGGTCGTCACCGCCGAGGGGAAGATATGGGATGGTATGCGGGCGTTGCGCAAGGACAATAGCGGCTACGATCTGAGGGATCTGATGATCGGCTCCGAAGGGACGCTCGGGATCATCACCGGGGCGGTGCTCAAGCTCTTTCCAGCACCGGCGGCGCACATCACCGCATTCATCGGCTTGCCCTCCGTTCGATCCGCGCTTGAGCTGTTCCACGACATCAAGGCGCGTTTCGGCGAAGCTCTCTCGGCCTTCGAGATGGTTTCGAGCCAGGCGATGGATTTGGTCGAAGCGCACATCCCCGGAAGCCGCAATCCCATCGGATCAGCGGCCTGGTATACCCTTGTCGAGCTCTCCCCGTTCGGCGGGGACGAGAAGAGTCGGGACGTCTTCGAAGCGCTCCTCGCCGATGCTTTCGAACGTGGCACGATATGTGACGCCACGATCGCCGCGTCACAAGCACAGGGTCTCGCAATCTGGCGGATTCGTGAGAGCATTTCGGAGGCGCAAAGCTCGGCAGGCAAGACGATCAAGCACGACATCGCGCTCCCGCTCTCGAGCATCGCGTCATTCCTGGAAGCCGCCCAAGCCGCCATCCGGCCTCTCGTGGCGGACATGATCCCCGTCACTTTCGGGCATCTGGGAGATGGCAATCTCCACTATAATTTCTCGCCCCGGCCGGGCGCGAGCCAAAGTCGCTTCCTGGCATCGCAAAGCGCGCTCAATACCGTGATCCACGATCTGGCAGTCGACCATGGCGGTACGTTCTCGGCCGAGCACGGCCTGGGAGCCCTGCGCACCTCCGAAGCCGAACGGCTGAAGTCGCCCGTGGAAATGGCACTCATGGCTTCGGTCAAGCAAGCTCTCGATCCGAAGGGGATACTCAACCCCGGCAAGGTGTTCGCATGAATTCGCACGCCAACCTCATCGGCGGCGAGTGGTCGGCAGGCATATCGACGCCGAACGTCAATCCTTCCGATCTTTCCGATGTCGTCGGTCATTACGACCATGCGAACGAAGAGCAGGTGCGCTGCGCTTTGGCTGCGGCACGGTACGCGTTCAGGTCCTGGTCGACCAGTTCGGTCGGAACGAGAGCCGATCTGCTCGAAAGGGTGGCGCGGGAAATCTCCGTGCGCCGGGAAGAGCTGGCCGACCTGCTCGCTCGGGAGGAAGGTAAGGCCCTTGCCGATGCCCGAAAGGAAGTCGTTCGAGCCAGCCAGATATTCTCCTTCTTCGCCGCGGAGGTGTATCGGATGCGGGGTGAGAAGCTGCCTTCGCTTCGACCGGACGTCGGCGTGGAGATCACGCGTGAGCCGATCGGGGTCGTCGCGCTCGTGACGCCTTGGAACTTTCCTCTCGCGATACCGGCGTGGAAGATCGCACCCGCGCTCGCCTATGGGAACACGGTCGTCTTCAAGCCGGCGGAATCGACGCCCGCCAGTGCTTGGATGCTCGCCGAGATCATCCATCGGGCGGGTGCTCCTGCGGGCGTGTTCAATCTGGTCATGGGGCGTGGCGACGTGCTTGGCGATGCCCTGTGCGGTCCGGGGATCGCCGCCATCAGCTTCACGGGGTCTGCGCGGGTCGGCCGTGATATCCTTGCCAAGGCGAGCGCGCACGGCGCGCGGGTCCAGCTCGAGATGGGCGGGAAGAATGCGTTCGTCGTTCTGAATGACGCGCGTCTCGATCTGGCGGTCCGCTGCGCGCTCGATGGCGCCTTCTTCTCGACCGGTCAAAGATGCACGGCATCATCCAGGCTGATCGTGGAAGAAGGGATACATGATGCCTTCCTGGAAGCGTTGATCGCGGCCATGGGTCGAGAGAGGGTAGGAGATGCGAGGGATCCATCGACGACCATCGGTCCGGTAGCCAGCGAGCGACAATTGGAGATCGACCTCGACTATATCGCCGTGGCGCAGGGGGAAGGCGCGACGCTGGTGAAGGGCGGAGAAAGGCTGGAACGGGGAACGGACGGATATTTCCTCTCCCCGGCGCTTTTCGCCGGCAGTGAGTCCGGCATGCGCATCAATCAGGAAGAGGTGTTCGGCCCGGTCGCCTCCATCATTAAGGCGGCCGATTTCGAAGACGCGCTCGCCATCGCCAACGACGTTCCCTTCGGCCTGTGTGCGGGGATCGCGACGAATTCGCTGCGCCATGCCAAGGAATTTCAGCGGAGGGCGGAAGCCGGCATGGTGATGGTGAACCTTGCTACGGCCGGCGTCGACCATCACGTGCCGTTCGGAGGCCGCAAGCAGTCCAGCTACGGGCCGCGTGAACAGGGGACCTACGCCGCCGAATTCTACACTGCCGTCAAGACGGCCTACGTCAACGCGGATTCGGAGATAGCTGATGCCGCTCGATAATGATCTTGTTTCGCGCCTCGCGAACGAGCTGGACGAAGCCGAACGCTCCCGTCGTCAGGTGGATCTGTTCTCCCTGCGCTATCCTCACATGACGTTCGAAGATGCATATGCGGTGCAGACCGCCTGGGTCGCCAAGAAGATCGGCGGTGGTCGGCGGGCCGTCGGACACAAGATCGGGCTCACCAGCAAGGCCATGCAAAGGGCCGGAAATATCGACGAGCCGGATTACGGAACGTTGCTGGACGACATGCTTCTGCCCGAGGGGGGAGATCTTCCGTTTGATCGGTTCATCGAGCCGCGCATCGAAGTCGAACTTTCGTTCATTCTCGGGCGGCCGTTGAAGGGACCGGAAGTGACCATCATCGACGTCCTGGAGGCGGCCGACTGGGTAATCCCGACGCTCGAAGTGATCGATGCACGTATTCGTAGGTCCGACCCCGCAAGTGGCAGGACACGTACGATGATCGATACGATCGCGGACAATGCGGCGAATGCGGCCATCATAACGGGTGGTCGGCCGGTCCGGACAGACGCTCTGGATCTTCGCTGGATATCGGCCCTGATCTACAAGAACGGCGTCATCGAGGAATCCGGCGTCGCGGCCGCGGTACTCAATCATCCGGCGAAGGGCATCGCGTGGCTGGCGAACAAGCTTGCTCCCTTCGACGTCGGTCTGGAGCCCGGCGAAATCGTTCTGAGCGGCTCTTTCACGGCTCCTGTCCCTATCGCGCGGGGCGACACTTTTCATGTCGACTATGGCCCCCTGGGTTCGATCGCTGCGCGGTTCGTATGAAGATGGGACGAAACGGTTTCAAAAAGGCGATCATGCGAGGGCAGCGGCAGATCGGCCTCTGGCAGGCGCTCGCGAACCCCTACACGGCCGAAATATGTGCCGGAGCGGGTTTCGATTGGCTTCTCTTCGATGGCGAGCATGCGCCCAACGACATTCCTGGCATGGTCGCGCAGTTGCAAGCCGTCGCGCCCTATCCATCTCATCCCGTGGCGCGATTGCCGTGCGGCGACACAGCCTTGATCAAGCAATATCTGGACATCGGGTTCCAGACCCTCCTCATCCCGTTCGTCGATACGGCGTTGCAGGCTTCAGATCTGGTTCGAGCGACGCGCTATCCGCCGAAAGGTGTGCGCGGCATCGGCGTCGGACTGTCGCGAGCGGCGCGATGGAACCGCCTTCCTCGATATCTGGAGGAGGCCGACGAGGATATCTGTCTGCTGGTGCAGATCGAGACCGTCGCTGGCCTCGGGAATCTCGAAGCGATAGCGGCTTTGGACGGCGTGGATGGAATTTTCATCGGTCCTTCGGATCTGTCGGCGGCATTGGGATATCGCGGTCAGCCGGACCATCCCGTGATGGTCGAGACGATCCGACGGGCGATCCATATGGCTCACGCCAGTGGGAAAGCCGTCGGAACCTTGGCGCTGGATGAAGTCGGTTTCGATCGCGCGGTGGAGGCGGGTTGCACGTTCATCGCGGTGGGTACGGATGTCTCCCTGCTGGCGCGATCCAGCGAACGGCTCGCCGCGCTTCGCGGCGCCAAGGCGGCCGATGTCGATTCCGGGCTCACCGCGAAGGGCTATTGAACGGATGGAGGTAGAATGCGCATAGGTATCGTCGGGGCCGGTGCGATCGGCGGATGGATCGGCGTTCGTCTCGCAAGACGCGGACATGATGTCAGCGTCCTCGCGCGGGGCGACACGCTGGAGGCCATAAGAGCGGACGGCTGGAAGCTCGATATCGGTGGAGAGACGCTGGTCGCATCGGTCGCAGCTTCTGACAGCGTGGCGGATCTGGGGCCTCAAGATATCGTACTCATCTCGGTGAAGGGGCCGGCCTTGGCGGCATTGGCGCCTCGAATCTTGCCGATGATCACCCCCTGGACATCGATCGTGCCGATGATGAACGGCGTACCTTGGTGGTTTCTCCTGGAGAACGACGGCGATCGGCCTTCTTTGCCGCTCCTGTCGGTGGACGAGAGCGGCATCATTGCCGAAACGCTTCCCTATGATCAGGTGATCGGCAATGTCGTCCATGCGAGTGCGATGTCGAAGGCGCCGGGGCATATCGTTCATAAGGCCGGCAATGGCCTGATATTCGGGGAGCCGGGGGGGCGACATTCGGAGCGCCTCGACCGGCTCGCCGGCATCTTCGAGGACGCCGACTTCGACGTCGAACGGAGCTCAAGGATCAGATACGAGATCTGGTACAAGCTCTGGGGCAACATGACGATGAATCCGATTTCTGCCGTCACGGGTGCGACCTGCGACAGGATCTTGGATGATCCGCTGGCAGCGTCGTTCATTCTCGCCGTCATGGCCGAAGCTCAAGCCATCGGCGCCATGATCGGCTGTCTCATCATGGAGCGGGGGGAAGATCGCCAGGCGGTGACGCGACGACTGGGAGCCTTCAAGACGTCGATGCTTCAGGATGTAGAAGCGGGACGACCGTTGGAGGTCGACCAGCTGCTCGGGGCGCCGCGAGAAATCGCGCAGCAGCTCGGTATCGAGACCCCGATGTTGGACGCACTCATAGGGATCACGCGACTCTTCGCGGTCCAGCGCGGACTCTATCCTGGATCCTGACCGGAGAAGGCTCGCCGCAGAGCGTGCGCTGCTTTCGGGTCCATACCGAGGGCAAGCGCGAGATCGTCGGCCTCCATATCGGCCCGAGCGAGGCCGAGCCGTTCTGGTCGACCTTCCTCAAGGACTTGGCGCGCCGCGGGCTCAAGGGCGTGAAGCTCGTCATCTCTGATGACCACGAAGGCCTCAAGGCCGCAATCACCCGCGTGCTCGGCGCCACCTGGCAGCGCTGTCGCGTCCACTTCATGAGGAACGAGCTGGGCTACGTGCCCAAGGGGCAGAACACCGTCGTTGCCGCCGCGATCCGGCAGGTCTTTCTTCAGCCCGATCATCGCATTTTAGAATCTGGCCAATAACTTCAGCAGCTTAGCTCCAATGTAGAATCCAGATTCGCAATGAATTCGTAACATTTGATCGGAGGTTAGCGATAAAAATTGCCTAGCCAGAACCCACGGGTTTCCGTGAGTTTTTGCAGTTTGGCAGATAGGCATCCATTCTTCAACCAATACCGCGATAAAAACCGCGATAAATAGGTTTGCGATGCATGTAGTGGGCCGTGATCAGAGTGCTTAGGGTCGCATGATCGATGACACCGTCACCTTCATAGCACGGACCGCTAAAGCGCTGACACCCATCTCCCTGAGAAAATCGCGTTGAATGTCAGGAGGAATCTCCGAGAAGAAAGAAAAGGAAATAGCGTTAAAGGTGTTCACTCTTTCGAGATCGATGAGAAGTTCGGCCAGATTATAAGCGGAAAGGTTCGTCCCATAAGGAGCGTTGACCGTCGTCATAACCTGCGGCGCTACGCTGCTCATCGAACTACCTGTAATTTTCTCCAATGGATTAAAATAGCCAGATATTGTCTTAGGTTATCAACGCAAAAAAAGCATAAGCCACTATTTATCTTCGATAGGTCTTGCGGAAATCTGGACTAATCGACCGTTTCGTCATCCATAAGCGACCTGACCGTTTCGATAGGCAGCAGCATCACCAGATCGCCCAATGGCGAAGCTATGAAACCGTGCCGGGCGTAGAACGCGGCTGCCTTTTCATCGATAGCATGAACGATCACGGCCCGGGCACCGACGACTTCCGATGCTGCCGCGCAGCGCCGCAGCGCATCGGCCAGCAGGTCGGCGCCAAGGCCAATAGCTTGATACCCCGCATCGACGGCGAGCCGGGCAATCAGCAGCAGCGGGACTTGCTCGGGCATGCCGCGCCGCAGCTTTGCTGACGGCAGGGCCACGCGCTGCTCCATCGCGGTGGTGATCGTGTAATAGCCGACCACCCGCTGGGGCTGTGCTGCGTCACACACCACATAGGTGCGCGCCGAATTGCCTTCGCTTGCGAGTGCGCGATCGTTCAACCAGGCGTCCAGCGATCCATGCGCGCCATTTGCAAAGTTTTTGACGTCATGTTGCGCGGCCAGACGCTCTGGCGCGGTGATGCGGATTCTCGCCATGAAGCTATCGCTAGCCGGGTGTTAGCTTTCCCACACCGGTTTCCGCTGCATCAGCTTTTTCAGCCGTTCTGACGGCGCAGGCGGAGAGTCGAGCATGGCCAGGAACTGATCATGCTGCTCGGCGTCCAGAAAGAAGGTGCGCTGGTCCAAGATTGCGTCCTCTGCCTCCCGGCGCGCGCTGTCGAGCATGAATTCGGAGAGCTTCTGGCCGCGCAAAGACGCGGCACGGGTGAGGATGGCCTTCATGCTTGCAGAGGCTCGAATCTGAATGACATCATTCTTGGGTGCCGGAGAACGTCGGTTCGAATGAGGCTGTGCCGTCTGCGCCATGGTTTCATGCTTTCCTTTGTGCCTCTAATATATCGATCTGTAACGACAATGTCAATACATTACAGGCGATGAGAGGTGGTAAGGCGGGACCGGTGGATATTGTCGAGCTACCTTCCGTTGCCGAACTGGATCGTCGCAACTGCGTAACTGCATTTAGTCGCAGGACCGGCCGTCATCGCCGAGGAGATCGCCTTTCCACGGATCGAATGAAGGCAATCGGGTTTGCGATGAAATCCTCGATATCGCTTCCATACCATCCGACGCACCTTGGGCTGATCTGCTGTCGGCGGGGGAAGTTGCCCGCCGCTTCCAGCCTGTAAATGGTTGCGCGGGAGAGACCTGTTCGCTTAGCAACCGTGGCAATGCGCCAAAGGGTATCGGTACGGCGATCTTTCGCAGCAGATGTGACGACCTCCGGCGCAGCCGATGGCATCGAAATTTTTTAGGCATTATCCACCTCATGAACGAGGTCTGCCCGGCCAACGGTAAGATGCCCTCGAATTGCAAGAGAATCAATTAAATTGCTGATCTTACCCAAGGGAAACCACATTCAGTGAGATGGGAAACTTCCGGGGAAAGTTGGACGTGCAGGAAGGGAAGAGGGAGGGCAAGCTCAGTGGCGCGCGGAGGATCAAGCTGCTCCACGAGAGCAGATGAGCAAAGGTCGAAACATCCTTATATCCGATGGTTCGCTATTTTCGGAGTCGGGCCAAGATGATAGGTTTGGTGAAGAGGAATTGATGATGGCTTCAACCATTGAACCCGACGGCACGGAACAAGAACGCAGCGAACTCCATCTCAGGAATTGGATTTGGCGACCGTGGCATGCAAAGCTCTGGTGGAGTGGCGTACCCGTCTATTGGCTGGGCATGCTCGCATCGCTCAAGATTGACGCCCTGGCTGAAATTTATCATTCCGCTGCCGGTGGATATCTGAACGTCTTCTTCTTTCCGCCAATCGTAGCGCTCGTCCTCTCGTTTGGATTTCTCAAATGCTGGCTGGCCCGATTGCCTGCGACTGACGAGGATGAGATGGACGAGGAGGAATATTGGAGAAAACGGAAACTCGGCCCATCAGGGATGCCGAAAGAGGTCGATCCGCTTGAACCTACCTCTGGCGCTTTCTGGATCGGCAGTCCCTTGAACCCTCTCAATCCGGGCTACATCAATCGCGGGTCTTGAACTCTGGGTTCCCATCCATGGGTCCGTGACCGAGATCGGTTGAAAGGCGGCCCGTATGCAGAATCGACGATTGCTCCATGGACGTAACAGGCGCGTTGATGTCTGCCGTTCCCCGACTGCTATCCCCCTCGCGCAAATATCTATTTCGCAGGCCTTGCGGGCCGAGGATTTCGGTCGCGAGATGGCTGGTGAATGCTTCT
Organism: Sphingobium sp. WR1; assembly: GCF_059693745.1. NCBI lineage: Bacteria > Pseudomonadati > Pseudomonadota > Alphaproteobacteria > Sphingomonadales > Sphingobiaceae > Sphingobium > Sphingobium sp. WR1. Next base: position 67,568 of record NZ_JCATID010000004.1, on the reverse strand, counting down.
GCCGGGTTCCCAGATTTAGATGCAGCGCGTTCGGAATCTGAGATCGCTTGTCGAACATCGTAATTCACCACGCTCAGTTGAGCGCTTGCCACTTCGTTAGTCGATCCGGTCTCCTGTGTTGAAAAGCCGATCGATCCGCCCACGCGCCCGGCAGCAGCATTCGGTAGAGCTCGGCCGCTTGAGCCGCGTCCACTCGATGTAGAACCTGCAATCTCGCCTTGTGCCGATATGCTGAATGTATTCTGATCTTGTGCCGATCTTGCGATCGAGCGCTCCCACCCTGTCTGAGCTATGATCGCCTGCACGTCGCGCTGTAGCGTGTCCGCGACCTGCGGTTTGAGACGCCAATTGCCCTTTCGGTCCATTTCGAACCCGCCGCGCAGCCAGTTCGCCATGGCAGCCCGGCCTTCGGCGCCGCCGCCCATGAAATGCTCGATCGTGTCGGGGCCAGCTTGTTTGCCCGCTTCGAACCGTGTGCTGGTGTCGTTGCGGGCGGATTTCTCGAACCCGGCGCTGCTGGAGACGAGAAGGTCATTATGAGCGAGGCTGAACCGCGCATGGCCGCCATTGGCGACCGCGCCAAGCTGGCTCTCGTTGAGCAGGCCCGCCTTCCACATCTGCGCTGTGGTCGCGGGTGTCAGGTTGAGGCTGAAGTCGCCATTCTGGTCCATGGCGATCTGCCGCTTGCTCATATCGATGCCGTTGGCGCGCAGCAGCCCCTGCATCCGCGACAGGCGCTCGCGTTCGACGATGCTGGTCATCCGGGCGTTTCGCGCCCGGTCGGCAATGCCATCTGCGCCGCCTTCCGCCATGTCGAGCTGATTGCCGCTTGCATCGGCCAGGGTCCGAATGAAGCTGTCGAGACGGGCGGCTTCCCGCGTCGACATGCCTGCCGCCTCGGCGCCTTGCGCAAAGCCAAAATTCTCCGACTGCCGTCGCTGTTCTCCGATACGCGCGGCGCTGCGGGTGCCGTCATGGCCGACCTCGCGCTGGGCATCGAGCTTGCCTGATCGCTCGGCAAAGTCATATCCTGCGGCCTCCCGGGTCCGACCATAGACGCTCGATCCCTCGCGCGCCGCCTCGGCGGTCGCCCCATCTGCGGTGCCGAGCTCCGTGGCGGCCCGATACGTTTCAAGGGCCTTGGCGACCTGGGCCTCATTGCGGCCAGTGGCGCGGGAGAGCTGTGTGATGGCAGACGAACGCGCTTCGCCGGAGAGGGCGTTGATGAAGGCGATGCGGCGGCTCATCTCGTCAACGGGCAGGCCCAGCATGACAACAGCGTTGCGCTGGCCTTCGTTGCCGCCCGTGCGGTGGGCCTGTTCGGTCGCGACATTGCCGCGCTCCACCCGTGCGACCCTGTCTCCCGCATAGTCGCGCCGTCCTTCCATCGCCCCGACCTGCACCTGCGCTGCCGTCAGATCATTGCGAAGCATTGCCTCCTGCGCGAAGCTATTGGCGATGAGCTTGGCGAACGTCGGATCGGCGCTGGCCTCGGCCACGACGCCGCTCGCCTTGAGTTCGGCATCCTGGGTGCCATAACCAGCCCGTTCAAAATGCCGGGTAGCCGCCTGCATCATCATGCCATAAGCGCGGGTGTCGCCGAAGGCCCGCCACTGGACCAGCCCCTGGGTGAAGGCGCCGAACGCCTTCTCGCCGGCCTCACCTGCGCCAAAATAGCGGTTTCCGAGGCTCCGCAGCGCATCCTTCTCGGCAAAATTGTGGATGGCGCCGGTAGCCGCCGCCGCGCGAACCGCGCTGATCGTTGCCGGGTCACCCAGGTCCCGGCCATGAAGCGCGGGCGCAAGGCCGCCCATCTCGCGGGCGGAATCGAGCGCGCCAAGCCCCATCGCCGCGCCGCCGGGCGCGCCAGTGCCATGGGATGCCATGACCGCGCCCGCCGCGCCGAAACTCCGATTGGCGCCGAAGCTCGATCGCTCGCCAAAATCCCCGAAGGTCGACGCGGCACCACGGCGCGCGCCCGTGCCCATGGCCGAGGCCTGCGCTTCGAGCGCGGAAGCGAGACCCTCGGATGTGGACACGCCAGCGGCGGCAGCCGATCCTTGCGCCTGGACACCCAGCGACCCGCCGGTAAAGGAGGAGAAGACATTGCCCGAAAAGCGGAACACCGTGAACACGAACGCGCCGGCCAGGCCCGCCGCCGCAGTGCGAAAGCTCCCGAAGATCGCCAGCGCCTTCATCGCCGAGGAAGGGGCCAGCATCCAGGCATTGGCCGCCAGATGGTTGGACCGCATCTCGGCCAGCACCGCCATCGCCCGACCCAGCGTCAGCTGATAGATGCCCGCATCGATGACGCCCCAGAGCGCTACGAACACGAACAGCCCCAGCGCAAAGCTCGCGACCCGCAGGTTGATGGGGGTGAGGACGAACAGGAGGGCGATCGGCATCATGAACAGCATGATCCCGAACACGGTCGCGCGGATCGTCGGCATCCATTCATTGGCGGTCGACATGGTCGCCAGGCCGCCCGCGGCCACGGCCCGGTTGGCCATCACCCGCGAGGCGGTCGCCGGACTGTCCTCGAACAATACATCGCCTACGCTGGTTCCCAGCAGCACATCAGTGAGGAAGGCCTGGGCGGTGAGCGGCGTACCCAGCATCATGTCGCCCATCTCGGAAAGATTGCTGCGGCAGCGGGCGAGCTGGTCGGGCTTGTCGATGTCATAGCCGGTGCGCTGGCAGACCTGCATCGAATAGCCTTCGAACACCGCCGGATCGGACAGCCGGTCCGCGATATGCTCCCAGGCCTCGTTGCAGCTGACCGTCGTCCCGCCCTTGTCGGCAGCGGTAAACACCGTGCTGAACGTCGCCGGCCCCGCCATCGCCGCGAAGGATGCGGGGAGGTCGGTGCTGGTGCGGAACAACTGGTCGTCGTCGATCGCGTAAGCGGGCGAAACCCGGGCCACCGGATAGCATTGGCGCACATAATCCTTGATCGTGGCATCGAGAAAGGCATCGGTCATGGGACCGCGCGGGCTCACCGCATTCAGGAACAGGTCGAAGGCATGGCCGCCAGCGCCAAACTCGAGCTTGGCATGGGGGGCGAGCGTGTTGTCGTCGATCGTCTCGGCGAGCGCGCGCTCCATCATGTTGGTGACGCCCGCCACCAGGACGATCAGGTTCGGAACATCGCCGACCGGCTGATAGGCATTGCGCACCCGGTCATAGACATGGACGGTGCCGGTGGTCGCGACCAGGCCGACGAAAAGACCGATACCAACCAGCATCTGGAGGCCGAAGGCGACCAAGCCCATGCCGGTGCCACGGATCATGGCGAGCACGGCGCCCAGCGCGAGGCCCACCACCGCGACGATCAGCACCAGCGTCTCATAGCGCGGATCGGCGAAGATCATCGAGACGAGGCGGAAGGCATCGACCGTTTCGGCAAAGCCGTCATAGCTGTGGAAACTTGTCTCCAGCGCGAGAGCAGGGGAGGTGATCGAGATCGCCGTCAGGCTGGCGAGGGTGCGGGCAAAGCGTTGCATCAATCGTGTCCCCACTCAGCGATTGCGGTTGGCGGCCGCGCCGGCCGCATCGCGCGCATCGCGGTCGCGCTGGCGGATGAGGCCCGCATAGCCGGTCGAGAGATTGGCCTGGGAGAGGGCGGCGAGATAGGATTGGCGCATCTGCGCGCGCTGGCGCAGCACCTCCTCGCGCAGGTCCCGCAGTTGCTCGATCCCCTTGGTGAGAATGCGGGTCTGGCAGATATTGGCGCTCGTCCCGTTGCTGGCGCCCGCGGCATTGGTGCCGCGCTCCGCGTTGGAGAGCGCGAAATCGATGCTGCGCGAAAGGTCGTTCAGCATCTGATAGGCAAGGGTCAGCGCAACCAGCTCGTCGGTATCGCCGATCACCGAATCCACCACATCCTGGCGCACACCCCATTCGAGCATGCGGTAGACCGGCAGGGTGCGGACATTGGCGACGAACTGCCGCTCCTCGGCCGTCAGCGCCGCGCGCGTGCGGATTTTCTCGGCGATGGCAGTCATGCGCTCGCGGGTGAGCGCCAGCGCGCCCTTGCCGCCATCCTGGGTGCAGTCGGCGGCGGTCGGCGGCATGGCGAGCGCGCGGCGCATCACCCGGCCGCTCAGGAAATCATCGGAGGATTCGGTATCCTGCGCCGCGCAGGCGGGGATAGCGGCAAACAGTGGCACCTTGTCGGTGGCGTCCCAGCGCATATACACGTCACCCACCCGGGCGCGCATCACGCCCGCCCAGTCCGACGCGCCGACGCGCGAGGCGGCATGCGCGAGCAGCGACCCGGTGCGGAAGATGTCGGTTACTTCCGCCGGACAGTTGGCGAGCGCATCCTTCAGATCCTCCGTCGGACTGTTGCCGTTCGCCTGGATCTTCTCGCGGCTCTGCTGATAGCTTTTGGCGTAACCTTCTTTCACCGATTTGTAGCCGGTCATCTCCTCGATGATGCCCGACATATTATCGTCACCTTTGGCGATCTGAACCATGCGGTTGGCGAGGCGGCAGTCGTTGACCTGGATGGAATTGAGGAAATTGGTTGCCGCCTCCATCTTCGAGATGATGTTCCCCATCTTCTCGTCGAGCGTCTCGAGCAGATATTGGAAGGCGACGGCGGGCGCGGCCTGGAGGATGCTTTCGAGCTTCTGGACGAGATAGTCGGGGTCGAGGAAGGACATGCCCCCTAAGAACATGTCGATGCCGCCGCAGCCCGCCTTCACCTTGGGGAGGGTGAGGCTAGTCAGATAATCGCTATGGACATCGATCCGGCCCGACATGCCGCCGGCGGTCACATAGCCGCGGGTCTGGTCCTCGAAACTGCCGGGGCTGGTATAGGTCACATTGTCGAACCAATGCTCGGCCCAGCTTTGGGCATGGGCGGGCGCGACGGTCATGCCGCAGCTTGCGACCAGCATTGCCCCCAGCAAGGGGATCGGACGGCAAAGGCGGCGCAGGTTCAAAAATGCAGGGGCAAGGACGGCGAGGGCCATGGCGGACTCCGAAAGCATGGGGGGGAAGGAGAGAGACCGAGCCCGCCATTGCTCAGCCTTTCCGACGATGGGAGGGTGCGGATTGCGCCGGTAGCCCGACGATCCCGGTGAATTTGGCCATGGCCCGCACGCCGACGGCCGGACGTACGCCGGTCTGCATCTTAATGCCGAGATAGAGATTGCGCGCGATATTGACCGCATGATCGGTACCGATCGCCATCGGCAGGGTGCGGCCGCTGTCGGAGACCGGGCGTAGCCAGAGGACCGGATGGCCGATCCAGGGGAGACCTAGTCGCCCCGATCGCAGCATGGCTTCCGGTTCCCCGATCGTGCGGACTGTCAGGCCGTATCGGGACTTGAGCGCAAGCAGCCTGGTCCAGAGATCGCCGCAAGGGACGCAGCCGGGGGTGGTGCTCATCTCGATGATGAACGCCGCGCCCTGACCTTTGAGCGTGGCGTCGAAGTCTGGAGGATAGTCGCGGGTTTGCGGAACCCGGGCGAGCCAGGCCCGCATCTCCGCCTGGGTTGTGACGGGATGGATGGCGGCGCGTGCGGCCAAGGCGCGATCCGGCTCGGCGACAGCAGCGTAGATTGGAGCGAGCACAAGCATTGGCAGGACGGCGAAGATCGCGAAGGTGGCCGCCTTCTTCATGGCCGCGCTCCCGTCGTGCCTGCAGGATCACCCGCCGCCACCGGCCCATTGGCCAGCGCATCGAAGAAGCCATTCTCCTCGCCCGCGCCGGTCAGGAACTGTTCGGGCCGGATATCGCCGGAGAGAAGCTTGACCGCCTGATAGGCGGTCTGGATCAGCGTCGGGAAGGCCTCGACGCCATTGGCGATGACCATGCGCTGGCTTGAGTTGCGGCGGATGACCATGGTGGTGGGCGTCACCTCGACCCCGAAGCGGGCGCTGAGCTCAGGCTTCTGGTCGAGATCCTGACGCATCACCTGCCAGCCCGTCTCCTCCTGGAAGCGCTGGATGATCGGCCATTGCACCCGGCAATAGCCGCAGGAGGCGCGCGAGAACATGACCAGCGCAAACTCGCTCCCGCGCGAGCGGAGGTAGGAGCGACGAACGGCGTCCTTCTCCGCCCCCAGCGCATCGCGCGCGTCGCCGACCATGGGATTGGCGGATTTGGCGCTCAGTTCAGGATGGGCGAGCATGGCGAGCTGAGTGACGCCGGCAAAGGCGCGGGCCTTGCGGCGGGCAAAATCCTGCAGCCGCCAGAAATCCGACACAGCCTCAACCGTCAGCACGGTCGCGGCATAATCGCGCTGCTCGATGATGAGCCTGGCGATCCGAGGTGGCGACCATCTGGCAAGATCGGCCATGGGCGGAATGACGGGCGCCTTGATGTCCGCTGCGCCGGGCTCAGCCGGATCGGGCTTGGGGACATACCACCAATATCCCTGTCGCGCCGAAGGTTCCTGCGCGACCGCCGGGATGGACAGCAGCATCGTCAGCGCCGGCGCAAGGATGCGCGCCCTCACAGGATGCGCTCCATGCGGGTCAGGCGCTCGATCCGCACCGGCCCGAAATAGCGGCTGTCAAAACCGCCGGCATGATCGGAGCCGACATAGATATAGCCGGGCGGGATCGGCCGATCGCCCCAGCGCAGATGGGGAAGGATCTGACCATCGCGGCCGAAGGGCCGGCTCGCGCCGAGGAAGCTTCGCCCACAATAATACCAACTGCGGCTTCCCGGCTTACCGTCAACCGCCGGACGCTCGATTTCGCGCAGCCGCTCGCCGGGCATGCAGAGGGCGCGCTTGGTGACGCTGACGGGCCTTGGCCCCGCCACCGGATGGGAGAGCATGAACTGAACGAGGTCGCCCTTGCTGATCGGCCCGGGCACAGGGCTGACCGCCCAGGCGTCGATCGACGGGCTCATCACCAGCGTGACGCGGGAGAGACCGAGCGAGGTAAGCGAAGCGACGGGCAGGATCAGCGCCAGCATCGTCCAGAAGCGCCGACCATTGGCCGGCTGACCCCCGACCGCGCCGCCCAGCGCCAAGGCGGCGTCGGCAGGGAGCGCCCTCATGCGAGGCCAGGCGGCCCTAGCGGCGAGACAGGCGAGACGCAGCATCGCTGACCTCCTCCTTTCCGCCAAGGCGGGCATATTCTTCGATCAGGCCCGATAGCGCGGCATCGCCATAGACGATGTGGCTCGCGCGAGGGCCGCTCTCCTCGTCGCGCTCGCAATAGGGGAGGGTGGGATCGCCCGGTACCATCGCGAAGGCAGGCACGCGGGCAATGCCATGCTGGCGGAACAGGATCGGGTCGACGACGAGCTGGACACTGCGCATGGCGCAGGCCGGTCCCTCGCATCCCGGATCAAGCCGCAATATCCGAGCGCTCAGTTTCGCCATCGGGCCGATGTGGCTGAGGCCGCCCGGCACGCCGCGAAAAGCGATGACGCCGCCCGCCTTTTCGAGCTGCGCGGCATAATTGCGCAGGGTCGGGATCGGCATGGAGGAAGAGGCGAAGATCAGCGGCACCCAGGCCTTGCTTGTAGGGGTGCGAGGCTTTGGCGCAGTGGGATCATTGGGAATAGCAAGGCCAAGCGCCTGGTAAAGCCTCGCCTGCATGGCGTCATGTTCTGCCGCCATGCGCTCGGTCGCCGCCTGCCGGTCCGCTTTCGCCCGGGCTTCGATCTCGGGGAAGCGGCCCCTGCGCCCGAGCGCGTCGAAAGCCCGCCTGCGCATCGCTTCGCCCGGAACGGGAATGGACGTTGGACCCGCTTGTGCTTTTGTCGGCGTCGGCGGTTCGGCATCGACCGGTTCGGTCGCGCCTGCCGGGCTGGCAACGCCAATCGAAGCGAAGGCTAACAGCAGCGAGGGGCTGACCCGTTGCCGCCGGTCAGGGCGTGATGGTGCGCAGATAGGCATCGACCTTGTCCTTCATGTCGATCTGGATGTCGGATTGGGCGCGGGCCTCGATGTCGGCATAATATTCGGAGAGATCCATCCGGCTGAAATCGAGCGCCTGAAACTCTTGCGGAGAAAAGCCGCGGCAATAAGGATGTTTGGGGGTGCCCCAGCCAAGCTCATTGAAGGCCGCGAGTTGGGGCCGGCCCTGTTCCTGGATGATCCGGCCAAGCTTGGTGTTGAAGCAGCAATGGCCGATCGCCTTCTGGATGCAGACGCCAAGGATGCTCGACACGCAATAGCTGCCGACCTCATGGCACATGTCCGAGCCCCGCAGCATGCCGGTCTCCATATCCTGTTGGTCGCAGCCCTGGAGCAACAGTTCGATCATATAGTTGACGGCGAGGCTGATCGCGATCGAGGTGGGATCGATACCGACGATGATCGCGTTAGCGCCCGCGCTCGCCGCCTCGCTCGCGGTCGCACCGGCTTTAAAGGCGGTGTAGGCCGCTTTCATGCCCGTGAAGACGCCCTTGGCGATCGCGATCTTGGTCGTGATCGAACTGAGTGAACCGCCCATCCCGTCTTTGACGATTCTACCCTTATCCTTGCAGCAATTCTGGAAAATAGTGCTCGCCCCTGGCGGGCGGCAACGCAGCGCGCGTCCGCCGAAAATCTCGATGGTGCCAAGGCAATTGCCCTCGGCATCGACCGGCCCGTCGGCGGGTGCGCCCGGATCATCGACCGGCTCCTCCGTCTCGATCGGGGTGACGCTCGTATCGATGCAGCTATGGGAAGAGCAGGCGGGCACGCCGCCGCCGAACGGGGTGAGGCAGGCATAGGCCGCGCCCAGAGGGCAGCCATAGGCCCCGCTGCTATCCGCCACACAATCGACCTTGCCGATCGGACAGAGCGATACGCCATCGGCTGTCGTCAGGCACTGCGCCATTTCGCCCGCGTCGGCGGCATCGCCATTGCCATTGAGGTCTGCGGCGCAGAGCTGTGCGGCATGGGTCGGGGACGCCAAAGCTACAAGGGAGAGGGGCGCTACAGCGCAGGCGATGGCGAGGCGACGCATCATCGGCTGGCGGCCGTGCAGGCCAGATCGGAACCGGCGAGCCTTACAGTCTGCATCATGACGACCGCCTCGGGAAAATCATCAAGGCAGCCGCAGTTTGAGACGATCTCTTCGCCCGGACCCAGCGGACAGACATTGTCGCTGGCGCAGACATGATAGAAGCTGTCCCAGCCTACCGGCACATTCTGCTTTTGCGCGACGGTTCCGGCCGGCGCGACGCCACTATTGGCGCTGGGTGCTCTGGTCTTGCAGACGGATTCGCAGGCTGCCACCGTGGGGCGGTCGGGCAGGGTAAAGGCGCGGGTGGTCTGGCTGAGCGAGCCGTCGGCACCACGCGTCTGATCGGCGAGCAGCGTCTCGGTCGAATGATCGATGATATAGGCGGCGCGTGAAAGATCGGGCTGCGTGGTTCCCGATGTGTCGATCAGGCAGGCGTAGCGCCGGGTTCGCAGGAAAAAGTCGCGGCTATATTGGTAGGTGCATCTTCCAGTGCCGAACAGCCTGGTCTGGGGCAGGGGCTTGAGTCCGGTATTGACGCCGTTGCGGACCGTCTCGACGCCATCGACATCCTCCTGGGTGAGGCGGCAGGCGGTGTCGCCCGCATAGCCTGCGCACAGGTTCACCAGCCGCTCGGAGACCTCGCAGTCTGTGTCGACCTGGATCTCGACGGTCACATAGCCCCAATTGCCGCCGCCCCCGCCGCGCATGCGCGCGCCGACCGCGGTAGCGCCGGCCTGCAATTGCGCAGTGAAGTCGACGGGATTGCGGTTGTACCAGGGATCGTCGCTGATGCGGCAGTCGCCCGAGGGGAGGGCATCGCCGGTCCAGGGCCGCTTTCCGGCATAGCCCACGACCACGCCGTTGATCCGGGCCTGGACCCAGTCGTCCGCGCCCATCTCGACGATCCGCGCCGATCGGATACGCGCGGCATCGAGCGGCGTGAAGTTGACCGCATAGACGGGCGGGTTGCTGCCGCAACTGCCCGCGCCCCGGATCTCGAACCGGAGGCACCCGGTGCCACAGCTGCTGGTCGATGTGATGGAGCCGCTGGCCGCGACGATATCTTCAAAATCCCATGCCTTGACGGTGATCTCGCGCTCGATCGTGCAGCTGCGTGTCTCCTCCGCCTTGCCATTGCCGGCGGGAGAGGCGGCGAGCGCGGTAAAGACCGAACTTGTCTTCGAGGCCGAAGACGCGTCCCCGCTGATCGCGGTCGGATTGGCGCGATAGGCGGTGGCCAAGACCTGCGGCGAATTTGTACAGGCGGTGGTCTGCGCGCCTGTATAGCGGATGACCGGTCCCTCGATGCTCGCCTGCGCGACGCCGATCCGGGGATCTGCGGTCGTGAGCGCGCCGACGACCCCGCCGCCCAGATCCTTCAGCACCGAGGGCAGGTTGCCCGCGACGAGGTTCGCGCCGCAGCTGGCATTGACGCAATAGCAGCCGGAAAGCGCGGGCAAATCGACTTGCGTGAGCTTGAGGTCGCCAGACGCGGCGACGTCCCATTGGAAGGACCGGCAATTGTTCCAGCTCCCCGGATCGCAGGCAATGACGCCATTGGCGCAAATGCCCGAGACCGGGACCGGCACGGTCAGGTTGGAATCGAAATGGCCATCCAGATCCTTGTCCTGCGCGATCGAAAGATGGGTGATGTCGCCGGTGGCGCCGGGCTGGACCAGCAGTTCGAGCATGGTGGCGCTCTGCTGGCAGGCAAGGTTGGGCGTGAAGCTGCGGCTGTTGTCGACTGTGCTTATCGGCTGGTTGGCAAGGCCCGGCGTCAGATAATTGGTGGTGATCGCCTCGCTGTCCGATGACCTGGCGCGCGAGGCCGCCGCGGCGGCCCGCGCCCGTGCATCCATGTCCTGCGTGCTGGCCGTTTGCGCCTGTGCGAGCTGTGCGAGTAGCACGCAGAGGCCGGCCAGGCCGGCGGAGATATGGAGTTTCACGACTGACCCTCGTCTCTGCCGGAGCCACCCACCCAGCGCAGGCGAAACAGGGGGCAAAGTGCGGCGACGTCGGAAGGCGCCGACAGACAGCGGAAGGCTGCCCGTCCATTTACTATGGTCAGCACGGCCGAAGCGAACGGGGCTTCAGGCAGAGGGGGGTAGCCTCGCTCGCCGGGGGTATATCCGGCCGTGCCGACCTCCTTCTCCTGCGTCTTCCAAGCCACAGGAGAAGAAACCGGGAAAGGAGCGGCGCCGGATGGCGCCGGCGCCGCTCCACCCGCGCAGCGTCCGGCCGGGCCGACATGGCCTTGGCGGGCAGACCGGGCAGAGAGCCGGGTCGCTGCGGGGCTTGGGGGAGGGGATCGGCTCATGGGGTCGAGACCCCCGCGCAGCAGATCACCTTTTCAAAGGACATGAACTGGGCGTTGTCCTTGCCCGGAGCATGTTTGGCCGAGGACCAGAGTGCGCCGGGACGGCCGATATTGACGCATTTGCCGCCCTTGACCGGCTCCATGATCTGGAGCTTGTAGCGGCTCTTGGTCCAGATCGGCTGGGCCTTGAACGAACAGCCGTCGGCCGAGCTGATGGTGAGCGCGCCAAGCCGCCCCATCAGATAAGTGCCGCGCGCCGCAAGCCCGGCCCAGGCCTCGACGCTGTCGCCAAAATGGATGTCGCCCGCCACGGGATAGGTCGCCCCCCAGCTTCCCATGCACCAGAAGAGTGGGTCGATGACCTTGCCGGCCGCCGCCGCCGCGCTGTCGGCCATGCAGGCAAGACCCGCTGCGGGATTGCCGAAGAGAATGCCCTCGGGCTGGATGATTGCGCCCAGCGTCCCCGACTGCCAGGTTGGCAGGACTTCGGTGATCATGGCGACGTCGAAACCGTCGTCCTCGATGCAGGGGAGGTCGGTGAACATGTCGAGCATCTTCCAGACCGGCGAGATATAATAGTGCATCTGGGCGAACAGCTTCTGGCTGTTCGTGCCGTCGGCGATGGAGGACTGACTGCCCTGGAGCCGGCCACCGGTCGGCAGCAGATCGGCGCCAAGGGCCATCATGCATCCGGGTTCGGTGACCACGTCGATCATCCGGTTGGGCGACCAGAAGCTCACCTTCACGCCGAACCAGAAGGTCGCGCCCTTGCGGCAGGCGCAGAGCGGCTTCGAGGCGGATTGGGCGTCGAGTTCCTTGTCGAGCTTGTCGAAACTGCCGACCCGCACGCCGCCAATGGTGATCGGGAAGATGCAGGTCCAGCGCACCTTGGTCAGCGGATTGAAAATGGTGCCTGCCTCGCATTTGGAGGCATGTGCCGGCGCCGCCGTTCCAGCTGCGAAACCGACCAGACCAAGGGCCAGAATTTGCCTAATCCGCCGTGCCGGCTGGAAAACCGATAGACTTGTAATGTGCGCCTCCAAGGCGTACATAATGCTTCGAACGGGAAAGATGAGGTTCTGGCGATGCGAGCGTTTGACGATGCGACCGCTGCAATCAACGAGCGCAGCACGGTGCGCATGAATTTTCGGACCAAGCCGCATATCAAGCAGGCGATCCAGCAGGCTGCGGCCTGGTGCGGCGTCGATGATTCCGCCTTCGTGATGAATGCGGCCTATAAGGCGGCCCTGGAAACGATCCAGACCCATGAGCGGACGATCGTCAGTCGGCAGGATTTCGATGCGATCCTCCAGGCGCTTGAACATCCGGCCCCGCCCTCCGACGCGCTGCGTGAGGCATTTGCCCGGCACGAGCAGACGATCGAGGGCCGCTAGGAGCGAGGATTTGTGGACGGATCGCGCATGATCATCGAGCCGCTCGATCCGGCGCGGCATGACCGGACGGCATTTGTCTCGGGGACAGACCAGGTCGACAATTATCTGCGCAAGACGGCGAGCAAGCTCGCGCGGGCGGACAATGTCCGCGCCTTCGCTTTGCTGTCTCCAGGCGAAGAGCTGATCGGTTTCTACACGCTCAACGCGCATAGCGTCGATTATTCGCACCTGCCTGTCTCGTTCACGCGCAGCAGGCCGGGGCATGGCCAGATCCCGGCCGCGTTCATATCGATGATCGGGGTCGACGCCCGTTTCCAGGGCAAGGGGTTTGGGAGCCTGCTGCTCGCCGATGCCTTGAAGCGCATCGGTCGCGCCGCGAAGGATGTCGGTATCACCATCGTGCTGCTCGACATTCTTGACTGCGGTGACGCGGCGAAGGTTGAACGGCGTAAACAGCTTTATATGCGCTACGGCTTCATGCCCTTGCCGGACGTGCCTCTGCGTCTTTATCTCCCCGTCGCGCAGATCCACGCACTGCTCGGCGCCTAGAGCGGTCTTGGGCGACAGATCGCGGTCCGCTGATCGTCTGATCTTGCTCATCGGGCGTCTGCGCCGGCGACGGACCGGCGCTCCGGGCCGAATTCGGTCAGGATGAGCCGCTTTCCCGACTGCCGGACGATCACCGGCGCGACGGTGAGGCCGAGGCGCGCCTTGACTCGTTCCTCCAGGATGAAGAGCGGACGGCCGGTGCGTTCGGACAGGTCGAGCGCGTCGCCCGCGGTCAGCAGAATGAAATCGGTGAGGCGCACCTGGCGCAGCGCCCAATCAAGGTCGCGCGGATGGACGATGACGAGGCGCTGGGGCAGCGACACATGGTCGAGTGGATTGAAGGTAAAGCCCCTGGGGTAGAGGATGCGCCCATCGGGCAGCGTGATATCGCTCTCGACCGTATAGAAGGGGATGAGGCTGCGAACCCGGTCGGCCTTTGCAACCCCAAGCTGCGCCGCGTGCATCGCCGACCAGTTCGATCGCGGCCCGAATTGCCGCGCCATGTCCGGAGCTTTCGCGACGCGGGCCTCGATCTCGCTCATCGCGTCAGGTTCGGCGATGGGCCAGGTGCGGCCGATCGTCGAGGTCGCGGCGCTCGCCTGGGTTTCGCAGGAGACAGCCAGCATCAGCGCGCCGATCAGAGCGTGCCGGGTAAAGTCAGGGAAGCGCTGCTCAACGATCATGGCGGCGCCTCCACCAGGGTTCGCCTTCATCCTGGCCGCCGCGGACCGCAGCGATGAGCGCGGCGGTGCCCAATATCCAGGTCGCGAGCAGAAGGAACTGCAGCGCGGAGGGCAGCGCGTCCGACGCTTCGTAGAGCAGCAGGGACTGGACGAGCAGCATGAGCTGGGTTCCTACCAGGAGCCGGATGGGCCCAGGTGCTGGGCACGGGGAGAGGATGCCGCTCATCGCGTGCGCCACCATGTGCGCAGGCGGAGCAGCCCCTTGTCGATCGCGCCAGTGAGGCCGATGAGGAGGATGCCGCTCGCAAAACAGCCGGCGGCGACCATGACGGCGGCGCGCAAGACGAGGAAGGGAGGTTTGCCGAGCGCAAGGCCCGCGGCGCCGACGAGCAGGCCCATCATCAGCGTTTCGATCGTGACGAGGCGGAAGCGCCAGGTGAGCGCCTGCGCCTCGGCCTTGGCCGCCGCGCGCCTCTCGATGAAGGCTTCGAGCGCGGGATCGGGCTCGAACTCGAAGCGGGGCTGGTTGCTGTCGAAAGAGGGTTTGCTCATCACAGCGCCTCCCAATGTCCGGCAGGTCCAAGTATCTCTGTCGCATCGACGCCGGCGAGATCGCAGATCGCTTCGAGCGGCGAGAGCCCCGCGCGCAGCCGCGCCTCGAACGCCGCCACCTCCTGCGGCGCGCTGGTGTTGATCCAGTAGGAGAAGGGGTCGACCACGAGCCGGGCGATGCCGAGCCCCAGGGGCGAGTCGATGAAGACCTCGCTATAATGGGGCTTGTTGTTACGGACCGACTTCAGGAGGTCGAGGACGAAGCCCGAATAATCGAGGATCTTGTTCTCGACCGCCCTGTCATAGGTCGATCCCTGGAGCAGGAACCGCGTCGCGGCATTTTCGAGGATCACCTGACCTGTTCCGCCAAAGAGCAGCAGGTCGTTCATCGACTGGAGGACAACGCCGAAGCTTCCCTGATATTTGCGCGCGCGCCTGTAGCCCTGGCCGAACACTTCGGCGAGGCGCGAGAGGTCCTGGCCGTCGGTGCGGGTCATGAACTGGGCGGCCTCGTCGCACAGCACGAAACGGGGCCGGTCGCGGGCGGAGAGATAGAGTTCCTGGGTGACCGCGTTCACGACCACCATGACGATGACGTTGAAGAGGTCGGGCATGGCCTTGAGGCGTTCGAGTTCCAGCACGACAAATTCGTCGGTGGAAATGTCGAAGGTCGAGGGGCCGTTGAAATAATGGCCATAAGCGCCTGAACTCGCAAAATCGCGCAGGTTGAAGGCGAGCTCGCGCGCGGCGGGCACCAGATGATCGACCTTGTCGAGATCGCTGGTCGCCTGAGCGGGGTAGGCGCCGAGCCAGTCGCGCACCGCGTCGATCCCCGCTTCCGACCGGCCACTGTCGATCGTCCACTGCACCGCGGACTTGAGCAGGTTCCATTCGGACGTGCTGACGCCCTTGCGGGTCGCGGCATTGGCCATTTCCGCGACGATGGCGACCGCCATGGAAATGGCCGACTGTCGATCGTCGCCGTCGAGCGCGAAGCCCATGTCGAACGGATTGAGGACGAGATGCTCCTCGCCAATGTCGATATAGCGGCCTGAGCAAAGCGTGCAGAGCTTCCGGTAGCTACCGCCGATATCGATAATCCGGATGAGCGCGCCTTGCGCATAATATTGTTGGCACAGGTTATTGAGGAGGAAGCTTTTGCCGGCGCCGCTCTCGGCCGAGACGATGAAATTATAATTGTTGATGCGCGGATCGAAGAGATCGAGCGTGATAAGCTGGCCCTTGCGTCCGGCATAGAGAAGGGCGGGGCGCCCGCCGCCGCGAAAGTCAGTCTGAACCGGCGCCAGAAGCGCTGCCGCCTTGGCGGGCATGGGAAGGTCGCGCTCCAGCATCCGCACCGTCCTGCGGTCGGGATAGAAGCCGAAGGGGAGCGCCATTGGTAGCAGGACCGGATTGAGATAGCTCTCCTCCTGCATCATCCAGGGCAGTGGCTCGCTTTCCCACAGGCGCTTGGCGCGCGCCGCCATCTCGCGGGCCTGCGCGCTGTCGCGGCCGAACACCCAGACGGTCGGGATTACCGAGACGAACCGGCTGTTGCCCGCCTCGTCGAGCACCCAGCCGATCTCCTCGATCTGCTTGCCGACCTCGACGGCAAAGCTGCCGGCGGCCTTTTGCGCGGAGAGAATCTGCGCGCGCTTGTGGATCTCGAAGCTCGAATGATCGAAGAGGATGTTGAGCGTGTAGAGGAAGGGGCCGCCGATCTGGTCGCTGTCCTCCGAGGCGCCGCGCATCCCGCCCAGGAGACGATTGCAGCGCTCGGCGGTGACACATCGGGCCGGCGATTTCGGTGTCAGGCACCGCGCGACCTGGTCGCCCAGGAACAGTTCCGGGCCATCGAAGACGAGATCCGGGCCGGCATCGATCAGTTGCTTGCGGACCGGGCGCGCGGGCATGTCGTCGCTGCCGCGAGCAAAAACCCCCGGTGCGTTCTCGAACACGCCGTTGAAGATGCGGCGATAGAAGGTGACGAGCGCCTCGGGCGCGAGGCGGGCGATGCCGAGCTTGGAGAGCTGTTCCTCAATCTGCCGCCGCAGGTCGGCCCCAAGCGGCTTCCTGGTCTTGATCGAGAGGAGCAGGCGGAAATTGCGCAGCGGAATGCCATGTAGGGCGTCAAGGCCCTGGGTCCCGTCTCGCAGATAATCGCGGGTCCGGCGCGCCGAGGCCTGGATCAGCGGATCGGGACGGGATTTCAAATCAAGGAAGGCGTCGAGCGCATCGTCGATCAGCGGGTCGGCGAAGCAATGGAGCTGAACCACCGTGCCAGGCGCGAACTGGATGTTGAGGAGGCCGAGCAGCGCCTGATGGACGTGCGCGAAGAGATAGGCGGAGGGAATGAGTTCCCAGGCCTGGCCCCAGCCATCGTCGATGCAGAGAAAGGCTTCCTCGTCCTCGACCCAGGCGACCATCGGCAGAAAATCCGAATAGGCATCGCGCGAGACGCTCTGGCGAAGCCGCTCGAAGGTCATGCCGCCGCCATGGCGGGTGCCGGGCGCCTTCATTGCCCTTGCTCCTGCGGCGGCGCGGGAAGGTCGCTCGTCTCCATCGGCGTGGGCTTGGCCTTCACCTGCTCGAGAACGGGTACGGGGGCCGCCGGATTGACGGGGTTCACCAGATAGTCGCCGACCACCCATTGGGGCTTGTCGAGGATCGAATAGACATAGCGCGGCATGTAGAGCCGGTCGGGCCGCTCCCGGTCGGCATAGGGAAGGATCAGCGTACGGATCGTGCGGCCGGGGCGCAGCATTGGCGTCACTGGCGCCTCGACCAGTCCCTGAAGCTCGCGATAGACGCTGTCGCGATAGCCGAGATAAGGTGTGGCGCCCTTGCCCCTGGCGCGTCCCATCGGTGCGGGCGCTGCGGCGGTACTGCCTTTCAGCATCTTCTTGTCGTTCGTGACATTGGGATCGGACCGCGACACCGCGCCTGCGACCGCATCCTCATAGGCGCGTTCGGGATGGATGCACTGGCCATGGTCGCTATTCTTGCAGCTGAACTTTTCGGGATAGGGCGACATGACTGAGCCGATCGCGGTGCAGGCGGGCAGTGAGGCGAGCATCAGCAGCGGGGCGCCTGTGCAGCGGATAGACGAGGCTGATGGCATTGCGAGGAGCGGCATGGGCATGTCTCCTTGTTTGAGGCGCGGGCGCATCAGAATTTGCTCCCCGCAGTCGGCTTGATTTCGAGGGCGACGCCTTCCTGGATCACGACCACCACATCCTTGGCGGCGCCCACCTCGACGATAGGACCGGCTTGGCGCGCGAGATCGAGATAGAAGTCGGTGAGCTTGTCGGAGGATTTGGAGAGGCCGCCGGCAATGCCGGACTTGGCCGCGTCGCCCGCATCGAGCGAGCGGACGGTGCCGAGCGCGGAGACCGAGGTGTCGCCGAAGGTGTTTTCGACGCTCTGGCTCATGCCCGAGATCGTGCCGGCAATGAAGCTGCGCGCGAGCGCGGCGCCGGCGCGGGTGACGACCCGGCCCGACAGCCCCTTCTTTCCGTCGGTATCGACGAAGAACCCTTTGATCGGCTGATCGACCACCGAGCGTTCATCGAAGTCGACGCAGGAGAGGGAGACGAGCTGGACCTCGACCCGCTCCTTGGCGAGGCTGCCGGTCGCATTGCCGATGACGAAGCAACCGGACAGGTTCGCCTTGACGTCATTGGGCAGCACGGCGGGCGCCTGGACGCGTGCGATCAGCGGTTCGGGGTTGCTGGTCGCGTCGCGGCTGGCGAGCGCGTCGATCCCGGTCAGCAGCCGTGCCTTCATGAAACCAGGTGGCAAATAGATGGCCCGGGTCTTTTTTTTAACGCTCGTTGCCCCTTTGTCGCCCGCGTCAGCGGTGAGCGCGGCGGTCGCGGTCCCGATCGAGCCGACCTGCCGTTCGACCGCCGGGGCTGGCGGTGCGGGTGGAGCCGAAGGCATGGGAGGCGGTGGCAGGCTGCCATCAGCGCTCTCAAGTTCATGGGCGCTGGGGCTTGGCGGGAAGGCCGGGATGTCGCCGGGCATGGCGCTGGGGAGATCGCCTTCTGCCGCGTCCATGGCGGATCGCCCGCCCGGGGCGACCTTGCCTTCCTCGATCGCGGTCACCCGGTCGCCCAGCAGCGCCTGGCCATCGAGGATTTTCTTCAAGTCCCCGCGCACCTTGGTCTCAAGGCTGTCGCCGCGCAGCCCCGCGCCCATGTCGAGGCGCGATGCCGCCGGTGCCGCTGGCGCCTCGTCCTTCGATCCGCTCGAGGCAGTGTAGAGGCCATAGCCGAATAGCGCGATGACGATCCCGACACCTGTCTGGCGGGCGCGTAGCTGCTGACGGGCACTTAAGGCCGCCCAGCGGGCCTTCAGGTCGAGGAGGGCAGGGCCACGACCTGCATTCTGCGCGCTGCCTTGCCTTTCGCCATCGCTCGCGCCCTCTTTCTTTGGCGGGCGGGAATAACCCTGCATCCCGGCACGCCTGCGCGGGGTGTCGACGGGCTTGGCGGGATTGCCACTGTCGGCGCCGGGGCCATCATTGTCGGGGCCGCTCACAGCGCTTCGCCCCGACGGAGCAGAATGAGCCGCGCGCTCTCACCGGCGCGCAGCGACAGGCGATCGAGGGTGACGCTGAAGATGCGCGCGCCCATGGCGGTGCCCAGGAACAGCCGCTCGTCAATCTCGCTATCGGCGCTCGCCTCGACCCAATATTCCGACGCCGAAAGGCCCGTGCCCTCGATCGCGACGCGCCGGCGCTCGGTGATGCGCAGCGCTGGCGCGGCGCTGAACGCAAGCGGCCTTGGCGAAACCGCGACCTCGGTAAAGCTCGCCGGCACCCGGTCCTGCAGCATCGCGAGGGTGATCGAGACCGCGCGCTCCTCTTCGACCAGCGGCCCCAGCAGCTCCCCATTGGCGCGGGCACGCTGGCTGGCACCGGGCGCGAGGGTCACGGTCTGGGCGGGAATGTCGGAGGGCTCGGCATAGAGCGGATAGATCGCGCCGTTACACGTCACGAAGAATTCCGAAGGGGTGGTGACGAAGCTGCGCGTCACCTGACCCGCATCGTCGCTTTCCTTGACGAGGAACTTGACCCAGGCATCAGCGCCCGCCTTTTCGACCGCGATCGCCTTTTCCGCCGAGAATTTGACATCCTCGATCTCGCCGCCCTGGCAGACAAGATGGTTGACGTCCCGGTTCGAGAGGCGAATGGTGCTCGTCTGGTCAGGGAGCGCGGTGATGGTCTGGGCCAGTGCCGCTGTGGGCAGCAGGGCGCCGATCGCGCTCGCCGCGAGGGGCACGCAAAGGCGCTTACCGAAGTTCGGCATCGAAATTTTCCTCAGCTAGCGACAGGAGCCAGAAGCGGCCGGCGTCGATCGTGTAGCGGATGCGCAGATTGCCCCGGAACTTGCGGATGACACCGCCAATGACGCGCACCTTTTCCACCGGTACGAGGATCTGGCGATCCGTCCAGGTCACGGGTTGATCGGGCCGAATATAGGCGGCGATCGAGAGCGTCGGGTTGTTGGCGAGCTCGTCGAGGATCGCGTTCAGACTGTCCCTTATGCCGTTATAGGCGGTCGGGTGAACAATGCTGAGCAGCTCCTCGAACTGCCGGTCGGCCGAGAGCGCCGAATAGGTGCCCGAGAGCGCGACGATATTGCGCGTCATGGCGCGCAGATAGGCGGCGGAGGGCTTGCCGCCCGTCACATAGAGATCGCCGCCAGCGCCGAAAGGCACGACCACGGTGCGCTGGTTCTGGGACGTTGTGTAGAGCGCGATGCCCAGCACTGCGGTGATGCCGAAGAGACCGGCGATCGAGAATTTGAGCAGCCTGTTCTCCTCGAACAGGTTGGACGAGCCCTGGAGGTAGCGGTGGATGCCGAAACTGGACGGCTTGCCGAGCAACGGGTCGCTGGCCTCTTTCGAAATTGTCTTGCCGAACATGGTTTGCCTCACTCGCAAAAGCGGGTCTGGGTGGGACCGGGGTAGCGGGGGAGGCGCAAGAGCCCCCAGCGCCAGGCGAGGTGTGGCATGAAGCCGCGCGGCTTGGTCCGCTTCCAGGGAATGAAGAGGAGAAGGACGCCGACGAGCGACCAGCCCACGAGGCCGCCGACGATGACGGCGACGAAGATCGTCGAGATGACGACGATGAACTCCTGCGCGTCGAACCAGAGGATCTGGACCGGCTTGTGCAGGAATTGCGGCAATCTCTCATCCACGTCCTTCTCCCTTGCTTCATCACGCCTGGACCAGGCGTGATTGTTACGAAGAGCGACCATTCGCTCCCCGACCCGGCGCAGGCCCAAAAGGAAGACCTGCGCCAGTTCCGATGGTGATGGGGCTCGATCCTGCGGCGGTCAGACCATCATGCCGAAGGTCTGGAGGATGGAGTCGGCCCGGATCAGGCAGACCGCCGCGACGATCGTGGGGATGCCGATCATGATGTTGGAAAAGAGGCGGCTGACCCCGAACAGAAAGGCGGCGACGCCGCCCACGAAGCCGAGCGGACCCTTCACCCCCTGGTTCACCACGATATCGTAGATGTCGTAGCCAAGGTCGCCGGCGGCCGGCGCCTGGAAGGCGTGGGCGGCCGATGCCAGGGTCATCGCGACGAGGAGGGTTCCCACGGCATCGGCCGACGCAAAAGAGAGGCGGCGGATCCGGGGCATTGAGAGGTGAGGTAGGTTTACGGTCTTGAGCATGGCTTTTCTCCAGGCAAAAAGGAGCCGTCCCATCGACATGCCTGCCGGCATCGACTTGGGCGATCGCTGTCGGCCAGCGAGGGGCAGGGCGGCTCCAGGAGGAAGGCCCATCGCCGGCATCTCGTGCCCGGGGGCTGCACAGTGCGCGCATCCTCCCAGGGCCCGCCAAAGTTTCTGCGGTCAGCTGGGCGGCTTTCGCGGCGCCCGCTTTTGATCGAGCCAGGCCTCGATCTCGGCCTGCTGGAAGCCGGAGATGATGCGGCCGTCGAGGATGAGGGTTGGGGTCCCCGATATCCCCATGGCCTTGACCGCTTGCGCATTCGCCGCGACGCGGGCCGCGCCCTCCTTGCAGGTTGTGAGGGGCTTTGGCGCCTCTCCGGCATAGGTGGCGCGGAACGCGGCAGCCTGGTCCTTTGAACAGAGGATATGCTGGGCCTTCGACGCGGCTTCCGGGTGGATGCCGCTCACGAAATAGATTTGCCGCCGCGCCGGCTTGCCTTCCGCGGCCTTGGCCGCCCAGAAGCGGTCGAGGGCGCGGCAATAGGGACAGTCGGGATCGGTGAACTCGATGACGGTCGGAGCCCCGGGTGGGCCGATGGTGAGCGCCTGGGTGGGATCGAGTTGACCCAGCTTCTTGCGCGCGCTGGCATCCTGCGCGAGAGCGGTCAGGTTGACGCCGTTCCTGTCATAGATGGTGGCGAAGAGGAGATGCTCGCTCTCCGGCGCATAATAGAGGATGCGCCCTCCCGCGCTCGCCTGGAACAGCGGTCCCTTGACCGGCGCCGGCCCGAAATCCTCGAACTGGAGGTTGGTGAAGCTTTGGCGGAGGCTGGCTTCGGCGGCGCGTGCCGCTGCGCTGAGATCCGTGGGTGTCGCCTGTGTCTGGGCGGCGGCAGCGGCGCCTGACGCCAGCAAGGCGACGCTCGCAAGGAGCGATGGAAGCGAGCAGGGCGAACGGGTCATCGTGTCATCTCCTTGATAGGCCGGGGCTGGCGGATGAGGAGGTCGGCATCCATTTTGACGGTGGCGCCGATCTGTTGCGGCGGCATGGACCTCGCTGCGAGTTTCCGGGCGGCGCGGATGACGAAATCACCATCTGCCTGCGCGATGCTGAGTGGACCGACGAGGGGCGGTGCGGGCGGTAGCGCACCGGGGCGCGCCGGGGCGCATGGGCTCGCGATCAGGCCGGACAGGAGCAGTCCAGCCAAGATCGCCGGTCGAGTGGCCGGCATCATATTCGTCTCCAGATGCAGGGCGAAGCTGCGTGCCTCGCCTGTGGCGACATGGACCGATGGAGGCTTTGTCCGCGAGCCGGAACCAGGCGCCTCATCACTCCACGTCGGGATGAGCCGGTGGTGGGCCAGCGTGCCGGATCGGCGCAACGGGTAGGGCACTGAAATGCCGAAACCGGCAGTGAAGTGCCGAAATCGGCATTTCAGTGCCGCTTTGTTGATTTTTTTGCGCCGGCGCAGCTTCAAACCGGATTTTCCCCGTCAGAGCATGGGGACATCATGCGAATCGTGGAAGGGCGGGCATGGCCGGACATCGATCGAAGACGTACAGATTGCAGTTGTCGGACGAGGGAACCGACCTGTTCCTCTCCTGTCACTCCCGCCTGGCAAGGATCGCCCGGAACTTCATACCCTATGGCGCGACCCTCTCGGTCGCGCTGATCCTTGCCGACACCATGGATGCCGAGGAACTGGTCGCAGAGCTCGCAATGCCCTCGTGCAAGCGCCTTGCCGGCAAAAAAGACCATTATGTCGGGGCTTCGGCGCATTTGAGGCCCTTCGCCGCCAATATCCTCGAGCGTATCGCGCGCTCCGATCACATCAGTGTCCGCCCGACGATCGGCAGGCTTTACCTGGCCGCCATCGCGGTGATGGCGGCCAGTGAGGCACCGGCCCTGGCCAGGGCGTATCGGCGGCTTCCCTCCCTGTTCCAGCAAGGCTGAGCAAGGGCCAGCCAGGCGCATTCGCTTTAGCTGTTCCATCTGTTGCTGCCGCAGGTAAGAAAGGGTGTAGTCGCCCGCCGGCGACATGTTGTCGGCAGGATCGAGCGAGAGCTCGGTCATCTGGCTGCCGCTCTTGGGCGGCCCCACTGTCAAAATGGGAGCGATAATATTTGACGGGAAGCGTATTTCCCCCAAAACCTGACCCATCGGAATGTGCATGGGTGCTTTGAGACGCGATCAGCGAGGTCCTGATGAGCGCATCTCAAGGCAACGCCTCTGAAGAGGGGGCGTCGATACTGGCCGAGGTCAAGTCGATCTCAGGTCGCCGCATCGAAGAACGGCGCAGGCGCCAGCGCATTACACAAGAGCAATTTGCCGCCGTTGTCGGGATCGGTGTGCGATGGCTCAGGGAAATCGAATCGGGCAACCCGAAGTCCCGGATCGATGATCATATCGCCTGCGCCCATGCCCTCGGGCTTTCGTCGGCGCATCTCCTCATTCCCATGATGCTTCTGGAGCACCATATGCACGTCCCCAGGCATTTCTTCCTCGACGACATGTTCGAAATGGAGCGGCTTTGCGTCGAGTTCATCGCAAGCCTCAATCTGCGGACCTTCCTCAAGCCCAAAGGCGGCGGCGGCGGATCGGCTGGACAAGGTCCTTCTGCATGAAGAACCTGTGATGGCGCCGGAGACAGTCACCGCCGACCGCATCTATCGGGAACTCAAGCAGTTGATCCTGAGCGGAGAGCCACCTCCGACAGCGCCGCTGGTGGTGCAGGCCCTGGCGGAGCGATATGGCACAAGTATCGCGCCGGTGCGCGATGCGCTTCATCGCCTCGTCGGCGAGCGGCTGGTATCGGTGCAGGGCGGGGGCGGTTTCGCCATGCCGGCCATGACGCGGCTGCGGGCCTATAATCTCTATAGCTGGCATGCCGACATCGTGCGCGCGGCGCTCAAGGTCATGGTGCGATTCGAACGGATCGGGCCGCCGCCGCCCTTCCTTGATGACGAGGCGCTTGATTCGGTTCGGATTGCCGCAGCCACTGCGGATCTTTTTACGCGGATCTGCGCCTGTTCGCCCAATGATGAGCATCTCGATGCCATCATCATCGTTGGCGAACGTCTCCACATATTGCGGCTGCGCGAAGAGGTGATCAACCGAAGGGCACAGGAATTGCGCTCCTTGTGGACCTCTGCCTTTGCGGGAAACAGGCGCGAAACCGGCGCCGCCATTTCCCAATATCACAAGCGTCGCCTGGTGCGGGTGGAGCAGATCGTCAATACAGTGCTTCTCGCATCGATTGCAGACTGAGTTCTCTAGGGTTGAAGATCAAGGATTCGACTTCACAGCCTTGCTTCTATTGCAAGCTTATAAGCTGTCAGAATGGTACCTTATAAGTTCGGATATAAGCGCATCCTTTCATAGCATCAGTCCTGCCGCAAAAGTTGCGGTGACATGATGGAGATGAAGATGAGCAACATTCACGAGCATGAAGACAGCGTCGTCGATTTCGGCGTCGCCTCGATCGAAACCCAGGGCGCGGCGCTGGACGATTCCGACAATATCGGTGGCCAGGTTCGCCAGCTCGGCATCGCCGACGACTGAGAAGAGGACGCGCGTCCCTGCGGCGCGCGTCTTTTGCCATCGGCATGAAGCGTCGGAGGGCCAGCATGGGATACAGGTTGAGGGACGGGCTTTCCTTTTGCGTCACGGGAAACCGGGCGATCTTCCTTGACGTTGCGGCGGATCGCTATTTCGGGCTGCAACCTAAGCAAGATCTGGCATTTCAGCGGTTGCTCCAGGGGAAGGCTCCAGCGGCGGCGCTGGCTTCGCTGGTGGGAGGCGGCATCCTTGTCGAGGATGAGGGCACCGCAGGCTTGCCGCAGCCGGTCATCGTCGCGCGCGCGACCCGCGAGGTGGCGCTCAATCCTGACGCTGCACATTGGAAATACCGGCTCGCATTCCTGTACGCGCAAATCAGCGCCATCGCCCGCCTGCGCTTCCGGGACTTCGGCACCGTCGTCGAGCAGATCGAACGGCGATCGCGCGCGGCGGACGTCAAGGCGACTGCCTCGCAACGCGATTGGACGGCTCTCGCATCCTCCTTCGCCGCGGTCGCCTGGCTTCTTCCGCGCAGCGGACAATGCCTGCTCCGGTCGATCGCATTTTTCGAGGTTCTGCTGTCGGCTGGATATCGGGCAAAGCTCGTCATCGGCGTCAGCGCGTCGCCCTTTTCCGCCCATTGCTGGGTCCAGGCCGATGACCTGGTTTTGAACGACCGCCTCGAACATATCCGCCCCTTCGAACCGATCCTGGCCATCTGATGCTTGGTCGATATCTGATCCTGCTCGGCTGGGACGAGGACGACCTTGCCCCTGACACGCAGGCGATCGCGGAGCGGACCGGCCTTCCCGCCTGCGGCAGCGTGCCCCATGGTCGGCTCTGGGCGAGCTCTCCCGATCTTGTCCTGCCGCTTGGCAGCCGCGAGCATGTGGTCGTCGGTACGCTGTTCCCAAGGCACGGCCCCGCGTCTCGCGTTACGCCGCAGGACAGACTGGCGCAGGAGGAACTGTCGGCCTCGTCCGTCCTGTCGGTTCTCAAGGAGCGCTATTGGGGCGGCTATGTCCTGCTTGGCCGCGAGGACGGCCTGGTCCGTCTTGCACGCGATCCGGGCGGGGCGATGCCCTGCTATTTTCTGGAATTGCCCTCGGGCTGGGCCATTTCGTCCGACGTGCATTTGCTGGTCGATGCCGGCTTCCTGAAACCCCGCATCGCCTGGGACCAGATCCCGCGCTATCTGGTTGCCAAGGACTTGCCGAGTGCGACGACCGCGATCGATGGCGTGCAAGAATTGCTGCCGGGAACCGCCGTCGCCCTGACCCCGGGTGCCTCCGCGCTGTCATCCTTCTGGTCGCCCTGGGAGCATGTCAAGGAACGCGAGGGCTGGGACAGCGAACGTGAAGCGGAGCGACTGGGGCGAACGATCGATCATTGCGTAGCTGCCTGGGCTTCCACCTCGTCCAATATTCTCTCGACCCTGTCGGGCGGGCTCGATTCCTCGATCGTGGCGGCCGCGTTGTCGCGGACCAGGACGCTCTTCCGGTGCGTCACGCTGGTCACCGAAAATCGCAATGGCGACGAGCGGGACTATGCGCGGGCGATGGCGTCATCGGTCGGCGTGGATTTGCTCGAGGGGCATTATGACCATGCGGATGTCGATCTTGCGCGATCGGTCGCCCGGCATTTTCCAAAGCCGATCGGACAGATCCACGAGGTCGCCTATCACGCCCTCGTCATGCGTCGGGCGGCAGGCTGTGGTGCTGAAGCCGTTTACACAGGGAATGGCGGCGACAATGTCTTCTATAACAGCAGTTCGATCCGGCCCTTTTTCGATTGTCTCCGGGCCAGGGGAATCGGAGCTGAGGCCTTTTCGACCCTGCGCAATATCGCGGCGGTGACCGAGACGCCGCTGCCCTCGGCGATCTGGGCTACGGCGCGCGCTATCGGCCCGATGCGGCAGGCTTACAGCTGGCGCCGAAATATCGAGGCGGTGGCGCAGGCGGTCGTCGCGGACATGAAGCCTGACGCGCTTCATCACGCCTGGCTCGATGAGCAGCAGCTGAGCCGTCCCGGCAAGGCCGGACAGGTCGCCTTTCTCCTGCGGGTCCAGAATCATCTCGAAGGCTATTTGCGCGAATATGGGATGCCGATGATTAATCCGCTCATGTCCCAGCCAGTGGTGGAGGCGGCGCTCGCTGTCCCGACCTGGAAGATGATCGAGGGCGGGCGGGATCGCGCCCTTGTCCGCCGAGCCTATCATGATCGCCTGCCGCCGCTGGTGAGGGAGCGGTGGCGCAAGGGAAGCCCCAGCGGCTTCGCCATGGAAGTGCTGAGCCGCAACAGTGCAGCGGTGCGCGAGCGGCTTCTGGATGGCGAACTCGCCCGTCGGCGGCTGGTCGACAGGCAGGCGATTGAGACGGCGCTTGGGCGCGGTCCGGCGATGGGGCTTTCCTACGTCCGCCTGCTCACTTTCCTCGATATGGAAGCCTGGATCGCGCACTGGAACGGCAGGCGCAGCGGATAGCGGACTGGCTGTGGACGGTGTTGGCGCTGCGCGGGCACCATGGCGCAGTCATTTCCGTCGCCGTTCGATCCGGGGTCGCGTCAGACTTTACGGATCATCCGCGGGTCATAGAGCCATTTACGGACCTTGCGGGCCATGATCCGTCCTGCGTCCGGGTGCGCGGGATTGATGAGCAGATTCTGCTCCTCGGGCACGATGACCGAGGGGACGAGCATCAACGCCGTGCGCAAGGACTGCGCCCATGCTGATCCGATCGAAATGCTGACCCTGCCGGCCGGCTCGGCATCCCAACCGACCGGCAGACTTCCGCTCGTGGCGACTTCGGCCGCAGCCAGCATCTCGTCGGGTACCGTGATCTCGACAAGATAGCGGTTGAGCGGCAGCCCCCCGCTATTGAGATGGACGACGGTTTCAAGGCAGGCGAGCGCCCGGTTGCTCGCCGCATAGACAAGAGCGACGCCCACGTCATTCCAGCGACCGCCCGTGATCTTCGCGCCGGCGCCCGACATGTCGTCGGCCTCATAGGCCCTGGTATCAGTGGCGATCCTCCAGAAGATCGTCGTCACGCAAAGGCGCCGCTCTGGATTTGCGCCAATGTGCGGGAGACCAGAGCCTGGCCTTCCATCGTGTCGAGCAGGTCGATCGGGTTCACGCCGGCAAGAGCGGGAAGCGGCTGCCGCAGCCAGGTCGAGAGCCATTCGGGCGCATCGAACCCTTCGGCATCGCCCGACTCCTCGACCATGTCTTCAAGCTGGCCGACCAGTTTGGCGAGGCCGAGCACGCGTTCGCTGTCTTCGGTCGAAAGCGGCTGGTTGTTCGCCGCCTTCTTGTTCACCGTCGCGGTCTTGAGGTTGAGCGCGTCGAACATCACCTTCTGGTCCACATGCAGTGCGGCGATGAAACGCTTGAGATCGCTGGCTGCCACGCCCTTCTTGATGAACCCGATCCGGTCGACGGGCGACGCACGATAGAGCGCCTTATAGGCGAAAGGCGGTGGGTTTTTCCCCTGCGGCTTGCGGCGGCCAACCTCGACTTCGGACATGATGATGCTCCTTTGAGCATTCATATAGCTCCTTTGAGCATTGCCTGCAAGATTGCATATCGGGGAGGCGGGGCGATAGTGCGCCGTCAGTAGCCGCTGGCTGCGGCGCCTTGAGACTGCCGCTGCATCTCCGCCCATCGCGCCACTTCATCGGCATCCTGACCCGGCCTGCTGGGTTTCTTTCCCTTCAGCCAGAAATCGAACCATAAGAGGTTTCGCCGATAGATACCGGCCCGGTGAGCGGGATGGCGCTTGATGTGGACCTCGTCGGGAAACACATAGAGATCGACCGGGCGTGTGGCGGCTTTGAGCGCCCGGACCGCTTCGAGGGCAACGAGATATTCGCCGTCCGCCGCTTGCATGAGGATCGGGAAGGCGACGCGGGAGGCGTTGCGGGTGAGCGAGATATCCGCCCACATTTGGGGCTTGTCATCCGGGGATGCGGGCCAGCCCAACCGCTCATAATTGGCCTGGAGAGATGGCCCCAGCACCCATGTCTGGGAGGGTTCCCAGCAGCAGCCGCTCACCGCCGCGGCCTTGAACAGGTTGCTATGAAGCGCGGCATATTGAACGGTCGTCGAGCCATCGCTGAGCCCGGTAATGCCGATTCGCTCGGGGTCGGCGATGCCGGCCGCGATCAACTGCCTGACCTTGGTTTCATAGGCTGACAGGATGCTGCGCCTCTCGTCGAACCCCTCATTCTGGTGCCGCTGCCGTTCGATCGAGGAAAGGCCCAGGCCAAAAAGGGGCGAGCGTGGCCGTTGGACGGTGAGAACAAGATAGCCCTCGCGGGCAAAGAGCTGGACGGGATATTCATCGCCCGTGCCGCCGCGCAGGAAACCCCGGCTCTCATATTGGACGACGAGCAGCGGATAGCGGTGGCCTGATTGGTAGTTGGGCGGATAGGTGAGGTCGCCAAAGCATTCTATGCCTCGGTCATTCTTCCATTGGAGCCGCTCGACGCGGCCGAGCGACAGCTTGCCGAAGGCCGGATTGGGATCGAACAGCGCGGAGGATTTGCCTTTTCCAAGGCCGATGCGATCGAGATAGCGGGGTCGGGTCGAACCCTCGCGACCGCACAGCACGTCATCCGCGATCGGCGTGCAGTCGATGAGCAGGTCGGAGGTCGCATAGAGCCGGTGCGGCTGGGCCGAGCCGATCGTCCACTCATAGATGGCCATCTCGCTTTTCGCCCAACCTTCGCGTCGCAGGTAGCGAACAGCGCCTTTCACGGACAGCCACGGCATCCCTTCGACCTGGGCGCAGGCCTCGCTCTCGCAGCGAATTTCGCTGGCTCCCTTGATGGCCGCGACATGGTCGACGCCATTTGCATCCCTTATGGTCTTGGCGCGGACGGTGGTTGCCGATCGAGTGAGGCCAACCGGTTCGTCCAGCCATGCGACCTCGGCTTGGGTGGCGGTGCGAACAGTGCCGTCGGCGAGGCGCACGGCCTTGTACACATAGGGTGGCCGGCCCTTGGGGAAGGGCCAGGTCGAGGCGAAAGGGAAGTAGCGATCGTCATAGCGGAACCCCGATCGCAATTCCTGTTTCAGGGCCGAGATCTGTGCGGCTTCATCCCGGACCTTGTAGATAATCATGGCGCCGTCAGCGCTGAACTGGAAATCCGCGATGTCTTGCGTGTCGGCGCCTATGGTTCGGGCACCACGCTTTTCATTCCAAAGGCGAAGTTGCAGCCTGCCGTCGACAAGCTTGAGATAGGCCAGCATCCTGCCGTCAGCGGACCAGCGCGGAGTGATCAGCTTGGTGATCCCTGAGGAAAATCCATTCGTTCCGTAGAAATCCTCGAACCGGAAGAAGGCGACGCCTGGTCCGGAATCGATCAGGCGCGCCGACCCATTGCGATCGATGACGGTGATGCCGGTGCAATAGCTGTCGTCCGAGACGCTGGCGCGCCGGACACCGACCGCGACCTTTCCGGTGCCGGGCGATACGGTGAAAAAGGGACCGGCTTCCATCGCTGCATTCGGCCCCAGGTCGAGCGTCTCGATGAGATCGCGGTCGGTGACCGGGCGAGGGCGGGTGAGCGGCGTGCCCGGCTGCAGGACATGGGCGCAGTCTTGCGATGCAGGTGCGGCCGAGCCTGCAGCCGCACCTGCCCCGGATATGCCCATGACAAGGGATATGAGCATTACCAGGCCTTCGAGACAGTGAAGCTGATGAGGCGCCCGATGCTGGAATAGTTGGTGGCATCATAGGTCGGATTGGTGGCGGTGGCGCGGATCGCCGAGGGCTTTTCATTGAAGATATTCTGGCCCGAGAGCAGGAAGGACCAGCCATTCCAGAGGCCGCTTCCCTCCGGCTGCCAGCTCAGCGTGGCATCGGCGGAATGAAAGCCCTTGACCTTGTAGGTCGTTGTCGTGCGCCGGTCGTCGGTGCCGCCGATATAATTATAGGCCAGGGTCGAGCCGAAGGCTCCGCGCCGCCAGCCGGCACTGGCCCGGCCCCGCCAGTGGGGCGGATTGAAGATCGTGCCGGCCCTGACGATCGTCGGCTGGCTCGCGCTCAGCTTCTGATCGCTTTTGAGATAGCTCCCGCTCGCCTCCAGATGGAACTGATTGTCGCCTTCCCAAAATTCATAGGAAGCGGAGGCATCGACGCCACGGATATGTTGGCGCGCGGCGTTCTGAAGCTGGTTGAAGATGATAGCCGCCAGATTTGCAGGGTCGTAGACGCCGCCGGTCTGGTTCTGGACGCCCAAAGGGAGGCCGGTCGTCGCCGCCAGAACCTGCTCTAGGGTCGGATTGAGAAGGATGAGATCGGCATATTCGGCTTTGAAGGCCTGGGAACTGTCGGCGATCGGGCGGACGACGCGGTTCCTGTAGCGGACGTCGAAATAGCTTGCCTCGAGCCGCAGGCCGGGCACCTTGTGCGGTTTGAATTCCGCGGTCAGGGTGAGTGTGGTCGCCTTTTCCGGCTCCAGATCCTTGCTGCCGCCACTGATTTGGAGGACGTTCCGGCTGGTGGGCGGCGCGGGGAGATAATAAGCGGGGAAGAGGAGCACGCCCTGCCGGACGGTGTTTTGCTGACTGAGCGTCGGCGCCTTGAACGATTTGCCCCAGGCGCCCTTGAGTGTGAGGTCGCCGATCGGCTGGTAGCTGATACCGATCTTGGGTGTCGCGAGTCCGCCAATCTCGTCGTAGCGCTCATAGCGGACGGCGCCTGAGAGTTGGAGCGACCGGATGAGGGGAACCGCGTTGCGATCCGCGACCAGGGGCAGGAAAAGTTCACCATAGGCGAAGGTCGCCGTCTGACCATCGCTATAGTTGAGGAGGGATGTCGTCGCCGTCGCGGTGACCCGCCTGATCGACGCATCCAGGCCGTTGGAGCGAAGGCCGGCACCGACGGCAAGGCGCGCGTCGCCGCCGGGCAGCGGGAACAGCGGACCCTCGCCGCTGAATTCGGCGGACCAGAGATCATTCTTGTAGCGGACGTGGTTGACGGCCGAAGCGCTGCCTCCCGAATAGATTTCTGCGGTGATCTTGCTGTCGCTGACGGCGCGCGTCGCGCGCGCTATGACTTCCCATCCGGCCGGCAGGCGGAACTTGACGGACGGACTGATGGAGTAGCCTTCAATGTCGGGACGGCTGATGACGCCGCTCTGCCGCACATCGAGCGTCGCGCTATAGGGGAGGGCCGCAACCGATTTGTGGCGGTTATAATGGGCGTCGATCTCGAACTCGAGGACATCGGCAAGCGCCTGATGCCCTGCCAACACGGCGCTCACCTGCCGCTGGGAGGGCAGCAGGGTCATGCTGGACTGGCGCGAACGCATATAGGAGCGCTGGGAGGCTGTGACGTCGGTTGCCTTGTTGAAATCGCCCGCAACCATGAACCCACCATCATTCCAGCGGCGGCCGGTCACAGCGCTATATTGCTGCTGGACATCCCCGCCATCGGTGGCCGCGCCGAAGCGAGCGGTCGTCAGCAGACCGTCATAGTCCCGGCGCAGCAGGATGTTGGCGACGCCCCCTACCGCGTCTGACCCGTAGAGGGCCGATGAGCCGTCCGCGACAATCTCGACACGTTCGATGGCGGCCAGGGGTATCGCGGAAATGTCGATCCCCTGGCTCACGGCATCGTAGGCGACCCGATGGCCGTTAAGCAGCGTCAGCGTGGCGTCGGCACCGAGACCGCGCAAATTGAGCGTGGATGAGGCGGTTGTGTTTTCCGAGCCGGTCTGGATGCTGGAAATGACCCCCGGATTTTGTCCGCCGCTGAAATTCTGCGGGATCGTGCGCATATAGGAACCAAGGTCCGTATAGCCCGATCCCTGGATTTTCTCTCGTGACGCGGCAATGAGGGGAGAGGTAGGTTTTGCCCCGCGGATCCGTGAGCCGGTCACGAAAAGCTGATTATCCGCCG
Source organism: Sphingobium sp. WR1 (assembly GCF_059693745.1). NCBI lineage: Bacteria > Pseudomonadati > Pseudomonadota > Alphaproteobacteria > Sphingomonadales > Sphingobiaceae > Sphingobium > Sphingobium sp. WR1. Next base: position 34,993 of record NZ_JCATID010000004.1, on the reverse strand, counting down.
CGCCTTCTACTTCGTCGCGCGACGGTGCTTCTCGCCCCCGAAGGTAGATCGTGCGCCCCCTGATATCCGCGGTCAGGCTCGATCCGTAGAGAAGCGCTCCCACCGCCTCCTCGACGCTATACTTCCCAGAAATCGCTGGCGCGCGGCGGCCGTTCAGAGCTTTGGGGTCGGCGGCAAGCTGGTAGTCGCTTTCTCGGGCGACGGCGCGAAGGCTTTGCCCAAGTTCCTGGGCCGGGAGGTCATAGTTGCGCTTCGTCTCCTGCGCCAGCGCAGCCGGAGCCACCATGCTCGCGCAAATCGCGGCGCTCCCCAGCAGCGCGAACTTTCCCATGCCCATCTTCTGCCCCTTTTTCGAACCGCCCCTTTGTGGGGCTCAGTTCGAAAGACGGGGCAGGCTGGCTTTGAAGCTGCGGCAGCGAATTTATTTGTCGGCTCTCAGTATCAGGCGGCTTTTTTCCGAGCGATCGATGCGCAGATCGAGGAAACCACTGATCGCTTCAGCCACACGTTCGATATCCCGGATATGGATGTCGGCGAATATCTCCCGATCACCGAGGCTCGCGGGGTCCAGCTCGATTTTGGTCTCGCTATAGCTGTTCGCCTCCGCGATCACCTCGCGGATAGGCACATTGTCGAAACTCTTCACGCCGCTCACCCACTGCTGATCGGACCTGCGGGCAGGAATGACAACAGTTTGAGCGCCTTGTCCATGGCTTAGCGCTATAATTTGTCCGGGACGCAGCAGCAATTTCCTGCCGTCGTTCATGCCTTGTGGCGCAAGCTTTACCTCAACGCCGCCCTCGATCAGATGTACCGCGACGTTGTTTCGGTAAAGCACGTCGAAGACCGTGCCGGTCGCGCGGACTTCGAGGCCACCCGCCCGCACAAAAAATGGCCGGTCCAGGTCATGGGCGACGATGAACCTTGCGCGCCCCCGCTTGAGGACGATTTCGCGGCGGTCGGCCGCCATTCTCACGGAAATGGCCGTGTCCGTGTCGAGGGTAACCTTGCTGCCATCGGCGAGCTTGAGCGTTCGCACTTCTCCGAGCTTCGTGACGAGCGGAGCGGCCATTTCACCCCTTTCCGCTACCTGCCGGGAAGAGCCGTGGCGCTCTTTGAAAAGTGAGGTTGCCGCGATCAGAACGCAAAGGAGTGATGCCGCCGCGACGACTGGAATGGCCTTGTTCCACCACGGACGGGCAGCCGATGGACGCGCGGGCGGAAGGTCGAACTGCGCCCCGGCATGACCGGCGGCCTGCACATCCCTCATGAGGCGGACAAACAATGCGTGCCGCTCCGGTTTCTCGGCTATCCAGTCCGATAGGCCCTGCGCATGGCGCTCGGGTTCGTCGAGCATCCGCAGCACCCACTTCTGGGCAACACGCCGATCCCGGGCCGTGATCGAAGCGCGGTCTTCAATCATCGTCAGCTCCGCGATGCAGATCGACGAGCCTGATTGCCTTCAGCATATGCTTTTGAACGACCCAAAGCGGCACCTCAAGATCCGACGCGATCTGCCGGTAGCTACAGCCTTCTACCCGATTGAGAAGGAAAATTTCGAGAGTGCGCGTGGGAAGCTGCTCCAAAATGCCTTTCCAGCGGGCAAGTTCCTGACGGTAGTGCACATCGCTATGGGGATCGAGGGTGGATAGTGCGTGATAGCCGTCCTCAAGTTGCGTCGTCTGCCGCGCGAGGCGGGTCGATCCACGCTCGGCATAGTCACGAAGGAGGTTGGTTGCGATCCGCGTCAGATAGGCGCGGGGGTTATCCAGTGCCGGGTGAGGGGCGGCGCGCACGAAGCGGGTGAGGGTTTCCTGGCTCAGTTCGTCCGCATCTGCTGGATTTCCGAGCTGACGGGTGAAGAAGCGCATCAGGCGAGGTCGCTCTCGTCGATAGAAGTCGGTGAAGCTGAACCGCTCGCCGTTGTCATTGCTCACAATCTGAAGATCGATACTTCGACCTTCGCTTTTGCCCTGGCCCATTCGTCGCACCTATGTCCACTCGGGGCGACGGCCAAAGCCGGATGTTCGAAACCTGGCATACACACAGGCGCATGCGCCTTTACCGTTGCCGGCTGGACATACGCGCATGCCACCCGGCCCCAGTGAAACTGTGACCGAGCTGTATATGCTGGGGTTTCGAAGCCCCGCTTCCGTGCTTTCATCGGAAGCCGGTTTACCTTGCCGGATTGACCAAGATCTTCAACCTAAAAGATTGGCAATGTGACGTTTATGTGTCGGGGGCGTGCCTTGCAGCGCGCGAAACATGAGTTATTCCTCACCTGCCGGGAGGAGCGTGCCGTTGGCCAGTCCGAGGTTGACTGTTGGGCGGATATGCAATGATGAAACGGATAGAAGGACCCGTCTGCTTATGGCAAGATCGGGGACATTCGCGACAGGCGGCTTATGGACCGCGAATCGAAGGAAGCGGACATTCCGAGCATGTAATCGAAAGCCAGTCACGCGAGCGAAATACGTTGGAGACCGGTCGTTCATCGTTCGTAGACCCGGCCCTAGTTGCCGCCGTTCGAGTAGATTGCACGAGCATTTTTTTCTGGCTTTATCAGCCTGAACAGGAATTATGCGGCTTTGCACATACTAGCCCGCCCGCCCATGTCGTCCGACCGAGCGGTTTTACTTTAGCCCAATCGCACGAAAAAGATTGACTTCGGCGAAATTGCAATGAGCGCCATTCCAGCGGCCCTCGGTGCACTGCATTTCACGTGGATGGCGACTAGCAGATCTGCGCCCGCATTGTTATGGAAAGGCTGGCAAAAGCATTCGGGGGAATGATGGGGGGCTGTGAAAATGTGGAGTTGGTATCAAAGCTCGAGGCGATCGATGATGATGTTGATGGCGATCTGGTTGCCATCCTGATCCAGCACCTGCTGGCGGCGGCGGCCAATGCCTGATCCTGTTGTCTTTCAGATGTTGGCGCTGGAAGGCTTCCTGGCCTATGGCCCAAGGCAGCCCTCTTGGTCGCAAAGGTTGGGACATTGAGCGCACGAGGAACGACGCGCCGGTGGCCGAAAGGGATGAATCGGCGGACAGACGCTAATTTTGATCGGCAGTTGATCGGGCGTACCGGGGATCTGGGAATAACGGGCGATCTGCCGCTTGCCCATGTGACCGCGGCCTGGCCAGCAAAAGAGATAATTAGGGCAGGCAAGCTGGTCACCAAGCTGTGCGACGTATTTGCCTTGAAGTTACTTTACTTCTTCGTCATGCGCCCAGCATATGTCTCGCGGTACAGCGAGGAACCCTCGCATCAGATAACGCGATTCCCGGCTGTGTTTGTAGTCGACCCTGGCGCGGTGACGCAGCCAGTTCACGTCTATCCGTTCGATAGCGGAGGCGGTGCCAAGGGGGCGTTCCAAGAACAGGCGGACAAGTACGTTCCATTGGAAGACTACGCGCTCGAGTCGAGGCTTGGTGCAGCCAAGGAGTTCATTGCCTGGGCCTTCGGAAGCATCGAGGCATACTTCGAAGGCCGTACGCGCTTGGAGTTGTCGCGAGAGATCATGCCTCATGAAAGTGTCGCGATCAGCTACCTCGATATCGCCCGGATGGGCGTTGACGGCAGTAACGTGCACGACAAGCGTGCCTCCACGATCGAAATAGCAGCATCACATAATGTGGATTTGCCTGGAAATCTGCGTCTTCTCATCATCCCGAAGCAGTTTCTCGAGGGCAACACTGGACTTGAACGGGATGTCGCCGTCTTGAAGCAGCATGGTACCGATATCGAACTCTATGATTGGCAGCCCAACCGACGCCCAAGTGAATTTCAACGAGATCTGATGCGCATCACGCGCGAGTGGTATGCGCGTCAGGGGCTCATAAGATGAACCGCGAATTAGCGCACATTTCCATGGAGATCATGGGATATGTCCCTTTGGCCGACATAGGCTTCGCGCTGCCTGTCTATCGAGCCGCCGGCCATGGCGGCAACGCGTATTACACTGCGATTCCTTCGGTTGAGGGCGATAGACAGTCAGCGATAGCCGATTTCGAAGTCTATGAGCACAATATTCCTGAAACTGCCAGATATCATCGCCGCGTCGGCGCCAGCGATCCTTGGATCGACGTGTTCATTTGGGATGGCCAAGCGTATGTCGGGACGGCAGAAGAACTCTGCGCCGCCTTGCATTCAGACTTTGACGACATTCTTGCGGTTTCCCCCACCACTTTGTTGGATCTCCTTCTCGCGTCGAAGGCAGAAGGTACCGCGGCAGTAGCCGCGACTGCACGGAAGTTCCTTGAGCTCGCGCTGGGAAGTGACCGCGCGCCCAGAATCTTCGGTGACATAGTCGTCCGACCGGGCGTGATGACGCGGATCTTCCGTGTCCTTCGGAATGACGTTGCGATCGAAGAAGTGCCGGATGCACTCCTCAATGTCGGTATCACCCCGCTCCCGCAGAATCGCTACTGTGTCACATTTCATCTGCCGATTGAAAACTGGCTCAAGCCAGGAGCAAGCGTGAACTCGCTGCAACAAGAGATCGACAGTTTTGGCATATCGATCGGCATATTGTTTGAGTTCGAGGGTTTAGAGACTGACGACGAGCCAGACCTGCCAAAGATCATCCCTCCGCCCGCTGCAAACACAGGGTTCGAGGATCCTATACAGCGCGCGGCCCGATCCCGCCTGCTCGGTTTGGCACAGGAACTGGCAATTGATCTTGGTTCCGAGAACACGCGAATATTCGCGCGGGATCGAGGAGTGGTATTGGAGGTTCCCTCCATAGTCACGGTCGATTGCAGTTCGCCTAAACGCCCAATCATTGCCGTGGGCGAGGAAGCGAAGATGATGGTCAATAGGACCCCCGACCATCTCGAGGTCGTGCGGCCGATACGCGATGGAGCAATCGCGGACATTGATATCGCCGGGGAGATGATCAAATATTTCATCGGGTCGGTCTTCAAGCGTCGCTGGAAGATACGCCCTTTGGACGTGATCATCTGCGTGCCTGCCAACTCCACCCCAATGGAGCGGCGTGCGCTGAAAAACGCCGCCGAGAAGGCAGGAGCAAGCCGGATATTTTTGATCGAAGCCCCAATGGCGGCTGCAATCGGAGCCGGGATGCCAGTCCTAGAACCTATAGGCTCAATGGTCTTGAATATAGGTGCCGGAACCACCGAAATCGGTATACTTGCGCTGCGAGGTCTGGCTTATGTCACAGCCGTCAGGGTCGGCGGCCACCAGATGGATCAGGCGATCGTCTCCTATCTCCGACGGCACTATAATCTCATGATCGGCGAGGCCACCGCCGAAAAGATCAAAAAAGCATATGGTATTGCGGTCCGCCCTGCGGATGGCCGCGGTCTCAGCTTCGCAGTCCGCGGACGCGATTTGGCGAATGCGGTGCCGCGGGAAATCACCATCACCCAACACGATCTGTATCAGGCGATGGCTGGAACCATTGACGTCATCATCACTGCTGTACGAATTGCCTTGGAAGGTACGGCTCCAGAACTTGCTGCGGATATTCTCGAAGGGGGACTAACCCTGACCGGCGGCGGTGCGCTGCTCGACCGGATAGCCGAAAGAATCGAAACCGAAACCGGACTATTCGTGACCGTGCCACAGGACCCGATTACGTGCGTAGCGCGCGGCATCGGGCGTGTGCTTGAGGATGCGGCCTTCCGTAATGCAGTTCTTTTGCCGAACTGACTTCCACAACAAGCCATGCTGTAGGACTTTCAGCAGCTCAGGGCCAACATGCTCAGTTGGAGAAAAAGGTTTGGCCTGCTGTTATAGTAAGGAAGAGCGGATATTTCGCATGCGCCGCTTGGAACCGACTGTACTGTAATCAACAAACCTTGGGCATCATTTCAGATAGCTGACCGTCTCGATCTAGGCATCGAAAATTAGCCCGTAGGCGGCAAGGAAGGGTCGATGGCAGCGGCCGCGCGTTCATCCCTGTCGCGGCCGCCACGGGAGCCCTTCTCAAAGCCAGCCGATTTCGCAAGTCTGGCATCTGTCAGGCAAAATCGCCCTAGTATTGGGAATGCGTCGCCTTGACAGCATAGTAGGTGGGCATGACGCCCACCCACTTGTTTCAGGCTGCGAGGTGGTCATTGAAGAATGCCGTGAGCTTGTCGAACGGGATGATTTCTACCTGATCGTAGAGGTCCGTGTGGGTGGCGCCCGGGATGATCATCAGTTCCTTGGGCTCGGCCGCTGCCGCATAGGCGGTCTCGCTGAAATAGCGCGAGTGGGCCTTCTCGCCATGGATCAGCAGCACCGGTCGGGGAGCGATCTCCGCGATATAGGTGAGGATCGGCAGGTTCATGAACGATAAGGGGGTCGTGAGCGACCATGCGGCATTTGAGTTGACTGCACGCGGATGGAAGCCGCGCTTCGTCTTGTAATAGGCCGCATATTGCACGACGAACACCGGCTCGCCGCCCTTCAGCTCCAGTGAAACCGGGCCATAGGCGGGGCTGCCCTTCTCGGCGTCGGTCCAGCGCTGACGGCTCAACTGCTCCAGCGTTTCTGTGCGCTGCTGCGGCGTCACGCTGTCATTATAGCCCTTCGACATCACGCGGGTCATGTCGTACATGGTGCTGGCGACCACGGCCTTGATCCGCTTTTCGATGGCGGCGGTGCTAAGTGCCATGCCGCCCCAGCCGCAAATGCCGATGACGCCGATCCGCTCGCGATCGATCTCCGGGTGCAGCCCGATGAAATCGACGGCGGCACTGAAATCTTCGGTGTTGATGTCGGGCGATGCGACGTTACGTGGCTCTCCGCCACTCTCGCCGGTATAGGAAGGATCGAAGGCAAGCGTCGCGAAGCCGCGCTCGGCCATGGTCTGGGCATAGAGGCCCGAGGACTGCTCCTTCACAGCGCCGAATGGTCCGCTGACGACGATCGCCGCGAGCTTGCCCGCTCCGCGGTCCTTGGGGATGTACAGATCGGCAGCGAGGGTGATGCCGTAGCGGTTCTTGAACGAGACCTTCTGGTGATCAATGTCGTTGCTGCGCGGGAACGTCTTGTCCCAATCCTGTGTCATGGTTCGTGCCTTTGCTGAAGAAATATTGGAGATCGAAAGCGTACCGAGGGTGGCGAGACCGGCTGCGCCAGCCTTCAGCACGCGCCGGCGCTCGAATGGGAACGATGCGTTGGTCATGACTGGATTCTCCCTGTCAGGCCGGTTGTTCGGCGAAGCTTTGCGTGGCACCGGTGCGGGACGCGACGATCGCCAGCAGCGAGGCGATCACGAGAAGTCCGGCCGCCAAGCTGAATGGACCGCGATAGCCCCAGGCGTCGAACAGCGTGCCGCCGACTATCGCGCCCAGCATGATCGCAAGCTGGATGATCGCGACCATCAGCCCGCCGCCGGCCTCCGCTTCGTGCGGCATGGTCTTGGCCAGCCAAGTCCACCATCCGACCGGCGCGGCGGTTGCGAGTAGGCCCCAGAGTGTGAGCAACAGGCCGACGTTCAATGGCGTGCCATCGATCTCGACCAACGTGACGGCGATGATCGCCATCATGGCCGGGATTGTGATCAGCAAGCTGTAGAGATGCGACTTGAGCAGCCAGCCGATCACGATCGTGCCGACGAAGCCCGCAACCCCGAGCGCCAGCAACATGGCCGAGATAAGCGGCGCGTCGTTACCTGTCACCAGGTCCAGAAACGGGCGCAGATAGGTGAAGAGCGTGAACTGGCCGAAAAAGAACAGCGACACGGCGATCATGCCGATTGCAAATTGACGATGCTTCAGGAGAGCGAAGACGTCGCGGGCGCGGATCGTCGCCTTTTCAGGCGGCAGTGTCGGTAGGCTGCGCCATTGCCACAAGAACGCGATGATTGCGAGCGGCACCACGCAGAAGAAGGCGCCGCGCCAGCCGATCAGACCGCCTAACAGGCTGCCGATGGGCGCGCCCAATGTAGTCGCCACCGCGTTGCCGCCGTTCAGCAGGGCCAACGCCTTGGGCACCGACTCCTTGGGCACGAGCCGCATGACAATCGCGGCCGATATCGACCAGAAACCGCCGATCGCGACGCCCAGCAATGCGCGCCCTACCATGAGCAGCGGGGCATTGGGCGCGAGTGCGACCATCACGCCGGATACGACCATCAGCGCCGTGAAGATCAGTACGACGCGGCGGCGATCCGACACGCCGATGATCGCCGAAATGAATAGGCTGGTGATGAGCGCGAAGAAGCCGGAGATGGAGATCGACTGCCCGGCATGCCCCTCGGTGATCGCCAGATCGCGCGCCATCGGTGTCAACAGGCTGACGGGCATGAACTCCGACGCAATCAATATGGTGGCGCACAGCGCCATCGCGATCACCGCGCCCCAAACGGGCGCCGTCGCCGCTTTGCCGGATGCCGGCATGGTTTACCTCATTTTTCTCGGATAAATTTCTCCTCTCCTACCTAGCCCAAGCGTTGATCCATTATTAGATGCATAAGTCTTCTGACAATCAGTAGGAATTGTAATCAATGGCGCGCGACACGCTGAGCGACATCACCGCCTTCGTAGCAGTGGCCCGCGAGCGCGGCTTCACTAGGGCAGCCGCAAAGCTTGGACTTTCCCAGTCCGCGATCAGCCAGATCGTCAAGAAGCTGGAGGATCGGCTCGGGGTTCAGTTGCTGGTTCGCACGACCCGCAGCGTGGCGCCGACCGAGATCGGCGAGCGGCTGCTTCAGAAGGTCAGTCCCTATCTGGACGGGATCGAGGCGGAGCTGGCGGCCGTCAACGAAGCGCGAGACAGGCCTACCGGCAAGATCCGCATCAGTGCGTCGGACCATGCGATCAACGAGCTCCTGCTGCCAAAACTGGCCGACTTCATGAAGAAATATCCCGACGTTCAGGTCGAGATGATTACCGATTACGGCCTGATCGACATCATAAGTGAGCGCTATGACGCAGGCGTGCGCTACGGCGAAACTCTGGCGAAGGACATGATCGCCGTCCGCATCGGCCCGGACGCGCGCATGGTCGCCGTCGGCTCACCGGGCTATTTCGAGCTTTATGGTCGGCCTCAAAGTCCATCTGATCTCCAGTCGCACAATTGCATCGGGCTGCGCCAAACCTCCGGACGGCTCTACGCCTGGGAATTGCAGCGGGAGGGCGAGGCCGAGATTAAGGTGCAGGTCAGCGGGCAGTTGATCTTTAACAACAGCTATTCCTGCCTTAGCGCAGCCCTCGCGGGACTTGGTCTCGCCTTCATTCCGGAGGATCTGGCGGAGGCCCATCTGCAAGCCGGCAGGCTGGAACTCGTGCTCGATGAGTGGAGCCTGCCCTTCCCGGGCTTCTACCTATATTACCCGACGGTCACGCAGCCATCCCCGGCCTTCTCATTATTGGTGGAGGCATTGCGGTATCAATGGCCGGAACGGACCATAAGATTGGACGGCAAGTGATCGTGGAGTTGTGGGGTACAGGGCGACCAGGGAAAGCGGACTGACAGCACCTAGCAATCGAAAATCGTCCCTTGGATGGCGGCAAGGGGTCGGCTTTGCCGAGCGCCAAACGCCGCGTGGTGGGACAAGCCGTCGTTCCAAGGTTGCCACTTGAACAACGGCTTTCAGCGCGAGCAGACGCTGCAGCCTGCACGGGTGCAACTTTGTCTGACTGTCGCTGGCCCGGCAGCGGACTGTTCAGAACGGGCTTAAAAGGTAGCTAATCAAGGGGCGCAGCAGCATTATGTTGATGAGACCGGCCGAGAAATGGCATTGATGAAGTTGGGCGGAGTGAATTGGGGGACTTGATGCCAAACACGATCATTCATGTCGGGGTCCATGACCTTCGCAGGACCGATGAGGGCTTGCAGGTTGTGCTTGGTCAGGATGGCTTGCCCGTCAATCCCACGACGCAGCGCGTCGTCGACCTGCTTGATGAACTCTATGGAAAGCGCGCTTCGAAGGCGCATGGTCAATTTTCCGACGATCTCGAAAATTACCCGACGTTGGGCTATTTCACCGACTATGTCGCCGAGGAAAATGGAGACTTCGCGACGCTCACCAGCCGGTTGATGACAACGCTGCAGGCTCGGGCGCGTAGCGTGCCGAACGCTGGCGCGGGCCATGTCTTCTTTGCGCATTTCGAGCGTGACGGACGCCAGCTGGCATTGATTGCCATCGTCAACGAGAAGCTCGGCGCGCTCCTGACCAATGATTTCGAGATTCGCGATGTCACGCATCTCGATCTTGATGGCTTCCGCTTTGCGGGTCGTATCGATCTCACCGCGTGGCGGGCGGGAGAAGAGCGGTATATCGGGTTTCTGCGAGGCCGCGGCGAGGTCGCCGAGTATTTCAAGGAGTTTCTCGGCTGCGTTTCGACATCGACCGACAAGGCTAAAACCCAGGAACTGGTGACGGCGCTCAAGAACTTCGCCGCCGATCAGGGGATGGCACCCAACGTGCGCGATGAGTTCATGGTTCGCGCCAAGTCGATCCTCGACAAGACAGCGCGCGACGGCGGCGAACTTGAATTCCAGACCCTGGCCAACGAGCTTGTTCCCGCTGAGCCCGAGGTGCTGACCGAATATCTTGGCGAGGCCGACCGGGCGCTTGGCGACGGTTTCGTGCCCGATCGGCGTATGATCAATATGCTCGTCAAGTTCCGCGCCCGCACGGCGCAATGGTCGATCGAGATCGACCGGGCCGCGCTCCGGGACGGCCAGGTCGTGTTCGATCCTGAGAACAGGACCCTGACAATCACCACGCTGCCCGACGATTTCGTCGCCGATCTGCGCGCAGAGTTCGCCGACAATGCCGCCGATTGAGTTCAGCGACCTCGTCGGTCTTTATTGCAACACGACATTTGGCCCGGGCGGCGATGAGGATGAGTCGAGGCTGAGGGTCGCCTCGCAGGGCATCGTCGACCTGCTGACGCGGTTGGAAAGTGATGGCCAGGCGGCGCGCGACGCCAACATCATCCTGCTTGACGATCTCAAGGATGTGACGATCGGCGCGGAGGTCAAAGTGCGGGTGCTTGCCCCACGAACTGGCCTCGGCATCCTCGCGCGAACCTTGGATGAATTGCTGGCCAGCCCGTCGGCGAAGCTGTCCGAACCCAGGCACCTCTATCTTGCCAAGCCGGCTTATGCCTCGGGCGATCAGAAAATACCCGATCCGATCGCGCGCTATCGCAAGGTCCTGGCGGTGATCGATCTGTTCGCGCAGGCGGCGTCGTTTCTCGATGCGACGCGCGGCGAGCTCGTGTTCGTAAAGGATAGCCGGGTCGTTGTGCCCGTAAAATACGTGGCCGCTGACGTCACCGGCTTCGACGTGGACGGAGCGGACAGGCTACTTGAGCAGTTCAACGACGACCTGCACAAGGATCAGAAGCTCGAGATTTTGTTCGAAGCGCTGGTCGAACTCTGCCGCGGTCCTTCGCAAAGCACGCGGATGAGCGTCGCCTTGCACGCCGTCGATGACCTCGCGACGGCGGTGAGGAGCGGGTACAAGCTCTTTGCGTCCAGCTTTTCCTACAACAAGATCCGCAGCGAGATCGAAGACGCCCGGATCGACTATACGCAGAAGATCCATAAAACGATCGTCGATATCCAGAGCCAGCTGCTCGGCATACCGGTCGCAACCGTCGTCGTAGCCTCGCAGATGAAGGCGCCGACGACCTGCGGCGCTGAATTGCTCGTCAATTCGGCCATCCTGGTCGGCGCATGGATATTTCTTGTTTTGCTGATTATCGCGATCGTCAACCAGTGGCTCACCTTAGGGGTGATCAAGGCGGAGATCGAACGTCAGCGGTCGAAGATGATTGCAGACTTCCCGACGGTCAGCGATGATTTCGCAGGGACGTTCGACGCACTCAAGGGGCGCATCTGGTGGCACCGGGCCGGGCTCGTTGTGGTGGCGATCATCGGTGTAGGAGGCGCCGTCGCAGGCTCCTGCTTCCACGACCGTATTGCCGGAATGATGCCCCAGCCCTGCGCCGCCTCGAACAAGACTGGAGCCACGCCGACTCCTGCCGTCACCAACGGCCCGCAGGAAATCTCCGCCCCGACGAACACTGTCGTTGAGGTACCGGAAGCTTTGTCAGGAAATTCCTTCGCGACCCCATAGAACAAAACCATGTTACAAATTTACAAGCAAGAGAAGGCATCCAATCAGCCTATATGGTATCGGAAACAGGAGTTTGATGCTTCACAGGCCGCCAGATGAGCAATGTGGCGAAAATAATGCCCGCAAGCTGGGGCAACGCGAGGCGTAGCCAGGCCGCTGAGGCAAGGAGTTTCGTGTCATCGAGATAGTCACTGACCCGGAACGCGGTGATGCTCACGCCATCACGCGCCGTCGCCGGCAACCAATAGCCTCTGTTAGGTTCGTCATTCTGGCTCGACCAGCCGTAAGCGATAGCTTCGGCTACGGCTTGCAGTTGCGGTTGGAAAAAGCCGTAGCTCACCAGCAAGGAGCAAAGGGCAACGAGCGCCCCCACGACGAAGATACGGAAATTTGACGGGTGCCGTATTTTAACTGTCCGGTTGATGGCAAGATAACTGCCGCCGGCGATTATAAAAGCGAGCGGACATAGAGCGCCGCCGATCGCTTCCCATGCGAAGCGAAAAAATTCTGCCAGCGTCGTTCTAACATCGCCAAAGACATCGGCATCGCTCGCCCCAAAGCCGCCTGGCATGACGAGCATGGCGGTTAGATGCATCGCGAGATAAGCAAGCCCTTCGATGGAGATCAGCGGGAGCGCCTGAAGAGCAAGCGTGCCGATGGCCAGCACCGTTGCCCGGGCCGGCGACAAAGCGAGTCGTCCCGCAACGACCAGCACAGAACCGACAGTCAGCCCCTGCAAAAGAGCCACCGACAGCGCAAGAAGAAGTCGATCCCAGCCCTGGCTGCCTTGATGAAATTGGAGAAACCATAGGCACAGGATGGCAATAGTAAAATAGCGCATCTTAGGCGTCGCGAGCCGCTGAGGATCGCGCAGAAGAGCGACCCGCTCGCGCGACGGAAAGTGGCTGAGCACAGTAGAAATATAGGCAAGTCCTTGATCGAGCATTGAGACGGGCTTCACGGTCGCGTCCCGTTCGACTTGTGACGAGAATTCCTTTAGCCCGCCGCCCCACAAGCCGGCGCTGACATCGGCGCGCATTTCGGCAAGGGCGACAAGCAAGCCGGAATAGCGCTGCAGCGCATAGCGCCCGAGCAGCAGAGGCAGGACCACGATCAGCGTGGCGAATGCGATCGCAGCGTGGACAAGCACGATATTGGCCAGGTTTGGCGATTTTGGAAACGGGCCGAAGTCGGTCAGGATGACCACGACCGCGGCGGCGAACAGACAGATCAGCATCGCCCAATTCGCCGAGAAGAGGGCTGCGCCCGCCAGCAAGCTTTGCAGGCGGATCGCGGGAAGGTCGTCGTGGACCAGATGCGCCATTTCATGCCGAAGGATCGTCAGGCCGAGCGGGTCGTTTTGGACAAGTCGGGTTGCGAGGCCCGAGCTGATCTCGATCGCGCACCCGGTGGGGCCATCATATGCGTGGGCGGTGATACGAAAATTAGGTAGGCAGATGAGCCGTGGCGCGCTGCCAGCACCGCCAAGATCCCGCCAAACACGCTCGTAGATTTCGCAAAGCTTTGCCCCCTGTCGATCTGGCAGGCGCATTCCGACGATCAATGCAGCCTGATCCGCCTTCGCGCGCTGTGCACGCTCGCGAAACCAGCCAACGGTCAGCGTGACGACAGGCAAGCCAAAGCCGATCAGCCAGGGCGCGAGCGCGCCGGGACCGCTCGACATGTCGTGTTCAGCGACGCTGGCTAACGTGATGAGCGCAAAGGCGAACCCTAAGGAGAACATCAGGGCGGGTAACCAATAGCCGAGCAATGGGACGAGCACGAACAAGAAGAGAATGCGGTGAACGCGAATTTCGAGGCTCGTTGCGTCGATGAGCCATTTGTCGATTACTGGGATCGCCTCAGGGCGCAATCAACGTCTCGGCTAGTCGAGGGTTATTGAGCGTGACAATCAGCTTGTCGGCCTGCTCCGCATTGAGTCCCGACGTGATCGCGATCGAATGCAATTGCTGTTCGGCCTCGCTCATCCCCTCAGGCGTCTTCAGCTTGGCGACAAAGAGCGATTTGACCTTTTCGACCGTGAGGTCTGCCAGCGCCTTGCCGCCCTTGTCGACCAATGCCTTGCTGTAGCTCCGCCAGACCATCCGACCGAGCTCGACAAATAGGATTGGCAGTAGCGGACCGATGAACTCCATGCCGAAGTCGCCTGGGCGGACGTCCTGCGACGCGGCAGCCTCCAGCTTCGCAGAGAAATCGGAAGAACTCTTAGCTTCTTCAAATAGCTGACCAAGGCTTTCCGCTGCAAATTCATCCTCGTCTGCGCGGAGCATCCCGTCCGCGAGCCAGACCGCGAAATTGTCCTCCTCGTCCATCATGTCCCCCCGTTGTTCGCACAGATCTGCGCGGGCCAGTTACTTTTTTCGCCGCCGCCTCCGCGAAAGCGGGATGTCGCTCGCCTGATCGACTCGTTCCTCCGCAGCCCCCTTGCGCACATCGGCGTCACGCACAGCCTTTCCGAAATCGAGGCCGGTCGCGTCCTCGACCGCGGTGATCGTCGACAGAAAGTCTTCGACCTTGTCGAGTTCGCCCTCGTCCATGAAGGCTTCCGCCGCGCCCAGCGCTTCGCCGCCGGTAAAGAGCGCCTCGGGCCAGACCTCGATCAGTTGGCTTTGATCGACGATCATCGCGAGCGATTGCAGATCGCCGTCTTCGACCCAGACTGTGACCTTGAAGAATCTGCCCGGCACGAGGACGCCGCGATAGTCGCGATCCTCGTCGGTGAAAATCGGGCCTGTGAACGAGGTGACGCGCTGCTTCTCGGCGACGGCATTACGCAGGACGTAGTTTTCGGCGGCGCGCCACAGCTGGCCGCGGCCGGTGCCAGGTTTGTTTTGCGCGGCGGTGCCCTGGTTGAAGAAGCCTACCTGCGGCGAGCAGTTGGTCCAGTGGAAGCTGTCTTCCTCGGCCAGGAGCGCGATGCTGTCGTCGCCCCAGCACGGATCGAGCCGGCGCACGAGATGTCCTTTCTGGAACATCCGCGCGATGCGGCGCTTGTCGTTAGGATTGGGGAAGCCCGGGATCACCTGCTTTGCGTAGAAGGCCTCGCCGGTATACTCGTCCGGCTCAATGCGGGGATCGCGACGCCATGTGTCTGCCTCGGCGTCGGTCGTCATCGCTTCCAGTCCGGCGCTGTCTGGCTTGAGCGGCGTGACCCGCTTCGTATCGCGGTCGATGCTCTTGGCCGATCGGCCATCGATGTTGCAGGCGGTGAAGAAGGCGAGCTTGCGCTCGCCATTCATCACCAGACTGAAGTGATGATATTTGAGCTCGAAAGGATCGTCGCCCGCTTCGGCAGTCTGGTTGCGCGCCGCCACTTGCTGCTGTTCGTCGGACAGCGCGGGCATCGGCACGTCGAAACCTGGCAGAAAACCGCGCTTGTAGCCGCTTCGGTCGCGGTAACGGTCGGCCGTCGTCCGCTCGGCGACCGGCGGGGTGTCGCTTTGCACCGCTGCCGGCCCGGCCGGCGCCATCGGCGCGCCGGCCAGGGCCGGGATCTGCACCGACAGCTCGAGCGGAATGGTCCAGGTCACCCGGCCGGTCGGATCGACTTTGGGCGTTTGCGTGCCGGTCTGGCCCCGGCCGACCTCGTCGCTCGGCTCCAGCTTGATCGGATTGGTCTCCGGCTGCTCGCCCATATCGAGCGCCGCAGCGATCCGCGCGCGTGTCGCGGCCGGCATATCGCTGAGCCGCGCGCGCAACTGGCGCACGATGGCGCTGACACGGATGCCTTCGTTGATGTCCACGCGCGCCGGCGTGCCGTCGTCGCCGAACACTTCGCGCCACGGACCGCCCCAGTGATGGAGCGCGATCGGCCGCCATTCGCTATTGAATACTGGCGAGCCCGACGAGCCGGGCTCGGTGTCGGCGACATAGTGGAGGGCGTTGTCATAGCGGCCGACCAGGCGGTTCTCGCGCAGGACGACCTCCTTGTAGCGACCGCTGGGATGTTGGACGATATTGGCGAACTCGCCGAGCATATGCTTGTCGCCAGCATCGGACAGGCCGCTCCAGCCGAAGGTCTCGATCGGTAAATTCCCCTGCAGCAAGGGGCCGACCGCGACGATGGAGTAATCGAGCCCGTCCTGCGTGTCGGGATCGGTGACGAACAGGCTCGGATCGATTCTGAACCGCGTCACCGAGCGGCGATTGCCGACGATGTCGAGTTCATAATCGAAATCGAGGGCGAGTTCCTTGGCGAACTGCGCCGAAGGAATGACGTGGTTATTGGTGATGAACAGGCCGTTCCCGATCAGGAAGCCGCTGCCGAGCGGGGTCTCATTCTCATACGAAACCCGACCGACCGCGCGAGCGATCCGCGCGCCTTTTTCGAGGAAGCTCACGTTGACGAAGTCGACAGTGTCGCCCCAGATTTTCTCCGGACCGCCGGTGCTAGGCAAGACCGCCTTGGTGAAGGCAATCTCCGCGCTGTCCGCGAGGTCACGCACGGTGCCCATCGATCGGATCGTCGCGTCGATCGCTTCCGCTTCGCGATGGGACAGGTTAGCCTTGCTCTGGAGCCGCGCTACCCGGCGCCCGGTGTCTGGCTCCGCCGCGAGCGGATTGCCGGCGTTGGCGGCCTGCATCGAATGGGTGATTTCATTGTGATTGGCGCGCAGCCGTGACTTGATCGTTTCAACAGATGTCGGAGTCATAGAATCCCCCTGTCGCCCGGCAGGACAATAGCATGGTTAAAGACGGATTCGAACATCTTGCTGCGTTCGATTTGCGACAATTAGCATGGGCAGCGTTATAATTCGGCGTCAGACAGAACAATTATTTCAAAATAAAGGAAAACCTTTTGCTCTCCGCCTAATGCCGTCTGAAAGCCGCCTCGACGGGCGGACGTCTTCATTGGCTTCCTAGACGCCGTAATGGGCCGGCGTCTCACGGCTAGGCAGTTGGGTGGCTGTCCCTCAGAATGATGGTGTTGGAAACGAGGTCCGAGCGATCGGCCTCAAGCATCATGAGAGGAACAGCCATGGAGCATTATGCCGGAATCGATGTCTCTCTGAAAAAGAGCAGCGTGTGCATTGTGGACGCGAAGGGCAAGGTGGTTCGCGAGGCCAAGGTCGCCAGCGAGCCTGAATGCCTCGTCGGCTATTTCGACGAATTGGATTTGTTGGTGGTCCGCGTCGGCCTTGAAGCAGGTCCGCTTTCTTAATGGTTGCATGCTGCCCTTGCCGCATCAGGGCGGGAGGTCGTGCTGCTGGAGACCCGGCACGTGAAGGCGGCGCTTTCAGCCATGACGGTGAAGACCGATCGCAAGGATGCGCGGGGAATCGCGCAGCTGCTCCGCATGGGTTGGTATCGCCCGGTTCACGCAAAGTCATCACCCGCCCAGGACACCCGGGCGCTACTGGTTGGACGCAAGCTTTTGCAGGGCAAGCTTCTCGACGTGGAGCTGAGCATTCGGGGCATTCTGCGCGGCTACGGATTGAAGGTTGGCGAGATCAGCCGTGGTCGCTTCGAAGCGCGCATTTTCGAGCTGATCGCAGGACACGCCACGTTGTCGATGGTGTCGGCGGGATGCTGGCAGCGCGGTCCGCACTGTGGGGTGAGTTCACGAGGCTCCACCGGGAGATGCTGAAGATTGCCCGTACGGACCAGGTGTGCCAAAGATTGATGACGACCCCTGGGGTTGGAGCGCTCGTCGCCCTGACCTGTCGATCGGCTGTGGACGATCCGACCCGGTTCGGGAAATCGAGTACGGTGGGTGCCTATTTCGGGCTCACACCGAAGAAATATCAATCGGGCGAAACAGACCGGGATGGCGGCGTCAGCAAAGTCGGCGACGCCATGGCGCGGACGGCTCTGTTCGAGGCAGCGCATATCATGCTGACGCGGGCGACGCGCTTTTCCAGCCTTAAGCGCTGGGCGCTGAATGTGGCCCAGCGTCGCGGCATGAAGCGTGCAAAGGTGGCTCTCGCCCGCAAGCTTGGCGTAATCCTGCACCGTATGTGGATGGATACGACCGATTTCCGCTGGGGCGCGGCGCCGATGGCAGTGTGAGGCAAGATATCTGATTGAGGCGGACCGGATAAAGGTCAGCTTCGAATGAGGTCCCGTCGCTGGGACGCAGGCTTGGCAAGGTCGTGTGTAGTGCTGTGATCGCCTCTACCTCAACCACCGCCGCCGCCTGCGAGATCGTGCACTGTTCGATCTGGCGATCGACAGCAAGCTCCGCGGTTGCGACCTCGTGCAGATGAAGATCGGCGATCTTGTCAGCGGCGGGCAGATTCGAACGCGGGCGATCGTGATGCAGCAGAAAACAGGGCGGCCCGTTCAATTCGAACTGCTGCCAGATGCTCGGGCCAGCTTGTTGGCATGGCTCGAACGTCGGGGCGGCACAGTGGACGACTATGTGTTCCCAAGCCGGGTTGATCACAATGGGCACCTGAGCACACGGCAGTATGCTCGGCTTGTCGACGAATGGGTGTCAGGGGTCGGCCTCATGCGGAGCGAGTATGGCACCCACTCGCTTAGGCGAACGAAGGCATCGATCATCTACAGGGCGACCGGCAATCTACGGGCTGTCCAGATTCTTCTCGGTCATAGCAAGATCGAGAATACCGTGCGCTATCTCGGAATCGACGTGGAGGATGCGCTTGCCCTTGCCGAAAACACCGAGATCTGAACCCTTGGGCGCCCGTTTCCGGTAGAGAGCCGGACACGTGCGCCTGGGACATGTACGTTCGCGCGCGACCGGCCCGACGGCAGCTTTCGTCAGAAGCAGACGTTCAACATTAGCCCGGCCGGCGTCGAGTAGGACAGAACCCGGGCCGGGAGCAGAAGGTCTGCTTCAGGCCTATATTCTATGACAGGGGACATCAAGGATATGTAACTCGCTGCCCCTTGGCGACCTCTCGCCTAATTTCACTTCATGATCTGAGATACGCGGGGCTAGGCTTACGCCTGCACCATCGCCTCTTCCGCGCGGCGATGGAGATTTTTTGGCAACAAGATCCCATCTCCCCTGCAGCACCACCATCTGCGGGTCGAACTCGGCGAGGGGCACTCTGGTTCAGGAGTCGCCCCTGATTAACCGGGAAAGCCCGTGAAATGGTTCAGGCGGTTGCCTGGTAACGCGGAGCCGGGCTGGCGCTGGAGAGCTTGCCGGCCATCGCCATACGGGCCTCCTCATAGGCTTCGTACAGCGTGCCATCCTGCAGCGAAGGAATGCAGGCGAACTCGCCGCGATCGAGCCCGACCAGCGCCGCATCGACTAAGTCCTCGCCGCGCATCACGGTCGCGCTGGGCAGCAACTCGACCGGGCGGCCGGCGATCTCCCAGAAGTCGGTCGCGGTCGCGCCAGGCAGCAGCACCTGGACGCGGACGCCGGTGCCCTCCAGCTCGTGGCGCAGGTTCTGGCTGAACGCGACGACGAACGCCTTGGAGCCGCCATAGACGCCGTTGAGCGTCTCCGGGTTGATCGCAACGATCGAGGCGATGTTGATGATCGTGCCCGCGCCGCGAGCGATGAACTCCGGTACGACGGCGTATGTCAGCCGCGTCAGCGCGGTGACATTGACCGCGATCAGCGACGTCATCTGGTCGACATCGGAGTCGATGAGCTTCAGCGCGCCGCCCAGACCAGCATTGTTTACGAGCATCGTGATGGCCGGCGTAGCCTTCAGAAAGGTCTCGACGCGGGCGAGATCGGCGGGGTCGGCCAGATCGGCGGGAAGAATGTCGACCTTGCGGCCGGTCTCGGCGCGGATGCGCTCGGCGACCTGCGCCAGCTTGTCGGCGCTGCGGGCGACCAGGACGAGGTCATAGCCTCGCGCCGCGAGGCGATCGGCATAGACGGTGCCAATCCCGGTCGATGCGCCGGTTACGACGGCGGTTCCCAATGCATGTTCCATGACGGTAGCTCCTAGACCCTGTGGGAAGCGTCGCTCTGCGCGACCTCCGGCAACGTCGAGATACCTAATGGTGTAGATTGGCAGCGGCAGTGCCGCGGAACGATAAGCAGCCTCTCGAAATGCCGCACTGTACGATCGCCGGCGCAGTTCCTAGGTCCGCAGGACCCTATTGGAGAAATGCCATGACCCGTTTTGCCCAGAAGACCTATATCGCCGCCGGCCTGCGCACGCCGTTCGGCAAAGGCGGTGGCGCGCTTGCCGATTATGACGCCAGCAGCCTGTCGGTCCCGCTCGCCAAGGCGATGGCCGACCAGGCCAGGCCGGACCTGTTCGCCTGGGGCACGGTGATCCCCAGTCTGGGCTGGAGCAACATCGCCCGCGAGATCTGGCTCGATGCCAAGCTCGATCCCACCGTGCCGGCCTATTCCACCATCCTCGCCTGCTCGACCAGCATGGTCGCGGCGCTCACCGTGGCGGGGCTGCTGGGCGGCGACAAGGACCTCGCGCTGGTCGGCGGCGCGGAGGTGATGAGCAATCCCTTTATCGGCCTCACGGTGGAAGCTTCCAAGCGGATCACCAAGCTGTTCCGCCAGAACCCGGCCGAGGCGATGGCCGCGCTGCAGGGGCTGAGCGCGAACGACCTCACCCTGCCGATCAAGGGCTGGGCCAATCGCATCACCGGCCGCACGATGGGCGACCATATGGAGGAAACCGCCAAGATCTGGTCGATCGGCCGCGAGGCGCAGGATGACTGGTCGCTCAAGAGCCATCAGCGCGCGGTTGCGAGCTGGGAGAGCGGCTTCTTCGACGATCTCGTCCTGGCGCTCCCCGAGATCAGCCGCGACGCGCATCCGCGCGCCGATACCTCGGCCGAAAAGCTCGCCGCGCTCAAGCCGGCGTTCGACAAGACGGGCAGCGGCTCGCTGACCGCGGGCAACAGCTCGCCGATCACCGATGGCGCCGCCGCTTGCTGGGTCGCAACCGAGACCGGCCTGACCCGGCTGCCGGAAGGGACCTTCCATGCCGAGCTCGTCGATCACGAGATCGCCGCGGTCGATCACGCTGTCGATGGCCTGTTGATGGCGCCGAGCTTCGCGATCGCGCGCCTGCTTGCGCGCCACGGCCTCAAATATGCCGATGTCGCGTTGTGGGAAATCCATGAAGCCTTCTCGGCCCAGGTGCTCGCCAATGTCGCGGCACTCGAGAAGCCGGGCTGGACGCGCGACCGCGTGGGCATCGACTTTGATTTCGGGCCTTTCCCCTGGGATCGGGTCAACCCCAATGGCGGTTCGGTGGCGATCGGTCATCCCTTCGCCGCGACCGGTGCGCGCGACCTGAGCCAGGCGGTGAAGGAGCTCTGGGCGATGCCTTCGGGCAGCTATGCGGTCGTCAGCATCTGTGCCGATGGCGGGCATGGCACGGTGGCGCTGCTGCGCCGCCCGTGATCCCGGAACAGCGGCGGAATGAGAGGGCTCCTCTCGTTCCGCCGGTCTGCTGGGCGGGCGCGGGCGCGCCTAACTCTCCTTCGTGAAGTCCTCACATTTGGGAGAAGTCGTCATGCATCCGTTACGTGAATTGCGCGAAGCCGGTAAACCCACCCAGGCGCAGGTGAGCGCGCTGCTCGCCGACAATGTCGTGTTCAACAGCCCGATCCTGATCCGCGCGATCGACGGGCGCGAGACCGTCGCGGCGATCTTCGCCCAGTCGAGTTCCACGCGCGGATCGGGCGCCTATACCGCCGAGTACAAGGTCGATGACCGCACCACTTTCCTGCGCTGGGAAGGAACGATGGACGGCCACAAGCTTGAAAGCTTCGAGGTCATCATCGACAATGAAGAGGGCAAGATCGTCGAGCGCACGATCGCGCTTCGCCCGTTTCCGGCAGTGAAGCTGTTCCGCGACGCGATGTATGCCTCGCTCAAGGACAAACTGCCGGACGATGTGTGGGATTATGCGGACTAATCCCCGCTACGCCCTATTCGTTGCACAAGGCGCGGTCCCGCCATCGGGGCTGCGCCTTTTCATATGTGCGCAGCTTCCGATGCTCCGTTTCCGAGAGGCTGGTTATCACTTTCCATGGCTGCCGGCCGCCGCCGCGCCTCTCTAGATAAATCGGCGTCGCCAGACGTCGCTGAACGTGGCGCCTCGCGTTTCCAGAGGAGTTACGAAGATGAGTTCGAAGACCCTGTACACTGCGAACGTCCACACTGTCGGCGGCCGCGAAGGCGCCGCGCGTAGCACGGACGGCCAGCTCGACATCAAGCTTTCTTCGCCCGGCTCGGGCAAGCCCGGGACCAATCCCGAGCAGCTATTCGCCGCCGGCTGGTCCGCCTGTTATGAAGGCGCGCTGGGCATCGCGGCCAAGGAAGCCGGCGTCGCGCTGCCGGCGGAGACCGCGGTCGATGCCCAGGTCGAGCTGCATTTCGGCCTGGACGAGGGCTATTTCCTCACCGCCGAGCTCGACGTGAGCCTTCCGGGCGTTCCGGAAGAGACCGCCAACTGGCTGGTCGAGCGGGCGCACCAGGCCTGCCCCTATTCCAAGATGACCCGCAATGGGATCGAAGCACGCGTCGCGCTTCGTTCGGCGGAGACCGCCTGACCCACACCTGCCGGGCGAAATGGTTCGAACAAGGAGATCCGAGATGAGGAATAATCTTCAGACCAGGCCGGTCGAGAATGACCGGGTGCTCGAAGCCGGGATCGAATGGATCGTCGCCCGGCAGCTGGCGCCGTTGCAGGACGAGCTGACGCGCCTGCGCGCCTATGTCGAGGCGCTGCGCGCGGTGGTCGAGCCGTGGTGACCGCCGCTCCCCAGGCCGAGCCGTTCGCGCTCGCCGAGGCAACCGGCGCGGGCCTCTTCCAGGCACGCGTCCGGAGCGGCGGCCACGACCTGCTGATGAACGAGCCGGTCGATGTCGGCGGGCTCGATACCGGGCCCAACCCGTTCGGTCTGCTGCGCGTCGCCCAGCGTTGCCCGGTGCATCTGCTGCTCGAAAGCGGCGCGGACACGCCCATTTCGCTCGCCCCCTGAACCCCTTTGCCAAGACCCCTGAAAGGAACCGACATGGCCACTGCAATCAAGCCTTCGGGCCCCAAGCCGCTCCCCGTGCCGCATGGCGATTTCTACCATATCGAAGGCACGCTGACGCCGGACGAACAGGCGATCCTCACCAAAGTTCGCGACTTCATGCAGACCAAGGTCGCGCCGATCATCAACGAATATTGGGTGCGCGATGCGTTCCCGTTCGAGCTGATCCCCGAGCTCAAGAAGCTCGATATCGGCAACCTCCACGCCCAGGGTGTGCGCGATCGGCTGATGGGCATGCTGATCATGGAGATGTGCCGCGTCGATGCGTCGTTCGCGACCTTTTTCGGCGTGCATACCGGCCTATCGATGGGCTCGATCGCGCTGCTCGGCTCGGAGGAGCAGAAGACGAAATGGCTGCCCGCCATGGCCGCGCTCGATCGGATCGGCGCCTTCGGCCTCACCGAGCCGCTGGTCGGATCGGGGACCGGCGGCGGCCTCACCACCACCGCGAAGCGCGACG
Organism: Sphingobium sp. WR1; assembly: GCF_059693745.1. Classification (NCBI taxonomy): domain Bacteria; kingdom Pseudomonadati; phylum Pseudomonadota; class Alphaproteobacteria; order Sphingomonadales; family Sphingobiaceae; genus Sphingobium; species Sphingobium sp. WR1. The sequence goes on along the minus strand of NZ_JCATID010000004.1, from coordinate 11,516 downwards.
GCGACAGCTGGGTCCTCAATGGCCAGAAGAAATGGATCGGCAATGCGCCTTGGTGTGACATAACGGTGATCTGGGCGCGCGACGTCGAGGACAATCAGGTCAAGGGCTTCATCGTCGAAAACAAGACTACGCCGGGCTTCAGCGTCGAGAAGATCGAGAACAAGATGGCGCTCAAGGTCGTCCAGAACGGCCTGATCACGATGACCGATTGCCGCGTGCCCGAGGCCAACCGGCTGCAGAACGCGAACAGCTTCCGCGACACCGCCCATGTGCTCAAGCTCACCCGCTCGGGCGTGGGCTGGATGGCGACGGGCGTGCAAATGGGTGCCTATGAGGCTGCGCTCAAATATGCGCAGGAGCGCGTGCAGTTCGGCAAGCCGATCGCATCGTTCCAGATGGTGCAGGACCTGATCGCCAAGATGCTCGGCAACCTCACCGCCAGCCAGGCGCTGATGCTGCGCCTCGCCGAGATCGAGGAAGCCGGCAAGCTGGAGGACCAGCACGCCTCGCTCGCCAAGGCCTTCACTACGGCGCGGATGCGCGAGACGGTTGCCTGGGCGCGCGAGATCTTCGGCGCCAACGGCATCATCGTCGACAATGATATCGGCCGGCTCTTCTCCGACGCGGAGGCGCTCTATTCCTATGAGGGCACCTTCCAGATGCAAAATCTGATCGTCGGCAAGGCGGTCTCGGGGTTCAGCGCCTTCGTCTGATCCCCCTCCAACCAGGAGAAACATCATGACTTCGCTTCAGGCCGCTTCGGCGGCCCAGGGAACCCGTGTGCCCGCGCTCCAGCTCGAGACCATGGTCTATGAGAAGGCCGACGGCATCGCCTATCTGACCTTCAACCGGCCGGCAGTGTTCAACGCCGTCGACGTCGCGACGCTCACCGATATGCGCACGGCGCTGGCCGATGCGCAGGCGGACGAGACGGTCCACGGCGTCATCCTCACCGGCGCGGGCGACAAGGCCTTTGCCGCCGGCGCGGATATCTCCGGCCTCGCCACGCTCGATGCGATCAAAGGGCAGGGGCTCAGCGCCTTCATCCAGGAGACGCTCGGCCTGCTCGAGACGCTCGGCAAGCCGGTGATCGCTGCGATCAACGGCTTCGCGCTGGGCGGCGGCTGCGAAGTGGTGATGGCCTGCACGCTGCGCATCGCCGCTGAGCACGCCCGGTTCGGCCAGCCCGAGGTCAAGCTCGGCCTGCTGCCGGGCGGCGGCGGCACCCAGCGGCTGCCGGCTTTGGTCGGCAAGGGCAGGGCGCTCCAGCTCATCCTCACCGGCGGCATGATCGGCGCCGAGGAGGCGCACCGCATCGGGCTGGTCAACGAAGTCGTTCCCGCCGCCGATCTGATCGCGCGGGCCGAAGCGATCCTGCGCGAGATTGCCGCCAACGCCCCGCTCGCCATCCGCTACGCGTTGCTCGCGGCGAATGCGGACGGGGAGGCGGGCTATGCGCTCGAGGCTTCGTATTTCGGCCTGCTCGCCGGCACCGAGGATCGCCGGGAAGGCACCGCCGCCTTTCTCGAAAAACGCGCGCCGCAGTTTCGCGGACGCTGACGCACGCTCTCCAGGAGACTGAACATGACGGACGAAAACATCTTTTCGGGGCTCAAGGTCGTCGACCTGTCGAGCTTCGTCGCCGGGCCGGGTGCCGCGGTCATCCTCTCCGATTTCGGGGCGGAGGTGATCAAGGTCGAGCCGCCGCATGGCGATCTGTGGCGGCGCGCGAACAAGACGCCGATCCAGCCGCAATCGGATCAGGCCTATCAGTGGCACCTCGCCAATCGCAACAAGCGCGGCATCGCGCTCGATCTCAAATCGCCTGGCGCGCACCAGGTGCTGTTCGAGCTGGCCAATTGGGCGGACATATTCATCGTCAACACCCCGCATGAGGCGCGCCGCCGTCTGCAGCTCGAATATGAGGATGTCGCGGAATGGAATCCGCGACTGATCTATGCCGATCTGACCGGGTTCGGCGAGAACGGCCCCGATGCCGGGCTGCCGGGGTTCGACATCACCGCCTATTGGGCCCGCAGCGGGCTGCTCGCGCTCACGCGTGACGCCGGAGCGCCGCCGCCCTGGCCGGTGAGCGGCAGCGGCGACAACGCCACCGCAGTCGGACTCTATGCCGCGATCGCGACCGCGCTCTATCGGCGTGAGCGCACCGGCAAGGGCTCCTATGTCACCACCTCGCTGCTCGCCGAGGGCGTGTGGTCGGCCAGCGTCTCGATCCAGGCCGCGCTAGCCGGTGCCCATTTCCCGGCCCCGCATGACCGCGCCAATCCGGCCAACGCCGCGATGAACCATTATCGTGCGGGCGACGGCGCGTGGTTCGTGCTGATCGTCACACCGGACAAGTTCGCCGCCGTCGCCAATGCGATCGGCCGTCCGGAGCTACTCACTGATCCGCGCTTCACCAGCGCGGAGGCGCTGGCGGAAAATATGGGCGCGCTCGCCGCGATCTTCGACGAAGTGTTCGCCGCGCATCCGATGGCGCACTGGCACAGGGTGCTGACCGAGACCTATGCCACCTTCGGCGAGATCAACGGGCCGGAGGCGGTGATCGCCGATCCGCAGCTTACCGCGAACGGCATCGTCGTGCCGCTCGAAGGCGCCGGCGGCACGATGACCCGGACGATCAGCAGCCCCTTCCAGATCCACGGCGTCGCCAAGGCACCCGCCCGGCGCGCGCCCAGCATCGGCGAGCATACCGAGGAGATCCTTAGCGAGCTCGGCTTCGACGCGAAGAGCATCGAGGCGCTGCGCCAAGAAGGCGTCATCCCCAGCGCGGCCAAGCGCGCCGCCTGACCCGAAGGAAGGATCATGACCGTGCATCAGCTCTTCAAGCCAGCGCGTGAGCCGGCCACCTCCCGCACCGGCCGCCTATTCGTCCTCGAGCTGAGCGGCGGGCGGATCCACGCGATGAACCCGGACGGTTCGGGCCGCCGGGTCATCGTCAGCGATTGCCGCCACCCGGACGGCATCGTCGTCGATGCCGAGGCCAGGCATATCTATTGGACCAATATGGGCGTGCCCAATCAGGGCGACGGCTCGATCGAACGCGCCAATCTCGATGGCGCCAACCGGGTGGTGATCGTGCCGGCGGGCGTCGCCTTCACCCCCAAACAGCTTCATCTCGATAGTGCCGGCGGCAAGCTCTACTGGTCGGATCGCGAGGGGATGCGCGTGATGCGCGCCAATCTCGATGGGTCGCATGTCGAGACGCTGATCGAGACCGGGCATGGCGATGCCGATCGGCGCGACGCGAGGCGCTGGTGCGTGGGGATCACCGTCGATCCGGTCGGCGGCAAATTCTACTGGACGCAGAAGGGCGGCGACAATGAAGGCGTCGGCCGCATCCTGCGCGCCGGGATCGACATGCCGCAGGGCGAAGACCCGGCGCACCGGTCGGACGTCGAGCTGCTGTTCGGCGCGCTGCCGGAGCCGATCGACCTCGAGCTCGATGTCGAAAACCGCATCCTCTACTGGACCGATCGCGGCGATCCGCCCGACGGCAACACCGTCAATTGCGCGGCGATCGACGAATGCGATGCCGAGCCGCAGATCCTTGTCACCCGTCTGATGGAGGGCATCGGCATCGCGCTCGACGTGCCCGGCAACCGCATGTTCGTCACCGATCTGGGCGGCTCGATCTACGTCGCCGAGCTCGACGGATCGCACAAGCGCACCCTGCTCGGTGTCCAGGGCAATCTTGCCGGCATCGCCTACGCCGAAATCTGAACCCGGAGACCTGACATGACCGACCGCAACATCCGCCGCATCGCCATTGTCGGCAGCGGCGTCATCGGCGCGAGCTGGGCCGCGCTTTACCTCGCCAAGGGGTTCGAGGTGATCGCCACCGATCCCGCGCCCGACGCGAGCCACAAGGTCCGCAACTTCATCCAGAAGGCCTGGCCGGCGCTGGAGCAGCTTGGCCTCGCGCCCGACGCCTCGCTCGACAAGTTCGCGTTCAATGCCGATCTCGCTGAGGCGCTGGCGAGTGTCGACTTCGTCCAGGAGAATGGCCCCGAGCGGATCGAGCTCAAGCAGCAGCTTTATGGCCAGCTCGACGCGCTGCTGCCGCCCGATGTGATCATCGCGTCGAGCTCGTCGGGGCTGCCGATGAGCGAAATCCAGCGCGGTGCCACCGCGCATCCCGAGCGCTGCATCATCGGCCACCCGTTCAACCCGCCGCACCTGATCCCGCTGGTCGAGCTGGTCGCGGGCGAGAAGACCGCGGAAGACGCGATCCGCCGCGCCGATGCCTTTTACACTGCGATCGGCCGGCGCACGGTGCGGATCCACAAGGAGATGCCGGGCCATGTCGCCAACCGGCTGCAGGCCGCGCTGGCGCGCGAAGTCTATTATCTCGTCACCGAAGGCGTGGTGAGCGCCACCGATGTCGATACCGCTTTGTCCTGGGGCCCCGGGCTGCGCTGGGGGCTGATGGGCAATATGATGCTCAACCATCTCGGTGGCGGCGGCGGCGGGATCGAGCATTTCCTCGCGCAGTTCGCCGTACCAATGATGCGTTCGTGGAAGAGCCTGGGCCAACCCGATCTGACGCCGGAAGTGCAGCAGCGGCTGATCGACAGCGTGCACGAAGAAGTCGGCGGGCGTAGTATCGAGCAGCTCGAGATCGAGCGCGACGCGCTGCTGCTCGGCCTGCTCGATTTGCGCGCGCGCCACGAGGCCGCGGCTTCGGCGCCCGACGCCAAGGCCGCCTGAGGGGAGGATGGACATGCCATTGCTGGACGATGTGATCGAAGCGCATGGCGGCCTCGCCCGCCGCGCGGCATTCGAGCGGGTGGAGGCGGACGCCGTCACCACCGGCGGGCTGTTCCCGCTCAAGGGCCTGGCCACGGATACGACTCGGCGGCGCATGTCGGTGTGGTTGCACGAACTGCGCGCTTCGGTCTCGCCCTTCGGCGCGCCGGATCAGCGCACCGCCTTCACCGCCGATCGCGTGGCGGTCGAGAAGACGGACGGCGCGGTCGTCGCTGAGAGCCGCGATCTTCCGGGGCTGTTCGCCGGCCACGGGCTGAGCACGCCCTGGGGCCCGCTCCACCGCGCCTATTTCAACGGCTATGCGATGTGGCTCTACCTCAACTCGCCCTTCGCGCTTGCGATGCCCGGAGTTGAGGTTCGCGAGCTCGATCCGTGGCGCGAAGGCGAGGAGGAATGGCGGGTGCTGCGCGCTTCCTTCCCTGGCGACATGGTCACGCACAGCCGGCAGCAGGACCTTTATTTCGACAAGGCGCTCGACCTTCGCCGGCACGATTATCGCGTCGACGTCGCCGGCGGCTTCGCGGCCGTGCAACTGGTCAGCAATCCGGTCGAGGTCCAGGGTATCCGCGTGCCCACGCGGCGCCGCGCCTATGTCCGCGGGCCCGACAATCGGCCGGTCGAGGATATGCTGATGGTGTCGATCGATCTAAGCGACGTGCGATTCAGCTGAGGAAGCGTTGATGCAGATTGCGATCCTGACCTTCGATGGCTTCAACGAGATCGACTCCTTCGTCGCGCTCTCCATCCTCAACGGGATGAAGGCGCAAGGCTGGGCGGCCTATATCACTGCGCCCACCGAGCAGGTCCGCTCGATGAACGGCGTCGTCGTCCAGCGCCAAAAGCCGCTCGCGTTCGCCGCTGAGGCCAATGCCGTGCTGATCGGCAGCGGCATCCTAACGCGCGACATCGCCGCTGACTCCGATCTGCTCGCCCGGATCAGGCTCGATCCTTCGCGCCAGCTCATCGGTTCGCAATGTTCGGGCGCACTGCTGCTGGCGAAACTTGGATTGCTCCAGGGGCATCCAGCCTGTGCCGACCTGACGACCAGGCCCTGGCTGATCGAGGCCGGCGTCGAAGTGCTCGATGCGCCCTTCAATGCAAACGGCAATGTGGCGACCGCGGGCGGCTGCCTTTCGTCGCAATATATCGCGACCTGGATCATCGCTCGCGGCGCTTCGATGCGCGCCGCCGAGGAGGTGCTGCATTATGTCGCCCCGGCCGGCGAGGAAGCGGCCTATATCGAGCACGTCCGCGCGGCGGTCGCTCCATTCCTGCCTGCGGACAGAGCTGCCGCCGCCTGAGCCCGGGCGGCCCAGCTTGGCACCCGCATCGCGTACCGCTATTGTCGCCCGACGCAGGCGATGGGGGATCGCATGGACCGTCTCGATGCAATGCAGGTGTTGTTGGCCGTCGTCGATAGCGGCAGCCTCTCGGCCGGCAGCCGCAAGCTCAACGCGCCATTGCCCAGCGTGAGCCGCAAGGTCGCCGATCTCGAGCGCCATCTCGGCACGCAATTGCTGATCCGCACCAGCCGCAACGTCCAGCTTACCGATGCCGGGCGCGACTATGTCGATGCGGCGCGTCAGATCGTCGCCCAGATCAGGGACGCGGAGCTGCGTGCGTCGGGCGAATATGAAGTGCCGCGCGGCGAGCTGAGCATCACGGTGTCCATGGCATTCGGGCGGCTGCACGTCCTGCCGCTCGCCTATCAGTTCCTGTGCGACTATCCCGAGATCAACCTCAACGTGCTGTCGGTCGATCGCACCGTGCATCTAGTCGAGGAGCGGGTCGATGTCGGGTTCCGGCTCGGCGCCCTCGAGGACAGTTCGCTCCACGCGACCAAGCTGGGCGAGTTCCGCATGCTGACCTGCGCCAGCCCCGCCTATCTGGAGCGCGCCGGCTACCCAGTCTCGCCCGCGGACCTCGCCGGGCACGAGAGCATCGTCTTCGCGCCGATCCGCGACACCGCATGGATCTATCAGCGCGACGGGCAGAGGGTGATGGGCGCGCCGCACGTCCGCGTCTTCTCGAATTCGGCCGCAGGCGCGGTCAGCGCCGCGGCCCAGGGCATCGGCATCGCGCGCTTACCGAGCTACCAAATCTCGAAGGAACTCGAATCGGGGGCCTTGGTCACGGTGCTCGACGATTGCGACGAACGCGCATTCCCTATACATCTGATCTACGTCCGGCAGGGCCTGTTGCCGCTCAAGACCCGTGTGTTCATCGACTGGATCACCCCGAGGCTGCGCAAGGCGATGTCCGACATCTCGAAGCTCGAACCCGCCGCACGGGCGCGCCCAATCTAGAAGCGCGCCTCGCCGTCGCCCGGCGACCAGCCCCCACCCATCGCCTGGAACATCTCCACGCGTGCCAGCAGCGCGTCGGCGCGCAACTGGACGAGCGACAGCTCAGCGCTTAGCAGGCTGCGCTGTTCGTCGAGCTGCTCGAGATAGGGCGAAGAGCCCTCGCGGTAGCGGTTGGTCGCCAGCCGTAGCCCCTTGGCCCATGTGTCGCGCTGCGACTGGGCGAGCAGGATTTGCCGGTCGGCGAATTTCACCGTCGCCAGCGCGTCTTCGACTTCGCGGAAGGCCGTGAGCGCGGTACGGCGATAGCCCAACGCCGCCTGGTCGCGTTGCGCTCCCGCAATCAGCAGCAGATTGGCGGTGACGTTCGTCATGTAATAGGAAGCGATCAGCCACGCGCTTTCGTCGGTGTTGAGCCCGAGCGTACCCTGCGCGAAGTTCAGATTGACCGCGACCAGCGCGTTGCCCAGCCCGCCGGTGATCCCGATCAGGCAGCCGATGATGAAGTAGATCACTCGCCGCCGGGCCGGATGATCCGGATTGGCGGGCGATCCCGGCAAGGTCGGCCGCTCATGGAGCTTGAAGACATAGGCCGTCATCGTCCTATCCCATCGCGGCCATGTCGATCACCGCTTGGGCGAAGGCGGCAGGTGCTTCCTGGGGTAGGTTGTGGCCGATGCCGCCGGTGATCGTCCGGTGCTGGTAGCGGCCGGTGTACTTGGCAGCATAGGCGACGGGCTCCGGATGCGGCGCGCCGTTGGCGTCGCCTTCCATCGTGATCGTCGGCACGCTGATCACCGGCGCAGCGGCGAGCAGTTGCTCGGTCGCGTCGTAGCGCGGTTCGCCCTGTGCCAACCCCAGCCGCCAGCGGTAATTATGGATCACGACCGCGACCTGATCGACATTGTCGAGCGCCGTCGCCGAGCGCTCGAATGTCGCGTCGTCGAATACCCAGCGCGGCGAGGCCGTCTGCCAGATCAGTCGGGCGAAGGCATGGCGGTTCTTCTCATAGCCCAGCCGACCGCGCTCGGTCGCGAAATAGAATTGGTACCACCATTGTTGCTCGGCTTCGGGCGGCAACGGCTTCTGCCCCGCTGCCTGGCTACCGATCAGATAGCCGCTGACTGCGACCAGCCCCTTCACCCGTGCCGGCCAAAGCGCGGCGATGATGTCGGCGGTGCGCGCGCCCCAGTCGAACCCGGCCAGGATCGCGCTGGGGATACCCAGCGCGTCCATCATCGCGACGGTGTCGAGCGCCAGCGCCGCGGGCTGGCCGTTGCGCAACGTATCGGCCGACAGGAAGCGCGTTGCGCCATAGCCGCGCAAGTAAGGCGCGATCACGCGAAAGCCCTTGGCTGCCAGCACCGGCGCGACTTCGGCAAAGGCGTGGATGTCGTAAGGCCAGCCATGAAGCAAGATCACCGGCGCGCCCCCCGCCGGGCCATATTCGGCATAGGCGATCTCGAGCAGGTCGGTCCGCACCGTCTTGAGCGGCGGCAAGGCCGGCGGCTCCGCCACACCGGCAAGAGCCGGCACGACGGGTGCCACGACGGCGATTATCGCCGCCCTCAACAGCGTGCGGCGAGTCGGAGCGATCGTTTCCATAGCGTTAACTACTGCGCCTTGGCCACGTTTGCAGCATCTTCGATCATCGTTGCGACTTCGTGCGGATGCGAGATCATCACGACATGCGAGGCGCCGGGTATCTGGACGACCTTCCTGGCGCCGGCACGCGCGGCCATGAACTGCAGCGCCGCCGGCGGGATGGCGAGGTCCTTCGAACCGAAGATCGTCCAGGACGGGATCGATTTCCACGCCGCGACGCTTACCTTCTCGTTGCCCGCTTCGTTGGTCAGCGGACGCTGGGCATAGCCGGCGATCTGCGCCACCAATGCCGGCAGATCACCCGCGAAGGCGGCGGCGAAGCGATCGGTGCGGATATAGAGGTCGTGCAGACCCTCGGGCGTCGTCACCGGCTGCGCCAGCACATCGCCAAGCACCGAGCCGGGGAACTTGCCGGCGAGCTCGAAGCTGCTCTCGCCGACATCGGGCGCGAATGCGGAGACATAGACCAGAGCCTTGACGTTGGGCGTGTTCGCGGCGGCCTGGGTGATCACCGTGCCGCCATAGCTATGGCCGACCAGCACGACCGGGCCGTTCACCGAATGGACGATCGAGGCGACATAGGCGGCGTCGCTCGCCGCGCCGCGCAGCGGATTGGCCGCGGCGATCACCGGATAGCCGTCCCTGGTCAGCTCGGCGACGACGCCGTTCCAGCTGGTCGAATCGGCAAAGGCGCCGTGGACGAGCACGATGGTCGGCATCCGGGCGGGCTCGGGCGAAGGCGCGGCGGCGGTGAGCAACAGGCCGGCGGCAATGGCGGCGGATTTGAGGAAAGGCATCGGAAAGGGTCCTTTGTAGGGGAGCAGAGGGTTGGGTGGCGCGCTTGGGGGACTGCGCGCCGCCCGGCTCCGCTCTGGGGGATCAGCGGAGCGAACGGAACGCGGTGCGCATCTCGCCGGCAAAGGCGGCGGGCTGCTCCCAGGCGGCGAAATGGCCGCCCTTGGGCATGCGATTATAATGGATCAGCCGGGGATAGGCCTTTTCCACCCAGCTGCGCGGCGCCTGATAGATCTCGTCGGGGAACGCGCTGATCGCCGCCGGCAGCTTGACGCCCTTGGGCGCGAAGAAGGCGAGCTTGCTCTCCCAATAGAGCCGGGCGGACGAGACCGCGGTGTTGGTCAGCCAGTAGAGCGCGACATTGTCAATCAGGTCCTCGCGCGACAGGCCTTCTTGGGCACCGTCGAACACGCGGGTGATCAGTCCCATGCTGCGCGCGTCATGGTCGAACATCCATGCGGCCAGCCCGATCGGCGAATCCGCCAGCGCGTAGAGCGTCTGCGGGCGCTTCGCCATCTCGGTCGCATAGCCCAGGCCGTTCTTGTAGAAATCGTCGAGCTGGCCATAAGCGCGCTGCTCGTCGGCGGAGAGGCCGGCAAGTGCCGGGCCGCCCGTGGCGAGGGCCTTGGCGATGTCGTCGGGGATCGAGGCGGGCATGTTGGTGTGGATGCCGATCAGGCCCTGCGGTTCGAGCAGCGCGAGCTGTTCGGTCACAGCATTGCCCCAGTCGCCGCCCTGGGCGACATAGCGGGAATAGCCCAGGCGCTGCATCAGCACGGCCCAGGCCTTGGCGATGCGGATGGGATCCCAGCCGAGCTCGGTCGGCTTGCCCGAAAAGCCATGCCCGGGCAGCGACGGGATGATCACGTCAAACGCGTCCGCCTCGGTGCCGCCATGCGCAGTCGGATCGGTCAGCGGGCCGATGATCTTGAGCTGCTCGAAGATCGAGCCTGGCCAGCCATGGGTGATAAGGATCGGCAGCGCGTTCGCATGCTTCGACTTCACATGGATGAAGTGGATGTCGACGCCGTCGATCTCGGTGACGAAATTGGGGAGGTTGTTGAGATAGGCCTCGGCCTTGCGCCAGTCATAGCCGGTCGCCCAGTAGCGCGCGACCTTCTGCATCGTGGCCAGCTTCAGGCCCTGCGAGGTATCGGCCACCGTCTCGCGGTCCGGCCAGTTGGTCGCCAGGATGCGGCGCCGCATGTCGGTCAGCTTCGCCTCGGGCACATGGATGTGGAAGGGGCGGATGGCAGCCGGACCGGTGGGGGCGGACGCCGTTTCCGCGATCGCCTTGAGAGGCGCAACGCCGGCCAGGCCGACTACACCCGCGATCGACGTGGCGGCAATGAAGCCCCGTCGGTTGAATTTAATATCAGCGTGCATCGTTGATCTCCGATCGGGCGGCGATCAGGCGCCGCGGAACCGACCGGGATATGCGACCGTCGAAGCGGCCACGGCAGATGTTGAAATCGAAAGCAACCCTTCCACGCGGTGAAAGGTGGAGTGCGTGGGGGCGGTTTCATCCGTATCTGCTGCGTCCACTTTTTGGGAGCTCGGAATACGAAAGGAATGCTGTTGAAGCCTCCTAGCATTCGGAAACGGCCAGTTTATTTGCGGCATTCAATGCACGCGTAGATAAGCATGAGCCTGCTGAGCTAGTCGCCAAACGCTAGGCGTAACCTATTGCTCATCCCCTTTTTAACTTTGCCCCTGACCGCTTCCTGGACAGGCAAGACGGGAAGCTGCGTGACAGCAAAATCACAAATGTTGGGCATTCTGGGGTCGTTCAGAGCGAGATGAACGAATGACGGGTTTCGAGATTGCGCCGAACGCATCCGAACGACTGAGTTTGGGGCGCCTTCTTGACGGACTCCATTGCAGCGGTCCATCGGCAACCTCTGTCAGGAGCAGACGTTCGCGGTGCCTGATTTTAACGACCGGCTCTGGTCGGCTGCTGCTATATGATTACCCCTTCGCTATCCGCGTCATTGCCATTCGCACACTGGTCAGGTCTTTCCC